>CAJOQK010000163.1 GCA_905236885.1 uncultured Bacteroidales bacterium
GAGAAAACGAGAAACAAAAATGCAAAAAAGAACGATTTTTTACATTTATATCACTGTAATTCAAGTAGTTTTAATTAGAAGTTCCCATTAGAGTTGGTAGCGTGTGAAAAATCCTTTTAGCGTTTTTTGACCCTAATTATACCGAGTTTTTTCACCTCCTCCCAGCGGATGAGCCGCCAGACGAAAATCAGCAGCAGGCAGGCGGTAAGCGAGCTGCCAATCTGTGCCCAGATGTTCCAGGGCAACGTTCTGCTAAAGTATAGGACAATAAGGCAGGTGAGCGCATAGCCGGCAATTCTGACGACTGCGCCTGCCGGAATCCGGAGATGGAAAATTTTGACAGCCAGGCATATTTCGCAGATAATGATGAAACTTTGGGTAATGATGCTGCTGAAAGCGGAACCGATTGCCTGCCAGTGCGGAATGAGCAGCAGATTGCAGGCAATATTGATGCATACAGCTCCCAATGCAATGAGGTTCAACTGTTTCAAGTTTCCGTTAGCGGTGAGCAGCGAGCCGAACACATAGGTCAGGCTCAAAGGCAAAATGCTTATCATCAAATATTTGTAAACTTCCGTAGAGGCCTCTATGTGTTTGTTGTAGAGGTGCATGATTTCAAAGCTGTAGAAATAGGAGACGGCTGCCAGCAGAAAGCCGTAGATGAATATCAGGACAAAGGCGGTTTTGAGAATTCCCCGGATATTCTCCTTTTGACTGAGAAGGTGGCTGAACAGCGGCATCAGAATCACTGAAAACAGGTAGCCGATGATGACGGCGGCATCCAAAAGCCGGTATGCGGAGGCGTAAATGCCGGCCTGCACCGCACCGCTCTCCCCCAATGTGCGCTCCAGCAGAACAGTGTCCACGCGGTTGTGGATAGCGGTGAGCAGGGCGAGAAGTGCGAATGGGAAGCTTTTCTTCAGAATCTCCTTGAAAAACGGCAAATCGAAGGTCAGTCCGCGTGGACGGCCATGTTTCAGTACAACGGCCAGCGCAATGCCCGCCGTAATCAGGTAGGAGAACATCTGAATATAGATGAACCAACTGATTTGGAACGGCTTGTCCGTCACATTGCCCCACAGTGCAATGCCGCAGAATACAATCATTATCAGCCGGTCAATGACCGACAGGAGGCTGTCAGTTTTGAACATCAACAATCCTGAAACATTGGAGCGCAGGTAGAGGATGAACAATGAGAGGAACTGGTTGACGGCCAAAGGAGCCAGCAGTCTGAAATCATCCATACGGTAGCCTGCCGCCACGCCCGCCACCATGATGACAACGGCGTAAATCCCACCCAACAGCAGCCGCAGTGTAAGGATGCGGCTGAAATTTTCGGCCAAAAAGTTTTTGTCGCGGGCGATGCTGCGGTTGTTGAACGAGGTTGTCCCCATGTCCAGCAGCGTGTTGAAAATGAAAGTGAGGTTCAAAAGGGTGAAATAGATGCCGTAACTCTCAGTATCGACCATGTTCTGCACACTCACGTCAATGCCGAAAATCCAGAACGGTTTGATCAGCAGGTTGAGACTGAGCAGCAGCAACAGATTCCCTACAAAACTCCTTTTGCTATTTTCCATATTCGGATATAACGTGAAAAAAGGGGATTTATGTTGCAGTTTGAAAAAAAATCGCACTTTTCATCCAAATTTTTTTGGAACTTCCCCATAATAATTCCATTTCCTCCGCGTTATATGACAATATTGCAAATATTTTTTTCAGATAATTTTTTTCAGATGGCAGAAACAGTGGATATAAGAGAATTGAACGAACGCATACAGCGTGAAAGTTCCTTTGTGGACATCATCAGCATGGAGATGGGCAAGGTGATCATCGGACAAAAAAACATGGTGGAGCAGATGCTGGTGGGGCTTCTTTCCAACGGACACATTTTGCTGGAAGGAGTTCCTGGATTGGCAAAAACTTTGGCCATCAAATCTTTGGCTAATGTAATCCAAGTTAAGTTCAGCCGCATCCAGTTCACACCCGACCTTTTGCCCGCCGACCTGATAGGCACCCTGGTCTACAGTCAGAAGCATGAGGACTTTCAGGTGAAGAAGGGACCGGTGTTCGCCAATTTCATTTTGGCGGATGAAATCAACCGTGCACCGGCAAAGGTGCAGAGTGCCCTGTTGGAGGCTATGCAGGAGCGGCAGGTTACCATTGGGGAGCAGACCTATCCCCTGGAGGAGCCTTTTTTGGTGATGGCCACCCAAAACCCGATTGAGCAGGAGGGAACCTATCCGCTACCTGAAGCTCAGCTGGACCGTTTCATGCTTAAAATTGTGATCGGCTATCCCTCCAAAGAGGAGGAAAAACGCATTCTGCGTCAGAACATCAGCTCCGATTTTGCACAGGTTACCCCATGCCTGAAGGCGGAGGACATTATCCACGCCCGTTCTGTTGTCAGGGAAGTATATGTGGATGAGAAAATTGAGAATTACATCACCGATATAGTTTTCGCCACCCGTTATCCGGAACAGTACGGCCTGCAAAAGCTGAAACCTATGATTCAGTATGGGGCCTCGCCGCGTGCCTCCATCAACATGGCACTTGCCGCCAAGGCGTATGCCTTTATCAAACGCAGGGGCTATGTGATTCCGGAGGATATCCGTGCCATCTGCCTTTCGGTGATGCGTCACCGTATCGGCCTGACCTATGAGGCGGAGGCGGAGAATGTCACGGCAGACGACATGGTCAACGAAATCATCAATACAGTGGAAGTTCCTTAACGGATGTCCGGAAAACTTCTGAACAATCATGGAATCATCGGAGTTACTCAAAAAGGTCCGGAAAATTGAGATACGGACACGGGAGTTGAGCCGGCAGATTTTTGCGGGGCAGTACCATTCCGCCTTCAAAGGTAGGGGCATGGCTTTCAGCGAAGTCCGGGAATACCACTATGGGGACGATGTGCGTGCCATCGACTGGAATGTGACCGCCCGCTTCAACCATCCCTATATCAAAGTGTTTGAGGAGGAACGCGAAATGACTGTGATGCTGCTCGTGGATGTGAGTTCCTCCCACCTGTTCGGCACCCGTGGCATGTACAAGAAGGATCTGCTGACCGAAATTGCTGCGGTGCTGGCCTTTTCCGCCATTTCCAACAACGACAAGGTTGGCGTGATTTTTTTCAGCGACAAGGTGGAGAAGTTCATTCCACCCAAAAAAGGAACATCACATATCTTGCGCATCATCAGGGAGTTAGTTGAACAGCAGCCGGAACAGAAAGCGACTTCGCTCTCGGAGGCCCTGCGCTATTTGAGCAATGCCATCAAGAAGCGCTGTACCGCATTTGTGCTGTCGGACTTTATCGACACCGGCTTTGAGGAGGCGTTGCGCATTGCCCGAGGGAAGCATGATGTGGCCGCCCTGCAGATGGTGGACCGGGGGGAACTGGAGGTTCCGAAGGCCGGACTTGTGCAGCTAAAGGATGCGGAAACAGGCCGGATTTCACTGGTGGACACCTCCAACGAACGGTTCCGGCAGCAATACCGCAGCTGGTGGGAGAACCTGCTGGCCTCCCAAAAGGAGATTTTCAGCCGGAATGCGGTGGACCACAAGGTTTTTTATACAGACGAGGACTACATTCCGGTACTGAAGCAGCTGTTTGCGGGAAGATAATTCGGGCTGGACGTCCTCATTTGTCTAAGTCCCCATTAACGCTGGAATATCGCTATGGATGATGTTTTTTTCAATGCCGAAATTTCTGCGAAAAACAGTAAAAGGGCGGAAACTCATTGTTCCGCCCTTGGTTATAAAAGTTCATATTGGTTCATGCAACCCTACTCCTTCACGAAGCGGAACTGCTGGATGCCAGTGCCGGAACGGTATACGGCGACATACATGCCGTTGGCCATGCCCTGCAGGGAGATTGGGGTCTCGGCGTTGGTGATGGTTCTGCGGCACACCACCTCGCCCAACATGTTGGTGAGCGTAAGCTCCCCGTTGAGGGCGGCGGGGTCAGAAACCCTCACCATCACCTGCGACGTGGCAGGGTTGGGGTAGACGGAAAGCGACTGCGCCGCTGTGACATGAGGCACGCTCATGCCAGTATTTCTGTTGTAGCAGTCTCCTGGCGCATTGTCCGTGTCAAACTCAGGAAAGTCCAGCAGCAATTCTCCATTCTCATGGTAGCACAGCAGCCGTAGCTGTTCGTACAGGCATGAGTATTTGGGCTTGCTGTCGGGAGAGAAGAGACCGTAGTTGCTGCCGATACCCTCAATCCAAATGGTTTCATCATATCCGTACACATCACCCCACTGGTCTTTGGGGTTGAAAATCTGAATGCGAAGGGCAGCGCGTTTCTCCCCATTGCGCAGCGTGACGGAGTCCCTTCCAACGCATCTTGCCCAAACATGGAGGTCGTACCTGTCAAAGGAGGTGACGTAAACCGAATCGCCAACCTGCAGGGAAAAGTCGTACATCAAAGAATATGAAATGGCCGGAATGACAAGATCCAAAGGTATTCCGTACAGACGTTTCCTTTCCTCATCATAGCGTATGAGCGCATACAGGCTCGTACTTCCCGTTCCTGTCTCAGGATTCCAGAACGCATCCTTGTAGACTTTTAAATAGGTGTATCCTTTTACAACAGTGTCGCCGCAGGTGCGGTACTTGTGGCAGCTCACCGACCACTCGCAGGAGTCCTTGAATTCCTGCGCCCGGACGGTCAAGCCCGCTAACAGGCAGAACGCCATCAAAAGGAATGATTGTTTTGCTCTCATATTATTTCTTTTTTTAATGTTGTTAATCATTTTGCATTGGCTCTGCAAAATTAAAAAATTTTTGGGCACTTACAAACGGAATAAGGCCGCCACACCCTATCCGCCGCATTTCGTCCTTTTTTTACGCCATCAGGAATACCGTTAGTAATGGCAACTGTTTAACGCCTCTGCCCTAGTTCAGATGTCTTTAACGGACAGAGGCAAACTTAGCCTACGGGCGGGTCGGTTATGAGGGAAAATATTAATGGTGTATATTCAATTTTCTCTCCTTTTTCAGAAAAAGCATGGCATAATTTTGCGGCATGAACAGCCATGCTGCAAAACTGGCAAAACAAAACACTTTGAAGTGTCATATATGCCAATTTTATTTGCTCTGCAC
>CAJOQK010000164.1 GCA_905236885.1 uncultured Bacteroidales bacterium
ACGGCAAACCTGGAGCGGAAGACGGGGCTCGAACCCGCCACCTAAAGCTTGGAAGGCTTTCGCTCTACCAAATGAGCTACTTCCGCATCTATACCACAAGAGAGAGCAAAATCCGCCCTCTCTTTCAGCGGTGGGGGAAGGTGGACTCGAACCACCGAACGGATTCCCGGACAGATTTACAGTCTGTTGCAATTGCCACTATGCGATTCCCCCAAGATGACAAAGGTCATCTGACATATATGTTGCCGCGTTTCTGCTTTAGCAAAAACACCATGCTTTCAAAGAACTTATTCAGAGCCACTAGAGGGATTCGAACCCCCGACCCGCTGATTACAAATCAGCTGCTCTGGCCAACTGAGCTACAGTGGCATCGTCAGACTGCTCTAAAAGCAGCCAAAAACGGAATGCAAATGTACAACACTTTCGCTTTCGCTCGGACATTTTTCCAATATTTTTTTTTACGCTTCACATTATTCTGTTAATCATTATATTAGCAGTATTTTTCAAGTTGAAAAAACACACTTTTTCACAAGAACCTGTTCTTTTGCAGGGAAAATTTGGAAAGATTTTCAAAAAATTTCCGCACTTTTAGCACGAAAAAAGGGGTGTTTGGGAGAGGGTAATTCACTCCTCCTCCACTGTCTCCCAACCATCATCATTGGGTGCCTTGCCCACCACCAGCGTGATGGAAGCGTTGTAAGGCACCGGGGTTCCTTGCGCGATGACACGTCCCTTATAGCGCTGCTCCAGCACCGCATTGGGGAAACGGCTGGGTTTGTAAATCACTTGACCTAACTTCAAATTGTTAGTATTCAAAATGTTTTCCGCCTGACGTAACGAAAGGTCAATCAAATTGGGCATCTCCACCTTGGGAGGATTCATGGTGGAAACCGAAAGATATATTTTGCGTCCCTTTTTCACCAGCTGACCGGCGGCGGGATCCTGGCTCATAACAACACCCCCTTTGGTCTCTGGCACAAAAATTGAATCTATCACCACAAATTTGAAACGATGGGTGTTGCTGTCCTGGACATATTGCTCCATTTCCGCTGCGGACCTGCCCGTCAAATCCGGCACAACATATTCGTCCCCGTGGCGGGTGAATAATCTCAAAGAAAACATTATCAACAAAATAATAGCTATAGAAAACAGCACTCCTTTGACAACATCCGCCCAATTGGGGTGTTCTTTCGCAATTTTCCCTATGTCCATAATCTTTTTTTTTGATGCTGCAAAAATAATCAAAAAGAAAATACTAATTCCAGAAATCTTACGTTAATTTGCCGATGACCGGTTTTTACGGCAGATAATTTGTAAATATACATTTAAATAATAAAATTTAAAATTTCAAGATATGAAGAATTTTGATCCCGCAACAAACATCCAGCGTTTAGACGGCAGGGACGCCTGCCGTGGTGTGAACCCCGCCATCAGCGACAGCGCGACCTTCACCTTTCCGAAGGCTCACCTGATGACCGACACTTTCCATGGTGAAACGGAAGGCTACTTCCTCTATTCCCGCCACTGGAACCCCAGCAACCTCGCCCTTTGCCAGGCCTTGGCCGCAATGGAAGGTACTGAGGCCGCATGGTGCACCGGTTCCGGCATGGCCGCCATCACCTGCGCCCTGCTGCATGAGGTGAAGAGCGGAGACCACATCGTCTCCAGCATGACCACCTATGGCGGAACCTTCGCCTTTTTGAACAACTACCTGAAAAAGTTCAACGTGGACTGCACCTTTGTGAACATGCAGGACCTGGAGGCTGTGAAAAAGGCCATCCGTCCCAACACCAAGGTTTTGTACACTGAAACCATGAACAACCCGCTGCTGCGCATCGCCAACATTCCGGAGCTGAGCAAAATCGCCCATGCAGCAGGCGCCAAATTATTGGTGGACAACACCTTCACCCCGATGATTTTCTCCCCCTACCAACTGGGAGCCGACGTGGTGATCTACAGCATGACCAAATTTGTCAACGGAAAGAACGACTGCGTGGCCGGTGCAATCTGCGGCTCAGCGGAATACATCAACTCCCTGATTGACGTGAACGACGGAACCGCCATGCTGCTGGGACCTGTTTTGGACCCGATGCGCTCCTCCAGCATACTGAAGAACCTCCACACCCTGCACATCCGTATGCAGAAGCACGGCGAAAACGCCATGTACCTTGCCAAACGCTTCAAAGAGGTCGGCTTCAAGTACAACTACCCTGGTCTGCCGGAGCATCCCGACTACGCCCTGTTCAATGAAATGTGCAACAAGGGCTACGGTTACGGCGGCATGATATCAATCGACATGGGTACCGCCGATGCAGCCAGCCGCATCATGGAAATCATGCAGGAGAAGGGCGTGGGCTACCTTGCGGTGAGTTTGGGCTACTTCAAGACCCTGTTCAGCAATTCCGGAAAGTCCACCTCTTCCGAGGTGCCGGAGGAGATCCAGAAGGAGATGGGCATGAGCGAAGGGCTTATCCGCTTCTCCGTCGGTCTGGACCACGACATCGAG
>CAJOQK010000165.1 GCA_905236885.1 uncultured Bacteroidales bacterium
CATCATCGAGGTGGTCACGATGCTTGCATCCATCACGCCCAGCTTGCGCCCGCGGTATTCCGACAGAACGACCACCCGCCCGAGCGTCACATGCCCGTGAGAAGTCTCAAAGAACCTGCACGTCGCCACCGGGTACCCGGCATCGAGCAGCACGATATACTTCGTGCCGTCGCCATCGTGCTCGTCAAATTCCTCCCGCAGCGAAATATGGTGCTGCCGGTTCATGCCCTGTATGCGGACAGAATACGCCCCTGCGCGCTGCCATTCCTCTTCCGCCCGCAGGATCACGATGTTGTTGGAGTTGGGTTGCATGAGAAGGTCCTAATCAACAGAAACCTTTAGCCATTCTGTCAATTGCGTAGAAATCAAGCGAACTTCATCAATAGAGAGAACTTCTTTAGAATTATTAAAAAATTTCGGGAAACTGTTTTCATTTAGAATCCAATAATTAGAAAAATCACTTTGCGGATTATCAATATATGCACCAATGATAATAGCAACCTTTTGAATCGGGTAAACCCGTCCGCAGAGTTCATCTAACTTCTCACGGATAAAACTAGCCTCACCATCCATTTGATTCAGCAGCGTTCTGCATTGGCGACCATTAAATAGAAGTTTTCCGTCCTGAAATAAAAAGTTATACCCCTTCTTGCGATCATAGTGTTTTGTTTCTATCGTAAAAATACCGCGCGTACTGACAATTAAATGATCAACATTAAATTCACTCCCACAAACATCGTGAAAGACTCTAACCGAATCATTGCTTAATTTGTTTAACATTTCACCAACGAGTCTTTCACCCTCCATTCCCTTATAGCAGTTGCGAATATGCTTTATCAACCTACAGCTTTTCCTGAATCCGTAAATAAATATTACACCTGTTAGTATTGTAAATGTAATGGCAAGACTTAACGTAATATCAAAGACCTTAAAATAAAACAGCCATACATAAATAGTCAATAAAAGAAAAGCAATAAAAAGAGCCCAAAGACTATAATATTTTTCAAAATCTGCATCTATTTTCTTCTGAAGGGATTCACCTTGAACATGTGTCCGGAATTTCTTACCCATTTCACTTAATCCTTTTCAAATTTTACTGTTTCTGTATGATTCTTCGGCCTTATCACAACAGTTCCTGCAAGTTTATCATGCCAGCCCTGTTTTTTGGGGTCAAAAGCAATCCATAAAAATCCAAGACATAAAGGTAGAGCAGACAAAATATATGCAAAATAACGACCAATATATTGCCCTGCTGACGGTTCTTTACCGGTTCTTGCATCAACAATTTTTGCAGATAAAGCCATTTTTCCAGGAGTTGCCTGTTTCCAAAACCAGAAAGCAAGCGTAGCAACTATCGGAAAAACATAAGACAAAAGAAAATCTACTGGACCAACAACAAGCCCTTCGCTATCCAGATAATCTAACCCATAAAAAATAAGTAGAAAAGGAAACGTAACAATAATGAGCAACAGAGAATCAACAATCGTTGCTACCACCCTTGCCCAGAATCCGACATACTCAAGATCTTCATTTTCCATTTTATCCTCCTATTTCAATATACAATTAGATGCGGCAACACCCATGATATCACCACCATCGTCAATTGTACACTCAACAACAATTTTTTGTCCTTTATTTAATCGGGATAATTTTTCTTTTGCACTATTAGGAAATTGCGCACGTACATAATCAATATCAAAATCACCCCCACATGAATTTATGTTAATTGAGAGTACTCCCATCATATTATCAATCCCAGCAGCACAACCAGATATCCTAACGCGTTTGCCATTATATTGATCTCCTGCACGGATTTCATTATTGTCGAAATCGCTCAAAATTTGCCTTGCTGAAACAGCGATTACCGGAGCAGAAAAAGAGTTATCCCGCGTAGGAGTCGCAACTGTTTTATAAGAATTATTAGATTCAATAGTATTCGCTCTTTCGACAAATGCTGCGATGATAAGGACAACGGCCATTATAACTATTATCCCAAGGATAACCGGAATTTTTGACGGTTTTTCGCTAGATATATGTTCTAATTCATTTTTCTTTATTTCTTTCTGAGACGTTCCGCAATAAGGGCAAAAAGAATGCCCTTCCTCGATTTCTCTTGCACATCTTAAGCAATATTTCATATTTGCAAATCCTTTTTCAACAAAATATATATTACGCAAACAAAAAAGAACGTACGGGGAATATTCCAACATGGAATTGACAAAAACTAGCCAGACTGGGGCAAAATTTCGTCTGCGACGGCCCACATCTTAGTAATTGAACCACTTTTCTAAAAATTGCCTAAAATAGGCAACCTAAAATAGGTAATTTTTCAAAACTCGCGTTTCAACCAATGCGAAAGGAACACGTCATATACCTGGTATTCCGTCTTATCCTTGGTTTCCGTGGTCAAGAGAAGCTCCTTTTCGACCAATGACTGAGCCGCGCGGCGGGCGTTAGTAATGCTCCCAATCCCATACTGTTGCAAGAACTTCGCCGAGGCCAATTTACTCACCTTGCCTTCCTTAGCAACCGCCACAAGCAACAACCATTGCTGCCTTGTCAAGAGTTCACGATACTGCAAAAAATAATTTGATTCGCGGTCAAGGATGTATTGTGCAGCCGCCTTGACGGTAGGGATTGTAACGTTTGTTCCACGCGAGAAGACCTCGTTACACAGCGTCTGGGTATAAAATGTATGACGACGAGTCCAGTGCAAAATCCAAGCAAGAGACTCGTCATCTATGGAGCGTCCCGCTTCCTTGAAGTGCCTTACAATAAAATTCGCATATTTGGAGCCATCGATTTTCCCCAGCGTAAGCATACTTGTGCTTGAGAAGAAGGGACGCCCAGCACTAGTGAACATTTCTGCCATCAGGCGCTTTTTGCTACCGCAGAAAATAAAACGGATGTTACGCATGGACTGCACATAGGTTCGCAGCAACGCCTCCACGTTCTTTTCGGGATACTCAGTTATCTGCTGAAATTCGTCGAGCGCAAGTACAACACCCCTACCGCGTGTATTCAGGAAATCGAACAGGCTTTTGAGCGTATATTCTTTTTCTGCAACGGATCCATAATTGAATTGAAGCTGGGGAGATCCATTCATAGAATCGTAAGTGAGTGTTGGCCGGAGCGCCTTAAGAAATGTTAGAAAGGCTTTGCCGATGGATGTTCGTTCAGGAAAAGCCTGCATGATAGCCTCGGCAAGGGTTTTGGTAAAGTCACCCAGCGACAATGTCGCGTAAATATCTACGTAAAGGGTGTCAAATTTTAGGCGTTTTTTCTTTATTGCCTCGAATGTGTGCAAAATGAGGCCGGTCTTCCCGAACTTGCGAGGAGAAACAAGAGTCGTGTCGCGACCGTTTTTGATGTTCGAAATCAGCGCCGCGGTTTCGTCATCGCGGTCACAGAAGTATTCAGCAGATTCGTAGCCCTTGGTGAGAAATGGATTTTCGAGCATAGGAGCCCCCTTTTTCTCCAATATATAAAAATTACCTAAAATAGGCAACCTAAAATAGGCAATTTTTATATTTTCTCAGAAAAGCAGCCAGTTTACACTTCGCTGGCGAATTCTTCCATGCTCTTGCGCACGGGGTGCCTGGGCG
>CAJOQK010000166.1 GCA_905236885.1 uncultured Bacteroidales bacterium
CTGTAAGGGTCAAACGTGGTGTTGGCCTTGTCGGTGAAAAATACCCAGCAAACCTCCTGGGAGAAGATGTTCAGGCAGCAGCCTGCCAACATGATGGTGATGAGAAATCTTTTCATTATTTGTCAATTTAAATTTGCAATTGTCAAGTTGCATTCAAAAACCTACAGCAGCTTTTTCCGCCGCCAGTCTGCCTTGCGGATATAAACGTAGGCTATGGTTCCCATCAGCAGGTTGTAGAGCCATTCTGCTGTCCAGACCCATTGGATGGTGAGCAGTTTTGAGGTGATGTAGGTGAATGCGATATAGATACAGAGTACTCCAAATTCTAAAGTCATGGCGGCCAGCGTGTTCCCTGTTCCGGAAACCGCCTCGAAAAAAATCATGGCAACAGCGGAAATTATGGTGGCGATGCCAACCACATATATGACCGGGACTGAAGCTTGTGCCAAAAAAAGGTCAGAGGTGAATATCTTGGATATTTGAAGAGGGATGACTGCTATCGCCAGCACTAGCGGCAAGGCGCTTAACAGGCTGTTTTTGCTGATTTTCCACAACAATATTTCCACTTGGTCGCTTTTTCCTTCCCCAATAGTTCTGCTTGTCAATGTGTTGGCGGTTGCGGCGAAGGCGAATCCGGGTATAATCAGCACCATGTATACGCTACGTACCAGCGATGACACGCCGATGGCTGTTTCCCCCATTTTTTCAATCAAAACAAAAAACACGAACCAGCTGCCGAAGGAAAAGAGCCGTTGCAGCATGCTGGGGAATGCGACTTTCAGGATGCTGCCCAAAAGTTCCGGTTGTAACGGGTGCCGGTGGAACAGGGCATAGTTTTTTGGAACCGTGATGAAAGTGTAGATCCAGAAAAAGCTGAAGGCGGAAGCCTCGGCCAGCAGGGAGGCCATGGCCGCACCTCTTACACCCATGCAGGGTAAGCCTAAATTTCCAAAAATGAGCCCATAATCCAGCAGTATGTTGACAATGGCCATCATCAGGGTGGAATAGGTGATGGCACGAGTTTGGGAAATGCCGATGTAAAAAGAGCGGAACAGAAAGTTGAATGTCACGAAAAATATGCCGAATTGCCTGACACTGAGGTATTCCATCGCCGCAGGAAGAATTTGTTCCGATTCGATGATATGCGGCATCAAAAGTCCGCTGCAAAAGAAGAGCAGACAGAACAGCAGTATCCCCAACCCGATGACAAACCATACGCCGTGGGAGAAGACAACCCCAATCTGGTCAAATCGGGATTCCCCATACCTGCGTGCGACAAAAATCTGGATGCCGACGGCAAAACCCATTGCCAGGGTGGTGTATACAAAATAATAGAGTCCGGCCATCATTGATGCGCTGAGGGCAATGGTGCCAACATGTCCTAAAAAGGCCGTGTCGGTGAAGGTTATGATGGTTTGCGCCAGGTTCCCCAGCATGATGGGCACGGCTATGCGCCAAATCTCCCCATTGGTGACGGATGGTTTGCAGATACTTTTTGTCATATTGAAATAACGTGGAAAATTCCGGATTATTTTTTCCGGCGTCATTTTTTTTATAAGTCCCCTATAATAAAAATGTTCCTTTCATCGTTATATTTTTTTTGTGTAATTGCCTCAAAGGAGAGGCCAACTCAGGATATGAAAAAGAGATTTGAAAACAAAATTGTTTGGATTACAGGAGCTTCGTCTGGCATTGGGGAGGCGACGGCCTACTGTATGGCGGCGGAAGGCGCAACGCTTATACTGACCGCTTTGGAAGCGGATTTGCTGGAAAAAGTGGCGGAAAAGTGCAGGGCTTTGGGTGCGCCGCAGGCCACCGCGCTGCCGTTTGACCTTTCGCGGACGGAGGAGTTGCCGGATTTGGCGGAAAAAGCTTGGCAGTGCCATGGCCGCGTGGACATAATGTACAATAACGCAGGCATTAGCCAGCGGGGAACCACCGTGGAAACGGAGATGAAGGTCATCCGCAGGGTGATGGAGGTGGACTATTTCGCTCCGGTCATACTTACCAAGGCGTTGCTGCCCAAAATGATTGCCCAAGGAGGCGGCCAGCTTGCCGTCACCACCAGCATTGCCGGGCTGTTCGGCTTTCCGCTCCGCTGCGCCTACAGTTCCGCCAAACATGCGCTCTACGGTTTTTTTGAGACGGTACAGGCCGAAACCTATGCCCAAAACATCCGGGTGACCATTGTATGTCCGGGAAGGGTGCAGACCCGCATCTCCTTCTACGCTTTGGAAAAGGACGGACAGTTGCATGGCAAGATGGATGCGGGGCAGGCCAAAGGCATCACGCCGGAGAATGCGGGCCGCATCATCACCAATGCCATTGCACGGAAAAAACGTGAGGTGCGTGTCGGCAGCACCGAGCTGCTCATGGCGCGGGTCAAGCAGTTTTTGCCGGGAGTCTGCGCCAAGATTGCCCGAAAAATCAAATCTATGTGAAAACTTGCAAAAATATTTCCCATTACGGTTGGAATCCGTATGAGTATTTGATGTAAATTTGCAAATTTGCAGAAATATAGACAATTAGTTTGCAATTAGTTGAAAATTAAATAAGAATGAATATTTTAAAGAAACTTTTCGGTACGAAGTCCGATAAGGATATGAAGGAACTCAGGCCTATTTTGGAGGAGATAGGGGCGGCATACAGCCGCATTTCCCAGCTTTCCAACGATGAGTTG
This sequence comes from uncultured Bacteroidales bacterium, assembly GCA_905236885.1. GTDB lineage: Bacteria > Bacteroidota > Bacteroidia > Bacteroidales > WCHB1-69 > UBA1195. Next base: position 2,681 of record CAJOQK010000166.1, read on the forward strand.
CGTGCCAAAACAATGGAGTTTAAAGAGAGGATACAGGAGGTCATCCGGGAGGAAAAGGCTGAAATCCAAGCCATGAACGATCGTCTGGAGGCGGAATATGATATGCCGGTTGAAGAGAAACAGAAACTGTACGAGCGCATTGAGAAGAAGGAGGATTCCATTTATCAGATGTCGGAAGATGTTCTGAATGAGTTGCTTCCTGAGGCTTTTGCCGTCATGAAGGAGACTGCCAAGCGTTTTAAGGAAAATGCTGAGATTCGGGTGACTGCAAACGATTTTGACCGTGACCTGTCGGCAAAATTCGACAGTGTTACGATTGAGGGTGACCAGGCTGTGTACCAGAACCATTGGATGGCAGGAGGAAACGAAATCACTTGGGACATGTGCCATTACGATGTTCAGCTGATTGGCGGTACGGTGCTGCATCAGGGCAAGATTGCGGAGATGGCGACCGGTGAGGGTAAAACCTTGGTGGCCACGCTGCCGGTTTATCTGAATGCACTGACCGGCGAGGGTGTGCATGTGGTGACCGTGAACGACTATCTGGCCAAGCGTGACTCCGAGTGGATGGGCATGCTGTATCTGTTCCACGGTTTGTCGGTGGACTGTATCGACAAGCACGAACCCAATTCGGAGGAGCGTCGTCAGGCCTATTTGGCCGACATCACCTTCGGCACCAACAATGAGTTCGGTTTTGACTACCTGCGTGACAACATGGCGCGCAGCGTTTCGGAGCTGGTGCAGCGCAGGCACAATTACGCCATTGTGGACGAGGTTGACTCCGTGCTGATTGACGATGCGCGGACCCCGTTGATCATTTCAGGTCCCACGCCCAAAGGTGAGAATCAGGATTTTGACAAATATAAGCCGATTGTCGAGAAACTTTACAACGCCCAGCGGCAGCTGGTGAACATGCTGCTTTCCGACGTGCGCCGTCTGATTGCCGACAAGTCCAATCCCAAAAACGAGGAGGAGGCCGGCAAGCTGCTGTTGCGCGCCCATCGCGGACTGCCCAAGAACAAGGCGCTGATCAAGCTGTTGAGCGAGCAGGGCATGAAGCAGCTGTTGCAGAAGACGGAGAATTTCTACATGGCGGAGCAGAACAAGAACATGCCCATCATTGACGACGAGCTCTATTTTGTGATTGAAGAGAAGCTGAATTCCGTGGACATCAAGGACAAAGGTATTGACTTGGTGGCCAAGGACACCAATGACCCCAAATTCTTCATCATTCCGGACATGGGCAGCGAGATTGCCGAGTTGGAGCATCAGCAGCTGACACCGGAGGAGATGCTTGAAAAAAAGAATGAGCTTTATCGCGAGTTCTCGGAGGCTTCCGAGCGGATTCACACCATCCAGCAGCTGATGAAGGCCTACACCATGTTTGAAAAGGATGTGGAGTACATCATCACGCCTGACAACAAGGTGAAGATTGTTGACGAGCAGACCGGTCGTGTGATGGAGGGGCGCCGCTACAGCGACGGGCTGCACCAGGCCATTGAGGCCAAGGAGAATGTGAAGGTGGAGGCGGCCACGCAGACCTACGCCACCATCACGCTGCAGAACTATTTCCGAATGTACCGCAAACTTGCCGGTATGACCGGTACCGCTGAAACGGAGGCGGGTGAGTTCTGGAACATCTACAAACTGGATGTGGTGACCATCCCCACCAACAAGCCGGTCATTCGTGAAGATAGGGATGATTTGATTTACAGAACAAAACGTGAAAAATACGCTGCCGTGGTGGATGAAATCATCGCGTTGCATGAGCAGGGCCGTCCGGTGCTGGTTGGTACCACTTCGGTGGAAACATCCGAGCTGCTCTCCACCATTTTGGACCGTCGTCGCATCAAACATAATGTGTTGAACGCCAAATTGCACAAAAAAGAGGCTGACATTGTGGCCGAGGCGGGCCGTTTGGGAACGGTGACCATCGCCACCAATATGGCCGGTCGTGGAACGGATATCAAAATCTCGCAGGAGGTTAAGGAGTTGGGCGGTTTGGCCATTGTAGGTACGGAACGACATGATTCCCGCCGTGTTGACCGCCAGCTGCGCGGTCGTGCCGGACGTCAGGGAGATCCGGGTTCATCCCAGTTCTATGTCTCTTTGGAAGATGACCTTATGCGTCTGTTCGGTTCCGAACGGATTGCCAAGGTGATGGACAGCCTTGGTTTCAAGGAGGGTGAGGTAATCCAGCACCGCATGATTTCCAAATCTATCGAACGTGCGCAGAAAAAGGTGGAGGAGAACAACTTCGGCATCCGCAAGCGTCTGCTTGAGTATGACGATGTGATGAGCAAGCAGCGTGAGAGCATCTACAAAAAGCGCAGAAACGCCCTCTACGGGGACAAGCTGGCGGTGGACATTGCCGAAATGTTCCGGAGCATGAGCGATTTTATCACAACCTCCTATCAGGAGAACAAGGATTATGAAAGCTTTGAACGTGCCTGTGTCTCCATTATGGGTTGTGAAAGTCCGGTGGATGCCAAAACATTCTTCCAGGAAAAACCTGCGGGAATCATCACCGCATTGAACAACAGTTCCTACGAAAAATATAAAAAGAGAATCCTGAAGATATCGGAGAGCGTGCTGCCCATCATCCAGTCAGTCTACGAACGTGAGGGCAACCGTTTTGAGAACATTGCCATTCCAATTACTGACGGTAAGAAAACCTTGAATATCATTGCCCCCATGAAGCGTTGCATTGATAATGGTGCACGTGAGGTGGCTTTGTCAATTGAAAAATGTCTGGTGCTGGCGGTTATCGATGAGGCTTGGAAGGAGCATTTGCGTGCGATGGACGACCTGAAACAGTCGGTGCAGAATGCCTCCTATGAGCAGAAGGATCCTCTTTTGATTTACAAATTTGAGTCTTATGACCTGTATTCAAATATGCTGACAGATATTTACAGCGAGGTGGTCAGTTTCCTGTGCAACGGACAGATTCCTATCCGGGAGCCGCAGCAGATGCGTTCCGCCAACGCCCCCGAACGCCAGAACAGCCGTTTGAGGGAGGGGCGCGAGGAGGTCGGACAGCAGCGGACCAACGCACCCCAGCAAAGGGAAATAACCCAGCCCATCAGGGTGGAGAAGAAAGTTGGCAGAAACGATCCCTGTCCCTGTGGCAGCGGTAAAAAATACAAGAATTGTCATGGAGGGGCCAATTAGGCTGGAAATCTTGAAACGAACAAATAAAAAACGATGGACGATATAGTTGTCACCGGTGCCGCCGGATTCATTGGAAGCTGCATGCTGCAGTATTTGCATGAGGCGGGTTATTCCTCACTAGTAGCCGTAGATGATTTTTCCAAAACAGAAAAGGCAAGGAACACAGAACAGAAATCTTACCTGCACAAGGTGAACCGCACTGAGTTTTTCTCCTGGCTGGAACAAAACGCCTCCCAAGTCGGCCTGATTATCCATTTGGGAGCCCGCACCGACACCACGGAAACCCGTTGGGAGATTTTTCAGGAGCTGAACCTCAATTACACCAAGGAGGTCTGGACGGCCTGCTCCATGTATGGGATTCCTTTGGTATATGCCTCTTCAGCAGCAACTTATGGTTCTGGGGAATTTGGCTATTCCGACAGCCACTCGATAGTGGAAAAACTGCAGCCGTTGAACCCGTATGGAGTTTCAAAAAATGAATTTGACAAATGGGCCTTGGAGCAAGTGGAGGAGGAGCATGAGCCTCCTTTCTGGGCAGGATTGAAATTCTTTAACGTGTATGGTCCGAACGAATATCATAAAGGACGTATGGCTTCGGTGATTTTCCATGCTTTCCATCAGATTCAGCAGACAGGAAAGGTGAAACTTTTCCGGTCCCATCGTCCCGATTTTCAGGACGGACAGCAGTCCCGCGATTTTGTTTATGTGAAGGATCTGGTCAAGGTGATCCATTTTCTGATGCGTAACCAACCCGCCTCGGGGCTTTATAATCTGGGAACCGGCCATGCACGCTCCTTCTACGATTTGGCATCGGCCACATTTGCGGCCATGGGCAGGGAGACGAACATTGAATTTATTGACACTCCATTGGATATCAGGGATAAGTACCAATATTTTACCGAGGCGGACATGGGCAAGCTGCACCGCGCCGGCTATGAGGAGCCGTTCTATTCCCTGGAAGAGGGGGTGGAGGATTATGTGAAGAACTATCTGCTGCCGGATTTATGCTGGTAAAAAATAAGGGGACTCTAATGTTTAACTAAAGTTGCATTTATACCGGACACGGCTTGGTGGTAAAACCATTTGTCAAACAATAAAGTCCTCTATAATAAAAACAGGTTGGCCTATTGAATTAATAAGTACTTTTGCAAAGTTGTTTTTTCGGATTTTGTTTAACGGGCTTCGCAAGGTCGGGAAGGGCGACGGAAAATATCCCCCTATAATAAAGATGACAAAAAAGTTTAATATCAGTCATAAAATAAGTCAAAAAACTAAAAATCAATTAAACATGAAAAGTAAACGCATCTCAATCA
>CAJOQK010000167.1 GCA_905236885.1 uncultured Bacteroidales bacterium
CGGTGCCTATCGGTTATGCCGACGGTTTGCCCCGTGTGTTGAGCAATGGGGCAGGACAGATGGTGGTGAACGGTCATCTGGCTCCTATTGTGGGACTGGTCTGCATGGATATGTGCATGTTGGATGTGACTGGTATTCCTGTGAAAGAGGGGGATACGGTGACGGTGTTCGGAGAATCGCCGACGATTGTGCAGCTGGCAAAACAGGCTCATTGTACGGAATATGAAATATTGACAGGCATTTCACAACGTGTGAAACGGGTGTTTGTCAGAAAATAGCTTAAAAACCATGATTACATTTGTCATTTCATTACTGCTTTTAGTTTTTGGTTACCTGTTATATGGGCGACTGATGGAAAGGATGGTGGAGGTTAATCCGGAACGGCCTACCCCGGCGACCACCATGGCGGACGGTGTGGATTATGTCCCGATGAAGCCGTGGCGCATTTTTTTGATACAGTTTCTGAACATTGCAGGTGTGGGGCCGATTGTCGGTGCCATCATGGGGGCGCAGTTCGGCACAGCCTCTTTCCTGTGGATTGTGTTTGGCTGCATTTTTGCAGGTGCGGTGCACGATTTCATCTCAGGATATGTGTCATTGCGCAATAAAGGATGTTCCCTGCCCGAAATCCATGGCAGGTACCTTGGCAACGGAGCCAAGCAGTTTATGCGCTATTTTACAGTGATACTGATGATTTTAGTGGGGGCTGTGTTCGTAAAGACACCTTCACAGCTACTGATAACCAATTTCACACCGGACTGGCAGATATGGATTTGGCCGGTAATCATTTTCGTATATTACATGCTGGCCACCATGCTCCCGATTGACAAACTTATAGGACGCATTTATCCCATTTTTGGAATATTGCTACTGCTGATGGCAGTGTTTGTGATGTGCGCCTTCTTTTTCCGTCCGGAAGTGCATCTTACCGAGGTGTGGGAGGGGCTTGATAACCGCCATCCCAATGCTGCCAATAACCCAATTTTCCCGATGATGTTCGTCAGTATCGCATGCGGTGCAATTTCCGGCTTTCACGCCACACAGTCACCGCTGATGGCACGCTGCATGGTGAGTGAAAAACAGGCACGTCCGATTTTCTACGGCGCGATGATTGCTGAAGGGGTGGTGGCTCTTATTTGGGCTGCTGCGGCCACCTATTTCTTCCATGACAAGCCCGAACTCTGCGCCGGACAGGGTGGCGATGCAATGGTCGGTGTGATTGCCAGGGAATGGTTCACGCCGGTTCTGGCGGTAATTACCGTGCTTGGTGTCATAGCCGCAGCCATCACTTCGGGTGACACTGCACTGCGTTCAGCGCGGCTGATTGTAGCCGACATCTTTAAAATTGACCAGAAACCGATATGGAAGCGTTTCCTGGTGGCATTGCCAGTTTTCCTTTTGGCCGGTTCCATACTGGTGTACACCTTTGCCGATGCCAACGGCTTTCAGACTATCTGGCGTTATTTCGCATGGGCCAACCAGCTGCTGGCGATGGTTACGCTATATGCCGTCACCGTATACCTGATCCAAAGGGGCAAGTGCTGGTTGGTGACATTCCTTCCTGCGCTGTTCATGACCATGGTCTGTGCCTCATACATCCTGATTGCCAAGGAGGGACTTCATCTGAATGCTCCGGTTGCATACGGTTTGGGAGCTTTGGTTACGGCGGCTGCAGCACTGTTGTGTGTGCGCTATGCCATTACATATAAAAAAAATAATCCGATATGCAAAAAGAACGAAGACTGACATTGCTGTTGCTTCTGTCGGCTTCCCTGCTGCATGCACAGGTTCCGGCGGACTCGTTGCAGAAGCCGGATGAGGTGCGTTTGCGGGAAGCTGCGGTGCAGGACAGTTTGCGGAAAGATTCTTTGGCCTCGCTCCCCCTGTTTCTGGAGAAAAAGGATATTCCGGCGAGACTTTATTACGGTACGGATTGGAATACGGAGAACACCCGTTCCACCTATTGTTTTGACAAGACAAGAACCTTTATTCTGCCATTGGATTCCGCCCACTTCCGTTTTCCTGCCATAGGAGGGAAAGTCATCTCACCTTATGGACCGCGCGGCGGACGCATGCACACCGGCACTGATTACAAGCAACAGTTGGGAGATACCATCCGCGCCGCCTGGGACGGTGTGGTGCGTATGGCAAAAAAAGGCTATTACGGCTACGGGGGGATTGTGGTGATACGCCATCCGAATGGGATAGAGACTTTTTACGCACACCTTTCCGCCATCAAGGTGCGGACCAACCAAAAGGTGAAGGCGGGCGACCTTGTGGGACTGGCTGGACGTACCGGACGGGCTTCCACGGAACATCTTCATTTTGAAACGCGATTCCAATACGAATCCTTCAATCCTGCATTACTGATAGATTTCAACACGGGCAGTTTGCTCACCGACACCCTGGTGGTGGACCGTGGCAAATTTTACACTATGGCGGGCTATAGGGCCAAGCAGAAACAGCCGCAGCGGAAAGAGGTGATATGGACGGACAGCCTCTGCACCCCTGATGATTCCCTGCCGGTGGTGGACACCGCAGTCAGCAGGGTGGTTGAGAAAGGCGTAACGGACACTCTGCAGGCCAAGCTCAAGCCTGCGACCTCTTCAAAACAGGCTTCCAAGCCATCCTATCATACCGTCCGTTCCGGTGACACTTTGTATGCCATTGCCCGGAAATACCATACAACGGTGGCGAAACTGTGTGAAATCAACCATATCAAGGAAAATGGCATTTTGAGTTTGGGACAGAAAATAAAACTACCTTAATAGAAAAAAAATGAAGGTGAATAAAAGTGGTAAAACAGTGCTTTTGGCAGGATGCCTTTTGTTGTGGCTGCCGGTGTTGCAGGCGCAGCGTTTCAAAGGGGAACTTATTGCCGGATTCAATGCCACACAGGTTGAGGGAGACATGGTGGCAGGTTACAAGAAATTAGGCGGCAATCTGGGTATGGGGGTGATGCTTCCTTTTCAGTTCAACCGTAAAAGCGATGACAAGGTTTGGGCGGTAAGTATGGAGATGCTTTTTAACCAGAAAGGATCACACCAGCGCAACAACACAGGTTTAACCTATTCGGATAGCAGTAGGACTGAATTTTTTTTCGATTCTGTCTGCAAATATGACTTGCGCTTGAATTATGTCTCCATTCCTGTCATGCTGCATTATCTGGACATGCATACAGGGTGGACCTTCGGAGTGGGTGTTGCCTATAACCGGCTTTTCGGCGTACAGGAGGTTGAGAACGGCTATCGGACGACCACCTCACTTTCCTCCGGTACCTATGATTTGCAGGAACTCTCCGTGATGCTGGATGTGCGCTTCCGCATCTACAGGCAGTTGAAATTAAATTTTCGGTATGAGTATTCCATGTTTCCAGTCCGGACCCGCACTTTTTACTTTAGGGATGGGATGCCGGTGGATCCATATGTCCGGAAACAATACAACAATGTGCTGACACTCCGCATGATTTATGTGTTTAACGAACCTAAGGATGCGGTTTATCGGAATAAACAGAAGCATTAGTGAAAATACTGGTCATTCGTTTGAGTAGCATTGGTGACATTGTACTGACCTCACCGGTCGTGCGCTGCCTTAAGCAGCAGTTGGCGGGTGCTGAGCTGCATTTTCTTTGTAAGGAGCCGATGCTGCCGGTCGTGGAAAAAAACCCCTATCTTTCCCGCATTCACCTGTTCCGTCCCGAAGAGAAAACGTTGGTGAACGAATTGCGTGCGGAACAGTTTGACTGTGTGATTGATTTGCAGAAGAGCCGTCTGTCACGCCGGTTGGTGCATTCCCTGGGGAAGGATTACCACAGTTTTCCGAAACTCAATTTTCGGAAAATGCTTCTTGTGCTGTTCAAGTTGGATCTGCTTCCCCGGAAGCATGTTGTGGACCGCTATTTTGAGGCGGTACGTTTTTTGTCCGTTAAAAATGATGGCAAGGGTTTGGATTTCTTTTTGTCGGATGAAGATTACAAAGCATTGGAACAGTTGAATTTGCCACCGCATTATGTGGCGGTGGCGGTGGGAAGCCAGCATGCGACCAAACAGATACCAGTAGACAAAATACAGGAAATCATGCGGATGACTGCTCATCCCATGGTGTTTTTGGGAGACAGCCGCGATGCGCTTTTGGTGAAGAAACTGTGCCAAAGGCATCCGGAAGCGGTGAATTTGTGCGGGAAACTTCCGCTGAGTCTCTCCGCCGCATGCCTTTCCCGTGCCGAAACGGTGCTTACGGGTGACACCGGACTCATGCACATTGCCTGTGCCTTCCATAAAAGGGTGGTTTCACTTTGGGGCAATACTGTGCCTGCGTTCGGCATGTATCCGTATCAGCCGGGGCATGAGGAAAATGTACATATTGTGGAGAATAGGAATTTGTGGTGCCGCCCCTGTTCCAAGTTAGGGTACAACCGTTGCCCGTTGGGGCATTTCCGCTGCATGCGCCGTCTCTCTGCGAGCGACACCGCAGCCCTGCTTAATGAGGATATGATGTTTTAGTCATGGATATAGCAGCGATACAGAATATTAGCATAGCGGATTACGATTATTCGCTACCTGACAGTCGGATTGCCAAATTTCCGTTGGCACGGCGTGACGCCTCCAAACTGTTGGTTTGCCGCAACGGCAGCATTTCCGAGGCACAGTTTTCGGACATTGCACAGTATCTTCCCGCAGGGTCATTGCTGGTGTTCAATGACACCAGAGTGATTCAGGCGCGGATGCATTTCCAGAAGGAGAGCGGTTCCAAGGTGGAGATTTTCTGTCTGGAGCCTTGGCAGGAGGCCTTGTCCTCCGCATTTGAGGAGCGGGTCTCAGTCTGCTGGAAATGTTTGGTTGGCAACAACCGGCGTTGGAAGGCCCCTTTTTTGCAGCGGGAATTGCAGACAGGAGGTCGGAGAGTGGTTTTGCGGGCGGAGCGTCTGCAGGCAATCAGCGGTGCCTGGGTCATCCGATTCACATGGGACGGCGGCGTATCGTTTGCTGAGATTTTGGAGGCGGCAGGAGAGATGCCGTTGCCACCTTATCTGCACCGTCAGGCGGAGGAGAGCGACAAAGTCCGCTATCAGACGGTCTATGCCCATTGTAACGGATCAGTGGCGGCACCTACCGCAGGGCTGCATTTCACCGAAAAGGTTCTTGCTGATGTACGTCAGGCGGGGGTGGAGACGGAGTTTGTCACCCTGCATGTGGGTGCGGGAACCTTCAAACCTGTATCATCGGAACGGATAGGTGGCCATGAAATGCACACTGAGCGGCTGTTGTTGACTAAGGAACAGCTGTTGCATCTGCAGCGGCATGCTGGCCGACCGTTCATTGCGGTGGGTACCACCACGGTGCGTACGGTTGAGTCACTCTATTGGTTCGGGGTGCAGCTGCTGCGGCATGAACCGGTGGATGGAATGCACATACACCAATGGTACCCCTATCAGGTGGAGGGCGTGCTGCCATCTGCAACAGAAGCCCTTTCATGCGTGTTGGAATTCATGGACCGGCGGAATCTTATCTGTTTGGAAGGGGAGACCCAGCTGATGATCGCCCCCTCTTATCACTATCATCTGGTCAATGGCATGGTCACCAATTTCCATCAGCCGAAAAGCACGTTGCTGCTGCTGGTGTCAGCTTTTGTCGGGGATAGATGGAAAACGGTTTACCAATATGCGCTGGAACATGATTTCCGTTTTTTGAGTTACGGTGACAGCTGCCTTTTTTTGCCATAAAAATGATCCGGGCTGTAATTTTTTCAGGGTGCTACGCGTTTCATATCTGTAAAGTTAGTAATTTTGCAAGAGGGAATTTCCCTTGGAAGCATCTTGCTCCTGTTTTGTAAATGAATGTTTTATTATTATAACTAAAAGGAAGATTTTATGAAAAAGTTTTTGACACTTGCGCTGCTGTGCCTTTTTGTGGTGACGGGTGCGCTGTATGCACAAATTCCCGGCATGACCGGTGAGAAAAAACAAAAGAAGTCCGATCTGAGCGCTACCGTGCCTATTGACAAGAGTGTACGGAAAGTGCGCATGGACAACGGCATGACCTATTATCTCCGTGTGAACAAGAAACCGGAGGGACGTATCCAGTTCCGCCTGGTGACCAACGCCGGCTCCATCCTGGAGGATGACTCCCAGCAGGGTCTGGCCCACTTCTGCGAGCACATGGCCTTCAACGGAACGGAGCATTATCCGCACAACTCCATGATTGCCGAACTGCAGAAAAACGGTGTGGCGTTTGGCAGCCATGTCAATGCCTACACCAGTTTCGATGAGACGGTTTATTTCATAAACATGCCCAACACGCCCGAAATGATAGAGATGGGTCTGAAAATTCTGGACGGATGGGCTTCCAAGCTTTTGTTCGACCAGAAGGAGATTGAGGCCGAACGCGGCGTGATCCATGAGGAGTGGCGCGGTTCCCTCGGAGCCAACGACCGTCTGCGCAAGATTGTGTGGCCCATCATGCTGAAGGGCTCCAAATATGCCGAACGGCTGCCTATCGGAACCGAGGAGGTCATCATGAACTTCAAGCGCGACGAGATAGTCCGTTTCTACAAGGATTGGTACCGCACTGATTTGCAAGCGGTCATCATCGTGGGTGATTTTGATATGGACCAGATGGAGGCCAAGGTGAAAGAATATTTTGGCGGCTACAAGCCTGCCACCAACCCCAAGGAGCGCACCTATTTCCCCATTCCTGACAACAAGGAGCCGTTAGTGGCCATCGCCACCGACAAGGAGGCCCCCTCCACCACACTGGAGCTGATGTGGAAACACAAAAAAGCGCCGCAGGGCACAATCGGTGACTACCGCCAGAGTCTGGTGCGCCAGCTGGCCAACGGAATGATTGCCTCCCGTTTCAACGAATTGTGCGAGAAGGCTTCCGCTCCTGTCATCAGCGCCTACGGATACTATGGCGGATTCCTCGGCAGGGATTGCGACGCCTTCAACCTGTATGCCTATCCGAAGGACAACCGCATCGATGAGGCCGTCCGCATGCTGCTGACAGAAATGAAGCGCATCGACCAGCACGGATTCCTGCAGACCGAGCTGGACCGTCAGAAAGAGGAGCTGCTTGACAGCTACCGCAAGTCCGCCAAGGAGGCCGACAAGACGCCTTCCACCAGCCTGGCCGACGAATATACCCGCAACTTCCTGCAAGGCGAGTGCATTCCGGGCATCCGTCGCGAGAACAGCTACGCCAAGGAATTTGTTCCCGAAATCACCCTCGAGGAGGTCAATGCGGTGGTGGCCGATTGGATCACCGATGAGAACATGATTTTCTACCTGACTGCTCCGGAACGTGCTGATTTGCGCATATTGACGGAAAAAGAGGCGTTGGCCCTGATCAACGAACTGAAGGACATCAAAACAGAGCCTTGGGTTGATAACTACAAGGAAACTCCATTGTACGACAAGGTTTTGGCCGATGTGACCCCGAAAGTCACCAAAGTCAACAGTGCGCTGGACTACACCGAATATACTTTGCCCAACGGTATTCGCTTTGTGGTGAAGAAAACCAACTACAAGGAGGATGAAATCCGTATCAGCTCATTTGCCAGAGGCGGCTCCTCCCTCTACAGTGACGACGAGTCTTTCTTAGTGAATATGACCGCCTCCTTCATTGATGATGCCGGTATCGGTGAATTCTCCGCCACCCAGTTGGACAAGAAGTTGAAAGGCAAGACCCTCAGCATTTCCCCGACTATCGGAAGCTCCATGCAGGGCTTCTCCGGTTCCTGCTCACCGAAGGATTTGGAGACTGTGTTGCAGTTAGTCAATCTTTATTACGAGGCACCGCGTAAGGATCAGGAGTCATTTGACAAGAATGTGCAGGCCATGCGTACCCAGTACAGGGCTTTGGCCGCATATCCGCAGGTGGAGCTGCAGAATGTCATGATCAAGACCGCCTATCCGAATTACAAGCGTTTTATCGGCATTCCCACCGATGCGGATTTCGACAAACTGGATTTGAACCGCATGTACGAGGTGTTCCGTGAAAGGTTCAAAGATGCCTCCAACCAGATTTTCTTCTTTGTCGGCAATGTGGCTGATGAGGATGTGAAACTGATTGCCAAATATTTGAACAATCTTCCCTGCGGAGGCGAGCAGAAAAATGAAAAAGACAGGGATGTTTCTCCCAGACTGGCTCCCGGCATCACCCACGGTGTTGCTGTGAAAGGTACAGAGCGTATGTCCATCGTGGTGATGGTGGGTGAGACTGAAGGCTTTGAAGCGACCCAGCGCAACCGCCGCATGGCCGACATGTTGGGTGAATGCGTGCAAATATCCACCACGGAAATCATCCGTGAGAAGATGGGGGATGCCTACAGCCCCTACGGTGGCGTGGACTATAGCCTGGAACCCACCCCTTCGGTAAGTTGGACCTTCCAAATCCAGTGTGATCCCAAAAAGAGTGACAAAGTTGAAAAGGCAGCCTTGAAGGTTTTGAAGATGTACACCAAGAAAGGACCGGATGCGGAAACCCTGGCCAAGGCCAAGGAGCAGATGATCAAGAGCCGCGAGACTGCGTTGCAGGAAAACCGCACATGGATGAGCATAATTTATGGTTCCTATTATTATAACGAAGACAGGGACGATGTGATCACCAAGTACAACGAGTGGGTCAATTCCATCACTGCAGATGAAATAAAGGCTTTTGCCCAGAAATATTTTGATTTCAGCCATTATTCCGTTACCACGTTGAAACCGGAAAATGAAAAATAACGGCTGAATGGCGGTATATTTTGGATAAAGGGGGTGAACCGGAAAGGGAGACCCTCTTTTTTTTATTTTTTTACACAAGATTTGTCAATTTTTTTCGTTATCCCAACAATGAAAAATAAAAAAGAGGGTAACGGTCATTGGCTGAAAAGGCTGTTCGGCAGGCTGGCGTTGGTTCTGCTGCTGTTGGTGCTGTTTGTTTTCATCTCTTCTGCTGTCATTTCCTATTTTTTTGAGGATGAGGTTGCGGATGCGGCTTTACGTCAGGTCTACAAGACCGTGGACACTGAGGTGAGCCACAAGCAGGTTTCGTTGAGCCTGTGGCGCAAGTTCCCAAAAGTTTCGCTTAAAGTGGACGGATTTGCTGTCAAGGCAAAAAAGTCGGATGAGGATTTGTTGGAGGTGGAGACCCTCTATCTACAGTTCAATCTCGTGCAGTTGCTGAAAAACACCTTTGAGCTGCAACGGGTCAGTGTTTCGCATGCGACCCTTTATCTGGAAAGATATTCCAAGAACCGCTGTAATTGGGATATATTCCGCACTTCGGATGACACGTCAGAGAACAGCCTTTCCCTGGCATTGGCTGCACTTTCCCTATCCGATGTGACCGTTTGCTATGTTGATGACGAGCAGCGGCTTTATGGTAGGGGTGTGTTGGAACATTTGACTGCCAAAGGGCATTTCAAACAGGAACATTGTGATTTGAAATGTGCACTTTCCTTTTCCATAGATACGTTGCAGTCGGATACGCAGTTGTTGTGGACAAACCGGCAGTTCAGGATGAAAGGCATGACCGTCATGGATTTGGAACAGCAGGCCTATCGGCTGCATGACCTCTATATCGGCATTTCCAAGATTAATGCGGTTGCGGATGCTGCGCTGAAAAAGGCGGATGTTGGCTGGGATTTCAGTGTGCGCCTGAACGGAAAAAGGCAGTCTCTTTCCGACCTGTTGGCTGAATTGCCTGCCGACTTGCGGCAGCCGTTGGACAGTTGCCGGCTGCAGGGGCTTTTAAGTTGGGAAATGACCGCTCAAGGAAACAGTATGTCTCAAACACAAGTGATATTGGACGGTCTCCTGGAAAAGGCACTTTTCCAGCCAGCTGGAAGTGACGCGGCTTTGAAATCGGTGATGGCCGAGCTGCATTATGAAACTTATTTCCCCGACTGGGAGGAGCATTCGCAGTTGCAGGTCAAGACATTTTCTGCAGCATTGGCAACAGGACGCATTATGGGTTCGGCTACCGCTTCCAATTTTGTCCATCCCCATCTGCAAGTCCAGCTTCAGGCTGCGTTGCAGTTGGCCGACTTGAAGGAACTGCTTCCGCAAATTGCATTGTACCAGATTGGCGGAAAGGCGGATGTACAGCTTAAAATGGATCATGTCTTTGAGGATTGGGCACATTGTAGCCTTCAAAATTTGGGAGACGCCGATTTAAGCGGCAGCATGACTTTAAAAAAGGGATTGCTGCGTGTAGACAGCAGCTCTTTTCTTTGGGATGACTTTTCGGCCTCGCTGCTTTTTTCCGGACAAACTTTGGAGGTGGTCCGATTTAACGGCAAAGTGCAGGGAAACAAATGCGGCATGACCGCCAAGGTTAGTCCTATTTATGATTTTATGTTTGTGGAGGGCAGCAAACTGCATGTTACAGGACAGTTGAACAGCCCCATGCTGAATGTGGACGCGTTTTTTCCGCCTGTTTCAGTGGAGACGGAGTCCGTCTCTACACCGGATGCGGCCAAGGCGGTGTGCCTTCCTGACTTTTTGGAGGCAGAGCTGCAAATCAAGGCGGATAAGCTGAAATATGACCGTTTTGAGGCGCAGAATGTGATGGGAAAACTGATTTACCGCGATGCTGCAGTGGAAGTGAAGGATTTCACTCTACAGGCATTGGCCGGCAAGGTACAGCTGCAAGCACGACTTCAGGCGTTGCTTTCAGGCAATTTTATGCTCAATGCCGATGCTTTCGCCAATCAGGTGGATATCCAGCGGTTATTTTATGTGCTGCATGATTTTGGAGTGAATGGGGAAAACGGGCTGACCCATCGGAATATTCGTGGAAAGGCGAGTGCGGAGATGGTTTTTTCCGCCAAAATGGACAGCTGTCTGGTAATGGATCCGGAAAGTGTGGATTGTGAGGCAGATTTGACGGTGGCAAACGGACAACTGTTGAATTACAAGGCGTTGGAATCCCTCTCCACCTTTGTAAAATTGGAGGACTTGAAAGAGGTCAAGTTTGAGACCTTGAAAAACCGGATTCTGATACACCGCAAAGTGGTTCAGATTCCGGAGATGGAGGTGAAAAACAATTTGTTGAATCTTGTGCTTTCCGGCAGTCAGACTTTTGATGGGGATTTGAACTACAATGTCAGTTTATATTTGAACGAGCTGCTTTCAAAAAAACGCAAGGAGAGGGTGCCTTCCGATGAATTTGGGGAGGTGGTGGAGAATGGCAAATATGGTGTGCGTTTGCATCTGCTGGTGGCGGGAAATTTGGATCAGCCCCAATTCAAATGGAATCACAAGAAGGCTAATGAGGGTTTGCGCCAAAGCTTCAAACAACAGGGCGAGGAGTTGAAAGGGCTTTTCCGCTCGGACAAGCAGACGGAAGGAAAGGATTCGCTCTCCGGTTCCGACAACTCATCCGTCAATTCCTCCAAACGTAAGAAAGACAAGTTATTGAACGATTCTCGGCAGAAACAGGAGGAATTGGATATAGAGGACTGGTAGCAGGTGCCTCAATTGTCGTAGGGCAGCAGGATGCGGAAGGTGGTGCCTTTTCCGATTTCGGAATATTTGACCTTGATTTTCCCGTGGTGATAGTTTTCAATGATACGTTTGCAGAGGCTAAGTCCCACGCCCCAGCCACGGCTCTTGGTGGTGAATCCGGGAGTGAAAATTTCTTTTATTGTATTTTTGCTCATCCCTTTTCCTGTGTCGCTGATATCCAGGTAAATGTATTTTTTTTCTTTCCCATATTGAAATAGCAGCTCCCCTTCTCCCTCCATGGCATCCACCGCGTTTTTGCTGATGTTTTCCAATACCCAGAAGAACAGATCTTTATTGATGGAAACATAGTAGCTTTCATCGCGTTCCTCTGTCCGGAAGCGGATTTTGGAGGAGATTCGGATGCGGTAGTAGTCGGTGAAGGTGCGAATCTGTTCGGAAAGGTCCAGCTTTTCCATCAGCGGAATGGAGCCAATTTGGGAGAAACGTCGGGCCACGCTGTCCAGACGTTGGGTGTCTTTCTCAATTTCGGTGATGATGTCGGGACGCACCTGCGCTGATTTCAGGATTTCTGTCCATGCCATAAGCGAGGAGATGGGCGTGCCCAACTGGTGGGCCGTCTCTTTGGAAAGGCCGTTCCAAATCAGGTTCTGTTCTAATTTTCTGTAAAATATGAAGAAACTTCCCAAGATGAACAGAAGCAGGATAATTAGGGCGATAGTGACAAACGGCAGGTAGAAGGTGATTTTGAGCAGGGGTGATTCCTCATAGAAAATGAAGACCTTCTTGTCGCTCAGATATGTTTCAATAGGTTCGTTCTTTTTTTTCAGTTTTTGCAGCAGCAGATGTAGTGAGGTGCTGTCACCGATGATGGAGGAGTCCACATTACCGGCGGTCACCACATTTTCCAGCGTGCTGTCCATGACAATCACCGGTATGGAGGGGGCGTTTTGCACAATGCTGTGGGAAAAATCCTCAATGTCTTCGTCCAACAGGGCTTTCAGCTGTGCACTGATATTGGATTCCTTGTAATAGAGATGGATGTATTTGCCTGGCAGGTAGTTGATGGGGATGTGGGCATACTGTTCCGCTTCCAGGGTGGCCTGCAGGTTTTCCGGTGTGTTGATCTTTTTCAGATAATCCTCCTCCAAATTTCGGGTGGTGTTGACATTTCCTTCATCATCTGTAAGTATATAGGGAATGTGTTCGTTGGAATTGATGAGTTGGTAGTAGAATGAGAAATCGGCGTTTTCTGGCAGGCTGGCGATGTGCTGGTAGGCGGCGGCAAGAGTCTGCGCCCTGCTCTCTTCCCAAATTTCAATCTGTTGGAAGATATTTTTGGTTGATAGGATGAGGTCGGAACGTTTTTGGACAGCATCCGCCCACAGGATGATTTTATCTTTTTCCGCAAGCTCTATTTTTTTGACGGTTTGGTTGGAATAAATTAACAAGCCTATGAAAAATACAGAGATGAAAGCGGTGATGATGAGCACAAGGGGTCTCTGCCGTTGTAAAAGGAGGGGTTTCATGGGAAAAAGTGTCAATTTTTGCGTTGGAGTAGGGAAATGTTCTCCACATGCTGTGTATGTGGGAACATGTCCACCGGTTGTACGGCGGTCACCACATAGCTTTCTGAAAGCAGGGAGATGTCGCGGGCTTGGGTCGCGGAATTGCAGCTCACATACACGATGCGGTGTGGGGCTATTTTCAGTATTTGCGCTATAACCTGCGGATGCATGCCGGCACGGGGCGGGTCGGTGATGATTACATCCGGTTTCCCGTGGAGGCCGATAAAGCTGTCGGTGAAGATTTTGGCCATATCTCCAGCGACAAATTCCACGTTGTCAATGTTGTTGATTTGCGCATTCACCTTAGCATCCTCAACTGCTGAAAGCACATATTCGATGCCGACCACTTTTTTTGCGTTCCGGGCCACAAACAGGGCTATGGTGCCAGTGCCGGTGTACAAATCGTATACGCATTCATGAGGCTGGATGGCGGCCAAATTGGCAGCGTGGCTGTACAGTTGCAACGCTTGTGCGGCATTGGTCTGATAAAAGGCTAGTGGACTGACCTTGAACCGCAAATCCCGCATTTGTTCCATCATGTGATCTTTGCCTGCATAGGTGAATGTTTCCAAATCACTGATGCTGTCGTTCGGTTTTTGGTTTATTACATACATGAGGGAGGTGATTTCCGGAAATGTGTCGCGGATAAATGACATGACTCCCTCACTTTGTTTGTTCCATTCGCTAAAAACCATTATGAGCATGTAATCTCCTGTGGTGGATCTGCGCAAAATAAGGTTGCGCAGCAATCCTTCCTGTTTCCTTGCATGCCAGAAGGTCAGGTTTTGTCCGATGGCGTAGTCCCGGATTGCATTGCGTATAAGGTTCCCTTTTTCCGAATGCAGGTGGCAGTGGTCAATGTTCAGAATTTTGTCGAACAGGGAGGGTAGGTGGAATCCCAATCCCCTGGTCTCTAATTCATCCGCTTTCTCCAAATCGGCCTTGGAGAGCCATTTGCGATCCGAAAAGGTGTATTCAATCTTGTTCCTGTATCCGAAAATCTCGGCAGAGGCGATGATTGGGCTAATCTCCGGAAAGGGAAATTTTCCGATGCGGGTGAAATGGTCAAAAACCTGTTTCTGTTTGTAGAACAGTTGTCTTTCATAGGCCATTTGCTGCCATTTGCAGCCTCCGCAAATACCGAAATGGCTGCAACGGGGTTCCACACGATCAGCGGAGCAGGAAACCATTCGGGTCACTTTGCCCTCGTAGTAGGAATGCTTTTTTTTTGCCAGGACATCCACCACATCTCCGGGAACTACAAAGGGGACGAACACCACGGCACCATCATGACGTCCGATGCAGTTACCCTCAGCACCTGCGTCGGTGATTTCCAGATTTTCAATGAGAATCTCTTTCTTTTTGCCCATCTGCTCTCTTTTTTGTTGGAAAAGTCTCGTGCTTTTTAGGGAATGTGCATATATTTGTGCGTCTGTATGGAAATTCTCCATTCGGGATGCTGCAGTATATAGCGGATAATAAGGGGCATGGAACGCTCCCTGCTGCTCCATTCGGGCTGCAGCAGCCTGATGCAGCCGCTGTGCAGTTGGGCTGCGTTATGCTCCGCCCAATCCAAATCCTCCTTTGTCTCCACAATAACTTTCATTTCATCCGCCTGATTGTAGAAAATGGGGCGAATTTCCGTTCCTTTTTTTGGGGAAAAGCAGAGCCAATCCCATTCTCCGCTCAACGGTTCAGAACCGGAAGTTTCAATATGCCGGGCAATGCCGTTGTCTTTAAGTCGTTTGCATAGAAAATCCAGATTGTATAGGCAAGGTTCCCCGCCGGTTACAACCACACATTGCGCTGGGGTTTCCAGCAGTTCCCGAATGACTGTCTCAACCGCTGTGAGGGAGTGTCTTCCCGCATCCCAGGATTCCTTTTCATCGCAAAAGGCGCATCCCACATCACAGCCGCCAATCCGCAGAAAAAAAGCAGCTTTCCCTGTATGAAAACCTTCTCCTTGAATGGAATAGAATGTCTCCATAATGGGAAGCGCCAAGCCTTTCTCCAATAATTCGTTCGTCATCGCGGACTCTTTCGCAAGTACATAAAAATACTTCCCTCGCAAAAAAATTAGCGGGGAAAGAGAGGGTTTCAGCAGGGAACAGGACTATTCGCAGTGCATGCCGTTCAATTTGCCCTCCTCATCCATATAGGAATTGGTGAGGTCGGCGCATTTTTGGCTACGATCTTCCCGTTCAACCATGTATTTGTTAATTTTTTCGTTCGCCTGAAACAGGGTGCAATCGCATACTTTCCTGCAGGATGTCATCCCAAACAGTACGGAGCCGAAACCTAAAACAATCATTAACTTCTTCATATAATATCAATAAAAATATTTGTTGTATCCTTTGACCATTAAAATGCAAAAGTAAGAATTTATTCAATATGAACAGACGGAAAAGTTAAAAAAAAGCATTCAATAGCCATATTTCTTTTTCCACCATTTCTGGAGCCGTTGGCGCATCTCGTTTTCACGTGCGTTGTTTCCAGGACGGTAGAAGGTGTGACCTTTCAGTTCTTCTGGCAGAAAGTCCTGTTCAACAAAGTTTCCCTCATAATCGTGGGCGTATTTGTAGTCAGCTCCGTAGGAGAGTTTTTTCATCAGTTGGGTAGGGGCGTTGCGCAGGTGCAGCGGCACTGGAAGGTCTTTGGTCTGTCTGACGGTGGCGAGTGCCTCGTCAATGGCCATGTAGGAGGCGTTGCTTTTGGGAGAGCAGGCCAGGTAAATGGCGGTTTGGGAGAGGATGATGCGAGATTCCGGCATGCCGATCACGTTTACGGCCTGAAAGCATTCGTTGGCCAGCAGCAGTGCGTTGGGATTGGCGTTGCCTATATCTTCGGAGGCCAGAATCAGCATCCGACGGGCGATGAATTTGGGATCCTCACCTCCGGCAATCATCCGTGCCAGCCAGTAGACCGCACCATTAGGGTCGCTGCCGCGCATGGATTTTATGAAGGCAGAGATGATGTCGTAGTGCATTTCGCCGCCCTTATCGTAAATTTGCAGGTTCTGCTGGATGATCTGCTGGATATTTTGGTTGTCCAATACAATCTCTTCTTGGGATTGTCCCGCCAAAGTGTTGGCACATAGTTCAACGGCGTTGAGCAACTTGCGGGCATCGCCGCCTGAGATGTGGAATAGGATATCCTCTTCCGCTATGCGTACAGGGCGTTGCAGCCGTTGCTGCATCATGGTTGTGCCGCGTTGCAGTAACTGTTGCAGATCCGTTTTTTCCAATGGTTTCAGCACATAGACTTGGCAACGGGAGAGCAGTGGGGATATAACCTCAAAGGAGGGGTTCTCCGTTGTGGCGCCAATCAGGGTGACGACCCCTTCCTCCACGGCACCCAGCAGCGAATCCTGCTGAGATTTGCTGAAACGGTGAATTTCGTCAATGAAGAGGATGTTGGTCTGTCCGGTTTTACGTGCGCTGTCAATGATGTCCCGGATTTCTTTAACGCCGGAGCTGATGGCGCTCAATTTGAAGAAACTAACTTTCAATTGTTGGCATATCAGGTGGGCCAGAGTCGTCTTGCCTACACCTGGAGGCCCCCACAGGATCATGGAGGGGATTTTGCCTGCGTCGATGGCTTGGCGCAGGGAACCCTTTTCCCCAACGATATGTTTTTGTCCCACATATTCTGAAAGCGAATGTGGACGCAGTGCCTCCGCCAAAGGAATATTGTTCTGTTCCATCGTTTACAGTTGGATTTGGTCGAAATTCTTCCCGAACACGGCATTGGTCTTGGCAATGCTGACAAATGCCTCTTTGTCCGTATCTTTGATGATGCGCATGACTTGGGTCTTGTCGCTCTTGTGCACCATTACCAGCAGCACGTCACTCTCCTTTTTGGAATAGGAGCCGACGCCTTTCAAAAGGGTGGCACCCCGTTTCAGCTCACTATTAATCTTGTCGGCGATTTCCTCATTCTTTTTGGAGAAAATCATGAACTGGTAGGTTTGACGGTGGCCGTCCAAAAAGGTGTCGGAGGCGATAGTGTAGGCAATCATCACCACAAAGCTGTAGACCAGTTTTTCAACGGAGTGCGTGATGAGGTAGGAGGAGGCGATTATGAACACATTGATGTACATGGTTAGTTTGCCGTAAGCGACCCTTCTGAACTTTCCGATAATCATTATGATTATGTCGGTTCCTCCAGTGTTGCCGCCGTAATTCAGGGCGAGAGCCACGCCGAAACCGGCCAGTCCGGAGCCGATGATGGCACACATGAAGGTGTCGTCCACCAGCGGTTGGGTGAACATTGGCTGGAAAATGGCAAAGCCTGCCGAAACAATGGCGGTGCATATTCCGGTTGCGATGCAGAATTTGGATCCCAGTATTTTCCAGGCAACGGCAATGAAAATGCCGTTGAGTATGAATGCGGAGAGACCTACCGGAATGCGAGGGTTGGCGAAGTAGATTAGCGAGGCTATGCCGCTCACTCCACCGCCCATCAGTTTTACGGGCAGCAGGAAGGCTGACCATCCGAAAGTGAAAATTGCAAGTCCGATAGTGATGAAGAGATAGTTCTTGCAGGTGCGGAGAATCTCTTTTTTGCTGTACAGATGTTTATTCATTTTGTTTGAAAATCTATTTTTCTTTATGGATAGATGTTTGCCAATCAAAAAGATGGGTGTGCCATGCCGTTGAACGGACCCGTCAGCACCTCAATTTGCAAAATTACATCAAATCCGGATACGGAGGATAGTTTTTAAAAAAAATATTCCAAACTGACAATAATATAAATTTTCTATCGTTATATTTTTTTGATAATTTGAATATGGATTCATTGTTAGATAAATTAGAGCTTATTTACAAGCGTTGGATTGAAATCGGGGAGGAGATCACCCAACCTGAGGTGGTTGCCGATATGAAGAAATTTGTGAAGTTGAGCAAGGATTACAAGGATTTGCAGGCTGTGGTGGATGCCTATCAGCAATACAAGAATGTGTTGAGCAACATCCGGAATGCCAAGGAGGTCATTGCCAATGAAAAGGATGAGGAGTTCCGGACTATGGCCAAGGAGGAGCTGGCGCAGCTCAATTCTGAATGTGAAAAACTGGAGGAGGAAATCCGGCTGCTGCTCATTCCTGCCGACCCGCAGGACGGAAAAAATGCGATTGTGGAGATCAGGGCGGGAACCGGTGGCGATGAGGCCAGCATTTTCGCGGGGGATCTGTTCCGCATGTATACCCATTATTGTGAGACAAAAGGCTGGAAAATAGAGGTCGCCTCTATGACAGAAGGCACGTTGGGCGGATTCAAGGAGATTGTTTTCAATGTGATAGGCAATGGCGCATACGGTCTGATGAAATACGAGTCAGGTGTGCACCGCGTGCAGCGTGTGCCACAAACTGAAACCCAGGGTCGTGTGCACACTTCCGCCGCTTCGGTGGTGGTTTTGCCGGAGGCGGACGAATTTGATGTGGACTTGAAGGAGAAGGATATCCGCAAGGACACCTATTGTGCCTCCGGTCCTGGCGGACAATGCGTGAACACCACCTATTCGGCGGTGCGCCTCACGCATATTCCCACCGGCATTGTGGTGGCCATCCAGGATGAGAAATCCCAAATCAAGAATTTGGAGAAGGCTATGAAAATCCTGCGTACACGTGTGTTTGAAAGGGAGTACCAGAAATATTTGGACGAGGTGGCCTCCAAGCGCAAAACCATGGTCTCCACAGGCGACCGTTCGGCCAAAATCCGCACCTATAACTATCCGCAGAACCGTGTTACCGACCACCGCATCAACTATACCATGTACAACCTGACCAATTTTGTAAATGGGGATATTCAGGACATGATTGAAGCGCTGCAGATTGCCGAAAATGCGGAAAGGCTGAAAGCTTCTGTCGAGGAGTCAACTGCACAGTAGTTTACTGATATTTGTGAGTGCTATCAAAAGGTCAGCCTGTGACTGTGTTAGCCTTGGATGAAAACGTCAATAATTAGGATGATGTATACAATGGATACGGCAGTTTCAATCCGATGAACAGAACGGTTACAATTTTTTGACAGAAAAGAGGTATATGACGGATGAAAGCTATATGCAGCGTTGTTTGGACTTGGCCTCACACGCCAGGTGCCATGCCGCGCCCAATCCCATGGTGGGGGCTGTTGTGGTTTGGAACGGCCAAATCATAGGTGAGGGCTTCCATTCCTGTGCAGGAAAACCCCATGCCGAGGTAGAGGCGGTCAATGCGGTCAAAAACAAGGAATTGCTGAAGGAATCCACCCTGTATGTGAGTTTGGAGCCTTGCTGCCATTATGGAAAAACTCCGCCCTGTACCGAACTGATTCTCCAGCATCACATTCCGAAAATTGTGGTGGGCTGCACTGACCCCAATCCGCAAGTGGGAGGTAAGGGCATTGCCCGGCTGCTTTCGGCTGGTTGTGAGGTGAAGGTGGGCGTGTTGGAAGCGCAATGCCGCGAACTGAACCGCCGTTTTTTCACCTACCAGTCCTTAAAACGGCCATATGTCCTGCTCAAATGGGCCCAAACTGCAGACGGCTTTATGGATGTGGAGCGTGATGATAATTCGAATAATGAGGGCTTTGGCATGAGTCAGGCTTCTGTTGATGCTTCAGCCTCGCAGTCCGATGCACAGGGTTGTCCGCAGATGAGAAACAATTGGATTACAAATGAGGCGTTGCTGCTCAAAGTGCACCAGTGGCGGGCGGAAGAGTGTGCCATTTGGGTAGGGGCCAACACTTTGCTGCATGACAATCCGCAACTGAATGTCCGCTATTGTGCCGGACGGCAGCCTTTGCGCCTCATGCATTGTAGCCGTTTGCCGGAAAACTATTCCCAATACCATTTTTTTGACCATTCCCAGCCCAGTTGGGTTTTCAATGCGGAACGTCAAGGTGAGGAGCCGAATTTGCGTTTTGTCCGGATTGAGGGATTGGAAACTGTCCGTGGCATCATCCCTCCGGAAACATTGCAGCAGATGCTGCACTCTTTGTTTGAGCGGCAAATCACTTCTGTCATGGTGGAGGGCGGCAGGCGCACGCTGCAAAGCTTCATACAATCGGGATTGTGGGATGAGGTCCGTGTGTTGGTAGGTTCCCAAAAATGGAAAAAAGGGCTGGAAGCTCCCAGTTTGGCTTCGTTACAACCGGTATGCGTTGAAACTATGGGGGATAACCAGGTGTCTTATTATCGGAACGTAACTGTTTGAGCGTAGCGCGGCCACGCGAGTTTTGTTTTTTTTAGCCCCACAAAAAAACAGCAGCCTCCATTTGGGGCTGCTGTTCACATATGAAACAAATCTTTTCCTTTATCAACTATAGGGGACTTCTAAAAATTCCACGCTTTATAGCCATGAAAGATTTTAAGGAAAAGCTTTTGCGTCAATTTTGTTTTATTTCGCAATC
>CAJOQK010000168.1 GCA_905236885.1 uncultured Bacteroidales bacterium
AATTCACTCCTGTTGTAGGTACCCAGGGCGGCAGGGTTTGTGCTGGCAGTGGAGAAATCGGCACCGAACGCACCCATGGAGCCTGCCAATGAAGAGAAACGGGCGGTTCCGGTTGGTGTCAGGAAAGAGAAGCGGAATGCGTCTCTGTCATTTTGTGCAACCGCACAGAGCGGTAACAGACCGATGAGAAGGATCAAACTCTTTTTGATGGTTTTCATAAGATTTCTTTTTATCGTTTTAGCACTTTAATTCAAATTTATCTGCGACCGCCGCTGCTGTGGGAGCCGCCGCCTGCACTGAAACTGCCGCCGCTGCGGGATGGGCTGCTGCTACTGCTGCTGCTTCGCACATTGTTGTTGGAACTGCTGCTCGGACGGCTGGACTGCACGTTTGTGGAGCGGGTGGTGGTGTTCGAGTTCACATTGCTCGGGTTGCTGTTTGTTGCAGGACGGCTGTTGCTCCGGCTGGATTCGGTCATGTTGCCGCTGTTGCGGCTGGGGGAGACATTGCTGGTGCTGCTCCTGTTTGTGTTTGTGTTTGTGCTTGTGGTCGTGGTCCAGTTGTTAGTGGTGACGTTGCCGCCGTTTCTGTTACTCTCCCGATCCAAATTGTTATTCGGTCTGGAGCTGTTGTTTGCCGGTTCCGCATTGCCAGCGTTGTTGTTGCGGATGATGGTGGTCTTGGAACCTGTGGCGTTGCTGGTGCGGGAAACCACCCTCTCGTTCCCGTTCGCCGTTGTCCGGTTATTTTCGTTTACGGTGGCGTTGGTGTTGTTGTTAGTGTTGACATTCACCTGTTTGGCGTTACCGCTTACAGTGGCTGTACGGCTGTTGTTGTCGTTCACGGTGGCGTTGGTGCTGTTGTTAGTATTGACATTCACCTGTTTGTTGTTATTCTCGCTGACAGTGGCAGTCCGGTTGTTGTTGGCGTTCACTGTGGTGTTGGTGACGTTGCTGGTGTTGACATTCACCTGCTTGTTATTGTTTCCGCTGACGGTGGCAGTCCGGCTGTTGTCGTTTACGTTGGCGTTGCTGACGTTGCCGGTATTGACATTCACCTGTTTGGCACTGCTTGTGTTGGTCGGGGTTGCAGTGGTCGCAGGGACGGTCGCATTGTTGGCATTGGCATTGGTTCTTGCAGTGCTGCCGGATGAGCCTTGTGAAAAAGTGGTTCCCCTGCCAACCGCCTGTTCATAGCGGTCTCCAAAACTGGTGCGGCTGTTGGCCGAAGTGGCGGTGGTACGGCTGCCGGTGGTATTTCCGTTCACACTGGCCAGAGAGGAGGAACCTCTGATGTCGTTGCGATGGGTGTAGCCGAAGGTGCGGTTCTTGTCGTAGCTGTTGTAGTAGTGATCCGCATAATTGTTGTGATGCTTGTTGTTGTTGAAGCCCGGCTTTCCCGGATTATGTGGATGGTGTGTGCCGAATCCGTGGTAGGGATGATACGGATGGTAGTAGTAGTGCGGGTCGTAATAGCCCCAGTGGAACCCGTGGTGCACATAGTGCGGATGGTAGTGGTAGGGACGGTAGTACCAGGAATCCCACCAGAAGTTGTAGCCCAAATATACACTGACACCCCAGTCGCTCGGATAGTAGGAGTACCAGTAGGCGTTGGTATAGAAGGGGTCATAATAGCTCCATCTGTAATAGCTCGGGCTGTAGAATCTTCTCAAACGGGCGGCGTATGCATAGTCATAGTAGTCGTCCATGTCAAAGTAGTAGTTGTTGATGGTTGTGCTTCCGTTGGAAGAGTTGGTGGTGGTTTGGGTGTAATCCGCACCTGCATTGTCAGTCGTCTCAATGATGTAAATGGTGTCGTGAATCACCTCCCTTTGCACGATGGTTTTGGTGGCAGTGGCGGCATCCCTTTGGCGGTAATAGCCGTTATAGTATCCGTCATCAACCATATTATTCATTGTTGTGCAGGATGTTAGACAAACAAGAATGAAGGGTGTCATCATTTTTCCTAAATCTTTCATCGTTTCTTCTCCTTTCAATTTTTGAATTAATATTTTTTATACTTTTGCACTTCTCTTTTGCAGTTAAAAATCCAACTGCAAAAGTAGTTATTTTATTAATACAGATTCAAAAATCATACCAAAAAAATGGCAGATCAATTAACGACAAAAGAAGAGAATTATTCACAGTGGTATAATGATTTAGTAATCAATGCCGGATTGGCTGAAAATTCAGCTGTGCGGGGATGTATGGTCATCAAGCCCTACGGGTACACTTTATGGGAGAATATGCAGCATGTCCTGGACAAAATGTTCAAAAAGACCGGTCATGTCAATGCCTATTTCCCTATTTTCATCCCAAAATCCTATTTGAGCAGGGAGGCGCATCATGTGGAAGGTTTTGCCAAAGAATGTGCGGTGGTGACCCATTACCGGCTCAAGGCCGATCCTGAAACCCATGGTGTGGTGGTGGATCCCGAAGCCAGACTGGAGGAGGAGCTGATTGTGCGCCCCACTTCGGAGACCATCATCTGGAGCACCTATAAGAATTGGATCCATTCCTATCGTGACCTTCCGCTGCTGATTAACCAGTGGGCCAATGTGGTGCGCTGGGAGATGCGGACCCGTCTGTTTTTGCGGACCGCAGAATTTTTGTGGCAGGAGGGGCATACCGCCCACCAAACCCGTGAGGAGGCGTTGGAGGAGACACGGAAAATGATTAATGTGTATGCCGATTTTGCAGAGAACTACATGGCGATGCCGGTGATTCGCGGCCATAAGACCGAGACGGAAAGGTTCGCTGGTGCGGAGGATACCTATTGCATTGAGGCGCTTATGCAGGACGGAAAGGCACTGCAGGCCGGCACTTCGCATTTTCTGGGACAGAATTTCGCCAAGGCATTCGATGTGCAGTTCCTGAACAAAGAGAACAAGTTGGAATATGTTTGGGCCACCTCATGGGGGGTCTCCACCCGTCTGATCGGCGGTCTGATAATGACACATTCCGACAACAACGGACTGGTTCTGCCGCCTAAAATTGCCCCGTTGCAGGTGGTGATTGTACCTATCTATAAAAATGAGGAGCAGCTGCGGCAGGTTTCCGAAGTGGCGAACCGCATAAAGGATGCGCTGGTTGGAAAGGAGATTACTGTCAAATATGATGACCGCGAGGAATACCGTTCCGGCTGGAAATTCCACGAATACGAAATGCAGGGTGTGCCGGTGCGCATAACCGTAGGGGCGCGTGATCTGGAGCAAAACAAGGTGGAGCTGTTCCGCAGGGACACTTTGGAAAAACAGCTTGTGGACTGCGACAGGGCGGTGGAGGAGACCGTCGCTCTGATGGATGCCATCCAGCATAACATGTTTGAAAAGGCTAAAGCGTTCAGGGATAGCCATACCGTGAAGGTGGACACTTGGGATGAGTTCCAGGAACAGATTGAAAAGGGCGGATTCCTGTATGCACACTGGGACGGTACTGCTGAGACTGAGGAGAAGATTAAGGAGCTGACCAAAGCCACCATCCGCTGCATCCCATTCGACAATCCGCAGGAGGAGGGCAGATGTGTCTATTCCGGCAAACCTTCCCACCAGCGGGTGCTGTTTGCAAGAGCCTATTAATTGGGGGATTGTTCGTCAGAACTCCCTTTTAGAAGTTTTGGGGATCCATTTATGTGATCCCCTTTATTTTTGCATAGGGTTCTTTTTCTCCAAGCGATGTTCCACCCATTTCAACAGCCAGTTTGTGACCAAAATGGCGGAGGAGGAGACCAGTGCCTGTAGCCAAAGACCATAGCCGCAGAGGCAACCGACGGCGGCGGAGCACCAAAGGGTTGCGGCGGAGTTGAGTCCGTGGATGGAAATGCCGTCTTTAAGGATGACACCCGCGCCCAAAAAACCGATGCCGGTCACCACTTGGGAGAGCACACGCAAATTGTCATTGTTGACAGGACCGCCTGACTGGATGGCGGTGGCGATGATGCTTTCGGAAATGAGGATGAAGGTGCAGGCCCCGATGGCCACCAAAGTGTTGGTTACCAGTCCGGCGTTGCGTTTGCGAATCTGCCGCTCCAATCCGATGAAAAAACCGAAGAAAAGTGCGCAGGCAATCCGGAATATGTAAGTTTGAATCTCCATAAATATAAAATCTGAAACGTTTTTACTCCAAAACGGTTTTTAATTTGGCAAAACGCAGGAGCATGGTCTTGCTGCCGAAATTATCAAATTGCACCACCGCCTTGCTGTCGGCTCCTTGATTCACCAGGGCGGTGACAGTGCCTGTCCCGAATTTGTCATGAAACACCTTTTGTCCCACTGTCATTTGTTGTACATTGCTGATAATGTTTCCAATCCGGATATTGGCGGCAGGGGCGGGCGGTGTGGAAGGGTTGGAACCACGCATTTTTTGTTCCCATACAATCCGGCTTGTCGCCGGTTTTTTTGCACTGTTTTCGTATGGGCGTGAAACGGCCGGTTTGTGGAAATTTCCTGAGCCGCTCTCATGACGTGGCGCACTGGATGCGGGAACGTAGACCATTTCAAGATATTTAGGGTTTATTTCGTTTATGAAGCGGCTCTGTTCATTGTAGCTGGTGGAACCGAACATGAAACGGGCATGGGCGTAGGAAAGGGTCAGGTACCGTTGCGCACGTGTGATGGCCACGTAAAAAAGCCGCCGTTCCTCCTCCAGCTCCGCCATGGAGCTTACCATGTAGGAGGGGAAGAGCCGCTCCTCCATGCCGACGACAAACACATGAGGAAATTCCAGCCCTTTGGCCGCATGGATGGTCATGAGCTTGATTTTGTCGCCATCTTCCTTGTCATCCTCATCTCCGGTCGTCAGCAGGGAGACCTCATTCAAAAACAGGTCAAGGGAGGGAAACACATCGCTCAAATCCTCGCCTGTCTCCATGTCAATAGGGTTGTCCGGCACCCGTTCGGTAAAACTGCGCATGGCATTGAAAAGTTCTCCCAGGTTCTCATAGCGTTCCGGTTCCTCCTCCAGTTCTTTCAGCGCTTTGGTTATTCCTGAGGTGTCTGCAATGTATTTTCCCAGTTCAAAGGCGTTTTTTTGGTGGAGCAGGCTCTGATAGGATTGGATTTTATGGATGAAATCCTCCATTTTATGGTATACGGCTGCGCTTAATGGCAGCTGGTAGGCCTGCGGGTTTGTGATGCATTCCCATAGGGAGACATTGTACTGTCCGGCAGTGCTGATTACCTTTTCCATGCTGGAGAGGCCGATGCCGCGTTGCGGATAGTTGATGATCCGGCGGAACGATTCATCGTCATGCGGATTGACGGTGAGCCGGTAGTAAGCAAGTATATCTTTGATTTCCTTTCGTTTGTAGAAGGAAATGCCACCATAGATCCGATAGGGGAGCCCTTTCCTGTGAAAAGCCTCCTCAAATGGGCGGGACTGTGCGTTGGTTCGGTATAATATGGTGAAATCCTGATTATTCAGATTCCTTTCCTGTTTTTGGCGGATGATTTCGTCAACAATTGCATGGGCCTCAGTACGTTCATCATCAGTTTCAAACAGCCTGATTTTTTCCCCGTCTGCGTTTGCGGTCCAGATAGTTTTGGGAATCTGTTTGTTGTTATGTGTAATCACCTCATTGGCCGCTTCAATGATATTTTTGGTGGAACGGTAGTTCTGCTCCAGTTTGAAGAGGGTGTAGTCCGGATAGTCCTCCTTGAAATTCAATATGTTTTGGATATTGGCCCCTCGGAAGGCATAAATGCTTTGGGCATCGTCGCCCACCACACAGATGTTCTCGTTCAGCGCGGCCAATTTTTTTATGATTTCATACTGCACATAGTTGGTGTCCTGATATTCATCCACAAGAATATACTGGAATTTGTGCTGATATTTGTACAGCAGTTCGGGAAAGTCACGCAACAGCAGATACATGTAGTAGAGAAGGTCGTCGAAATCCATTGCATCCGCCCGGCGCAGCCGGTCATTGTACCGCTGGTAGATTTCCCCAATTGCAGGCATCTTCCTGTTGTTATCCTCCCGCTGGATTATGCTGTTGTTGCGGTATTCCTCCGGAGAGATCAGGTTGGATTTCGCGTTGGATATTTGGGCCAGGACAGCGGTTGGCCGATAGGTTTTGTCATCCAAGTTCAACTCTTTCAAAATACTTTTCACCAGACTTTTAGTATCGTCGGTGTCGTAAATGGTGAATTTCGGGGAATAGCCGACGTATGCCGATTCTATGTGAAGAATTTTACTGAAAATGGAGTGGAAGGTGCCCATCCAGACGTTGCGGGCGTTGCTGTCACCCAGCAGGGTGGAAATTCGGTTGCGCATCTCTTCAGCCGCCTTGTTCGTGAAAGTCAGGGCTAAAATGTGGAAAGGGTCAATGCCTTGCGCAATCATGTGGGCAATGCGGTGGGTGAGGACTCTGGTCTTGCCGGATCCTGCACCTGCAATGACCATCATGGGGCCGTCAATGTGCCGGACGGCCGCTTCCTGTGCTTTGTTCAATCCGTTGAATAATGGTTCCAATGTCGTTCTTTTTATTCGTTTGCAGGAATCCGCCGCTATTTTCTCAACCGCGAGGTGGGGATTCCAATTTGTTCGCGGTATTTGGCCACTGTCCTCCGTGCAATCTTGTAGCCTTTCTTTGCCAGAATATCTTGCAGGTCATCATCAGTGTAGGGTTTGCTTTTGTCCTCATTCTGAATGGTGTCCTTGATTATTCGCTTAACCTCGATTGAGGAGACCTCCGTACCCTCCCTCTCCATGGATTCCGAAAAGAAGTATTTTAGCGGGTAGGTGCCGTATGGGGTGGCCACATATTTGCTGCTGGTGATGCGTGATACAGTGGAGATGTTCATCCCTATTTTTTCTGCGATGTTCTTCAAAACCATCGGTTTGATTGTGGTTTCATCCCCGGTTTGGAAAAATTCCTTCTGGTAGTCAATGATGCATTCCATAGTTCGGTAGAGTGTGGTTTCCCTTTGTGAAAGCGATTCGATGAACCATTCCGCCGAGGTCATGCTCTGTTTGATGAAGTCCAGATTCTCCTTTTTTTCCGCCTTGGAGAGGTAGTTCTTTTTCTTGATTTCCTCATAAAGGTTCCGGTAGCTTTTCCGCACACATAGTTCCGGCAGGTCGTATTTGGGGAGGGTCAGCTCCAGTTCTCCGCTTTTTTCGTTGTATTTGACCTCAAAATCGGGTGAGATGTAGGCAACTTTCCGTTCCAGCTCGTCCCCGTTGTCTCCCGGTTTTGGGTCAAGTTTTACCAGCACTTCAATGGCGGCACGTACCTCTTCCATCTCCACATGCAGTTTTTGTTTTATTTTACTGTAGTTCTTTTTCAGGAATTCGGTGAATGTCTTGGTGAGGATTTCCGTGGCCAGTTGGTTTGTTTGGGTTTGCGGCATGCGTTCCATTTGCAGCAGCAGGCATTCCTGCAGGTTCTGAGCCCCTACGCCTGCCGGTTCCAAACGGTGGATCATGGTGTCGATCAGCTTTTGGATATGTTCGGCCGGGATCCGGATGTTCATGTTGAACAGCAAATCGTTGGAGATTTCCTTGGCTGTGCGTTTCAAATAGCCGTTCTCGTCAATGTTCCCAATGATATATGCGGCCAAAGCTTCCTCCTTTTCGTCAAACTGGAACATGCCCAGCTGCTGTTTCAAAAGCTCCTGGAAACTGTCTCTTGATGCCAAGGGCATTTCCCGCACCTCATCATCAGCCGCATGGTTGGAAATGTTGCGGTATAGTTCATCGCGGCTGTCATCCTCTTCAGCGAACAATTCCTCAAAGTCATCCTTGTTGTCAAAGTTATCTTCCAGTTCCTGCTCCGTATCGTTTGGGCTTTCAAAATCGTCGCCGTTGGTGTTGTCATAATCCATTTCATCCAAATTCTCGTTCTCCTCCTCCTCATTTTCCGCAATGTCCAGTGCTGGATTGTTCATAAGTTCCTGTTGTATACGCTGTTCCAACATAAATGAGGGTACTTCCAACAGCCGAGTGAAGAGTATTTGCTGTGGAGTGAGCGTTTGGGTGGTTTTGAGTATCTGTGTTTGTTTAATGGCCATAAATCAATGCTTTAAAAATTAGAAAGCCTCATTTAAATGTTGTTGGTGATATGAGACCAGTCCGTCAATTGGATAGCGAATCACTTTTTGTAGCCCATAGCCCGCCTCTGTCAGGGTGTTACATAGGATTTCCTGAAAATGGTAGGCTACAGAGCCCACAAAATAAATGGGATAAGATTCCGATTCCGGATATATTGCTATGAATTCCCGGATAAAATCATGGAATGACTGCCGTACAATCATCTGCAGCTCCCCGAATTCATTTAGGTGTTGGGAAACAAAAGGGGAGAACTGTCCGATAAAGCGGTTAGGTTTATTGTTTTGGTAGATGCGGTTCAAAATCTCCTCAGGGGAAAGCTGGTATTGTTCCGCCACCAGCTTTTCCACGGCGGCGGGCAAACGTTTTTTCAGCAGAGCGGTCAGAAAAAGTTTTCCGATATGTGTGCCGCTCCCTTCGTCACCCAAAAAGTAACCGAGTGAGATGGCATTTTTTTTGATGGTTTTTCCGTCATAAACACATGAGTTTGAGCCAGTACCGAGGATACAGGCAATGCCTTTACCTTCGCCACAGCAGGATTTTGCCGCTGCCATAAGGTCATGGTCCGCAAAAATGGCCGCATCCGGCGATATGGTTCGCAGTGTTTCGCGGAGCAGCTGACGTTTGCTTTCCGTGGAGCAGCCGGCGCCATAAAACCAAATTTGCCCAATCTGCCGCTGTTCCTCTGCGGAAAATGCAGGCAGCAACTCCTTGCGAAGCAAAGCAACAATCTCTTCTTGAGATAGATAATAGGGATTGATGCCTGTCGTGTCCACCTTTTTTAGACAAGCCGATGCGGAAACCAACGCCCAATTAGTAGTGGTTGAACCGCTGTCTGCAACAAGTGCTAATTCAAACATCTTCTTTTAATTGTATTCGTAGTGGGGGAGACCGTATCTCCCTTTTGTCTGTTGTGCAAAGATAACATAAATTACAATGCAAATTTCGGTAAGCGGCATAAAAATTCAAAGAATAGGCAAGATGCGGTTTCCTCCGACTTTAAAGATGTAAATTATAGGATTAACACTGTGAATTCAACTCAAATTTACAGATAAAAAATGCTGTAAACTATGTAAATTTACAATTAGCTGATGTTAATTTTTGTGTGAATCTACATATAATTAACAACAAATATATAATTAATTAAAATATATTCATATAAATATCTATTCTACAATATTATATATATAATTATCAAAGTGTTGGTTAAAATAATTTGTTGTTAATTCACCAAAAATGGTTAATAATTTGTTTTGTATTATAAAAGTATATTAAAACAAGCATTTTAATATATATAATTAGAAGTATTACATTAAATAATTTGTCGTGAATTTTTGTTAATCATAAATATTTTTTCCAATTTTGAAAAAGATGTTTTGAAAATGATTATTTTTGCAAATAATTGTAAATAGCAGATAACGGATTGTAAATAGCCAAACATTATGACATGGATACTTTGAAAGACCGATTGAAAATTTTGTTGGAAGAAAAAAATATGACCCAAGCGGCTTTTGCCGATTATATCAATGTGGGACGGCCTAACATTACCCATCTGATGACGGGAAGAGACAAGTTCAGTCAGAAAATAGTTTCCCGCATTTTGTTGTATTTTCCGGAAATCAATCCCCGCTGGCTGCTGCATGGAGAAGGTGAAATGTATAAACCGCTTCCAAACAAGAATCAGGAACATGATGATACGGAGCTGCATACTTATCCGACTGTAGAACGTCAGGCGACACTCTTTTCAACGGAAGAGGCACTACCTATGGAAATGGTAAGCCAACCGCTTGTTCAGGAAACACAACCATCCGATAGAAACATGCCTGTTCAGGAATCGCTTCCACCGCTACCCCAGAATACTATTGAAACTCCTAAGAATGAGGTTATACAGGAATCCAAACCGGAGCCGGTATCTCCTGCAGGATGCGAAAAACCACAAGCCAAGGAGAAACGCATCCGAAAAATCGTCTTTTTTTACGATGACAAATCATTTGAGGAGTATTATCCCGAAAAGGAATAATTGTTGGGGTTTCTAAAAGTTAGCTTTATATTTTTTTAATAGTCCCCTTTAGAGGATTCCTATTTCTGTTTGCGGTTTGCCGCCAAAGTCTCCCATGCGGCGTTCAGCTGTTTGTTCCGGTAGCTTTCCAATAGATAGAAAATTTCCGGTTGTTTGACCTCATCGCCTGCGATAAATTTAAAATACAGTCCCTCTATCTTTTGCAGGTGAATCAGGAATGGATATAGCATTTCTCCTATCTGGATGGAGAGCGGCATCAGGTATTGGAATTCGGCCAGAGGTGTGGAGTGATCCTGCAGGAATCGGCCAATCTCGTTCCAGCGTTGCAGCTCTTCCGCATTGAGGTGGGTGTAGTCTTCCGACTGTGTCAGGGGCGGTTTTTCTTCCGGAAACAGGGACAGTTGGTTGGGAAGTGTGTTTTTATCTTTGGATAGAAGAGATATGGCAGGCTTTTTATAGGAAAATAGTTTTATGTTGGCATTTTCCGCCTGATTTGACACCCAAAAAGGGAAAAAGTGCCTGTTGGAGGGTTTGAAGGCGGAAAAAGTGGCGAAGGTGTAGCTGTTTTCCTTGTTCTGGTAACAGAATGGGGGCGCGGAAGGACGGAACATGAGCCGGGTGTGCCTCCACAGCAGGTCGGACAGCCCCATGCCGTCGGCTGGGTGACGCAGCAGAAGCAGCCCATGAAAAGCCATGTCCAGAATCTGGGTTTTCATTTTGTATGTTTTCGGAGAGCTGTTTCCAAAGGCGTCCGGATTCATTTTTTTTTTTGCTTTTTGGTGTTATTTGGGTAATGTGACCGTGGAGGTCATGTTGGAACGGATGGTAAAGGTTTTGCTTACCGTCTGTTTGGTGTATTTGGCCTCCTTTCCCCTGAAAACAATCATATAGGTGCCTGGCTGTAGCAGAATTGACTCCTGGATGTCTTCGTCCCTGAGATTGTAAATCCATTCCATCTTCTTGTCCCTCATGACATAAAGGCTGCCGTTACCCAATTTGTTCTTTTGGATGATGGCAGTGCCGGGGGCTGGAACCTTGATTTGTGTCGTGGTGCTTTGGTTGATTTCTATATTTTTGATATACAATCTAGGCAAACAAAGTATTTCCAAATCGTACCGTCCGATAAGGTATTTGTCCACAATGTCCATATATTGGATGTTGATTATGTCGGCAGAGTCATGCTGGCGGACAATTATTGGGATTTGGCGGTACCTGTCGGTGCTTCCGGTGATGACTTTGACGGAAAGGCTGCCTTGCGGTGCGGGGATGGCGATGATATTGTGGCGGCCAGGAATCAGTTTGACAGAATCGAGCTGTATGGGGGGATTGGTGTGGACTGTGATTTTGTATTCCGGCATAGGGTTGATGTAGAGGGTGTCCGGCAATCCCTTAGGGTTCATGGTATGCACATAATTATAATGTATTTTATGCGTGTAGCTGTCTTCAAAGGTCATGTTCACATTGGTTTCAGTCGGATTGTCCGATTTGTCCAGAAGGCTGACCTGGCAGGAGGTCGGGTGGAAAATCTGGTCAATGATAATGTGCAGTGAGTTGTCAAAATCCTCCTCATTGTTCGCGTCAAGATAATGGCCCACGCAGTCAAGGCTTTCCTCAAACGATCCGCCGATACCGATGATGAATGGTTTCAGTACGATGCCTTTGCGTTGCAAATCCTTGGAAATGGAACAGGGATCGCCAGCGCATTCCTCAATGCCGTCGGTGATTAGCACGATGACGTTGCGGCATTGGGCTGTGGTCATGGGCGGAAAGTCCTTTTCACAGGCTTTCAGGGATTGCGCGATGGGTGTGGTGCCTTTGGGGTACAATGTTTTTAGTTTCTGCTTGATTCTTGCATGGTTGTGGTATGCGAAAGGAACCTCCAGCTTGGTGTCATTGCAGTTGTTCAGCTTGGATTCATACTGGTGTCCGTATACTCGCAGAGCCAGTTGCACGTTGGGATAGCTTTCCAGTGAATCAATCATTTTGGAAAGCAGTTTGTTGGCAATATGGATTTTTTTGTCGCTCTGCCATTCCCCCCACATGCTGTTGGAGGCGTCAAAAATAAAGAGGATGCGGGTTATGCTGTTGTCAGGTGTGCTGTTCACCTGTTGGGTATGTCCCGAAATGGTGTGAAGCAGCAGGGCTGACAGCAGTAACAAACGGAGGGGAGTGATACGCATCTTCTTCAAATAATCTATTAGCTTAAATGATGTCAAAGTCATAAAAATCAAATTTGATGTCTTTGATCATCAGTTGCAGGTTACTGTGTCCCTGCCATGTGTTCCGTTCAATGTGGTAGCAGATGTGGAAAGGCCGGCCTTTGGCAATCTGTTCGAAATGTTCTCCCATGTCAAAGGCGATGGCGTCGATTGGATAGCTTCGGGAATCCCGTTGGTATAGACTGAGTTTCAGATGATTTTTTCCTACAATGCGGACGGTGTTGGCCAGCACGTTTCTGGTGAGGAAGATGGGGGAAAGATTTTCCGGCCCGAAGGGTTCGAATTTTTCCAATATCCTGTAAAAGTTGGAGTTGATTTCATGTAGCGGAAGTTCCTCATCGATGTCTATGGTAGGCAGCATGGAGGCCTCCTGGATTGATGCGGCCACCGTTTCCTCAAAAGCCTTTTCAAAGGCTGGCAGGTTTTCCGGTTTCAGGGATAGTCCGGCCGCATAGGTATGGCCGCCGAAATGCTCCAGAAGATGGCTGCAGCGGCAGAGGGCGGCGTACAGGTCGAAGTTACGTACTGATCGGGCGGAGCCGGTAATCAGATTGTTGCTCAGGCTCAGGACAATTGTTGGCTTGTAATAGCGTTCCACCAGCCTTGAGGCCACAATTCCGATGACCCCTTTGCTCCAATGGGGGCTGTAAACCACGATGGAGCGGCGTTTTTGGTAATCCTCATTACCGTCAATAAGCTGTTGCGCCTCCTGGGTGATTTTGGTGTCCAGCTCCTTGCGTTCCCGGTTTTGGCCGTTGATGCGCTCACCCAGTTCCATGGCCTTTTCCGCCTTGTCGCTGATGAGCAGGTGGACGGAAGCCCTTCCCGTGTCCATGCGGCCTGCAGCGTTGATGCGCGGTCCTACGTTGAAAACCAGGTCATTGATTTTTATTTCCTGATTGAACACACTGACTTTTGGATTGGCCTGCCCGCTCCGGACAATGTGGCTGTAGGAGAGAATTGACTCCACGCCGAATCGGGGGCGCAGGTTCAGCAGCCGAAGCCCCCAGTGGGCCAGGATACGGTTTTCCCCCACAATTGGCACAATGTCGGAGGCGATGCTGATCACCACCAGATCCAAGTAGGTGAAAACCTCCTTTTCCGGAATTTGGTTTCGGATGGCAATGGCCTGTATCAGTTTGAAGCCCACGCCGCAGCCTGACAATTCCTTGAAAGGATAGGGGCAGTCCTTGCGTTTGGGATCCAACACGGCGTAGGCGGCTGGAATTGTGTCGTCCGCCAAATGGTGGTCGCAGACAATGGTATCGATGTGGTAGCTGTTGGCCAAATCAATCTGTTCGTAACATTTGATGCCGCAATCCAGCACAATCATCAGTGTGAACTGATGTTCGTGGGCATATTCAACAGCCTGGTTAGAAATGCCGTAGCCTTCATTGTAGCGGTCCGGCACATAATATTCCAGATTTAGCGGAAAACGCTGCAGGAAAGTGTACATCAGCGCGACGGCAGAGGTGCCGTCCACATCGTAGTCTCCAAAAATAAGCACTTTTTCGTGATTGTCGATGGCGGTTTGGATGCGTTGCACGCTTTTTTCCATGTCCTTCATCAGAAAAGGGTCGTGCAGTTCCTTCAAATCCGGCTTGAAAAACGATTGGGCCTCCTCGTAATTTCGGATGTTCCGAAGAAGCAGCAAACGACTCAAAAATGTGGTAATCTGTAATTTTTGAGCCAGTTCCGAAATGGCTTCATCCGGAATATTCTTGTTAACAATCCATCGTTTTTTCATTGAGTGCAAAAGTAATAAATTTTGGTTTACGCTCCCCCTGTTTTACAGGAAAAAATTTTAGTCCCCTTCAAAATTGTTCGCAAAGAAATTTTTTTGACTCCACGAAAAAAAAATCATGGCGGAAGGCCCGGTCATATTCAACTTTTTTGTACTTTTGAAAAAAATTTTTTTGAGTGTGTTTTAGGGTGACAACCAATGTCAAAGAATGATGAATAAAGAAAATATTATTTTAAAAATCAAAGCTTTACAATCTAAAATTGCGGAGTTGGACGAAAAGCTTCTTTCCAGTGGGGAAGAGGTGTCCGCCTTAGATTTGGATACCCAATTGATGTATCTCCGGATGTTATATGACAGTTATCTCTCTTTGAGACGCCATGTGAAGCCGGCGGAAAGGGAGGCAAAAAAGGCCAAAATACGCCGCGAGACAGTGATGGAGGAGGAAAAATCGGAAGAGGTGGATGAGGATTCCGCCACCTTGCCGCTACTTTTTGCCGAGGAGCCGGAAACGGGTAAGGAAAATAATCCGGTGAAGGAGCCGGAAAAAACTGTCCAGGAGGAGGTGGTTGAACAGCCTGAGCCGGAACCGGAATCGAAACCCGAACCGGAGCCTGAACCTGAGACCAAAGAGGAACCTGTCGGGTCGGAGACTGCTGTCTTGGAAGCGGAAAAGCCGGAGGAAAATTCTGAGGAGGAATCCGAACCACAAGAGGAACAACCTTCTGTGATAGCGGAAAAAGCGGCGAATGAGGAAATAACTGTCGATGAGGCGGAAGATTTGGTTGGGGAAGAGGCTGTTGCGGAGCCGGAAACCACTGCGGAAGAAGAAAAACCGATAGAGGAAGATAATCCACAGGAAGAAACAACGCCACAGGAAGA
>CAJOQK010000169.1 GCA_905236885.1 uncultured Bacteroidales bacterium
AAGGCCAGCGTCTGGTACGTAAGATGAATGTGGTGAAATAACCACATCAGTCATTGAAAAAAAGCTGCCTTGGGGCAGCTTTTTTTTACAATGACTGATGACAATGACATCAAAAGTATGAGCGGAAGAAATTCCGCTCCTACTTTTGAACAATGACAATGACTTTGACAATGATTAGGACTTTTGTCATCGTTCAACTGTAAGGGGTTTAAAGAGTTTAAGAAATGAACTCTTAAACTCTTGTCATTGTCATAGTTCAAAGGAGTGGACGAAATTTTTTCGTCCACTCCTTTGATGTCATTGTCATCAAAGTTAGGGGCGAAATTTTTTCGCCCCTAACTTTGATGTTAAAACCTTTTATTGGAGAATCCTATGATTTCACGCACCTCCCGCAGGGTTTTCCGGGCATTTGCGCGTGCTTTGGCGGCTCCGGCATCCATCACCTCCTCAAGGTATTTTTCTTGTTGTGAAAGGTCCAGAATGCGTTCCCGGATAGGCTCGCAGCAGCGGATGATGTCTTCCGCCAGCTGCTTTTTCATGTCACCGTAGCGGATTTGGCAGTGGTTGTATGCATCGTTGAAATATTCGCAGGTTTCCGGTGTGGAAACATGGCGCATGATGGTGAAAAGGTTCTCGATTTCCTGTGATTTCGTCTGGTTCTCCTCTGTGGGTCCCTGATCGGTTTTGGCGCGCATCACCTTTTTGCGGATCACTTCGGGCGGATCCATCAGATAGAGGGCGTTGCCTTCGGACTTACCCATTTTCAGGCTGCCGTCCAGTCCCGGAATCTTCACCAGATTCTCCCCGAAATTGTAGGCTTCCGGCTCCTTGAAATAGTTCACCTTGTAAAGGTTGTTGAAACGGTTGGCGAAGGTGCGGGTCATTTCCAGATGCTGTTCCTGATCCTTGCCGACCGGCACTTTGTCGGCACGGTGAATCAGAATGTCGGCGGCCATCAGGGTGGGGTAGGTGAGCAGTCCCGCATTGACATTGTTGGGCTGTTGGCGCACCTTGTCCTTAAAGGAGTTGCAACGTTCCAATTCCCCCAGATAGGCGTTCATGTTCAGGAACAGATAGAGTTCCAGCACTTCCGGCACATCGCTTTGGATGTAGAGCGTGCTTTTTTCCGGATCCAAGCCGGCGGCCAGATATTCAATCAGAATTTGTTTTGAACTGTTTTTCAAGTTATCCGGTGTGGGATGCGTGGTCAGGGAGTGGTAGTCTGCTATGAAAAAGTAGCAGTTGTTCTCATCCTGCATTTTAATGAAATTCCTGACGGCTCCAAAGTAGTTGCCCAGGTGCAGGTTTCCGGTGGAGCGGATTCCGCTTAATACTGTTTCCATTGTTGTCGCTTCCCTAATTGTTGATGAAAACCAGATTCCCGTATTTTCTGGACTTTTTTATTTCCAAAGCCTGGGAATACATGAGTAGCAGTTGGAGCTGTTTGCTGTGTGTCAGCTGCTTTTGATTTTGCTTTTTGTCGTTTTTAAAAAAAGTAAAATTTGTCATACATCCATCTATCATCTATTATAACCATCTTTGTTTTGGTATGAAAACGACATTTTAGGACAAATATTGCGTAAAGGTGCATTATTTGTTTTTTTCCCATTTTTTTTGCGGAAGCCGGAAGCGTTATTGTTTTTTTGATTACCTTTGCAGTTTGAATTTGAATAAACCATAATCGTATGTTTCAATCACTTACTACTAAGTTAGACAGGGCTTTCAAGGTATTGAAGGGTCAGGGTCATATCACGGAAATCAATGTGGCAGAAACGCTGAAGGAGGTTCGCAAAGCATTGTTGGAGGCGGATGTCAGTTATAAAATTGCCAAGGAGCTGACCGATAATGTTAAGAAAAAAGCATTGGGACAAAATGTGCTGAGTGCTGTTTCGCCTGGCCAGCTGATGGTGAAGATAGTGCATGACGAACTGGTCGTCCTGATGGGGACCGAGCATGCGGAGCTGAACCTGAAAAGTAATCCGTCGGTTGTGCTGATGGCGGGTCTGCAGGGTTCCGGTAAAACCACCCATTCCGCTAAACTTGCCCATTTTCTGAAGCACAAGAAGGCCAAGAAGGTGCTGCTGGTGGCCGGTGACGTCTACCGTCCCGCCGCCATTGACCAGTTAAAGGTGCTGGGAGAGCAGATTGGTGTGGATGTGTATACGGAGGAGGGGAACACCCAGCCTGTTAAGATTGCAAAAAATGCCGTGTCGCATGCAAAGGAACAGGGTTACCAGGTGGTGATAATAGATACGGCTGGCCGTTTGTCCATTGATCAGGAGATGATGGATGAAATTGGAAATATAAAAGAGGCGGTGCATCCGAATGAAATTCTGTTTGTGGTGGATGCCATGACCGGTCAGGATGCGGTTAACACAGCCAAGGCTTTCAATGACAAACTGGATTTTGACGGCGTAATCCTGACCAAGCTGGATGGAGACACACGTGGCGGCGCGGCGCTGACGATTCGTTCCGTCGTACAGAAACCCATCAAGTTCGTGGGTGTGGGTGAAAAAATGGAGGCGTTGGACGTTTTTTATCCGGCGCGCATGGCCGACCGGATTTTGGGCATGGGCGATATAGTCTCATTTGTGGAAAGAGCTCAGGAACAGTTTGATGAAGAGGAAGCCCGCAAGATTCAGAAGAAATTTGCCAAGAACCAGTACAATTTCAATGATTTCATGGCGCAAATCCAGCAAATCAAGAAGATGGGCAACATGAAGGATTTGATGGGCATGATTCCCGGAATGGGGAAGGCTATCAAGAATGTGGATATTGATGACAATGCCTTCAAAATGATTGAGGCCATCATACAGTCCATGACTCCGGAGGAGCGGGAAAATCCGGCGCTGCTCAACGGTAGCCGTCGCAACCGCATCGCACGGGGCAGCGGCACGTCGGTGCCTGAGGTGAACAAACTGCTGAAACAGTTCAATGAAACCTGCAAACTGATGAAGATGGTCTCCAACGGGCCTCGCGGAAAAATGGGCAACATTGTCCGCTCACTCAAAAATTAAAACAGTAATCAGATGAATATTATCAACGGAAAAGAAATCGCAGACAAGTTAAAGGCTGAAATCGCCAGTGAAGTTCAGGCGTTGCGTTCGGACAAAGGACGCGCCCCGCATTTGGCGGCCATTTTGGTGGGTAATGACCCTGCCAGTGAAACATACGTGAAAAGCAAGGAGAAGTCCTGCCATGAAGTGGGCATGTCCTCTTCGGTGTACCGCCTGCCGGAAACCACTTCGGAGGCGGAGCTGTTGGAGGCCATTGATTTTATTAACAAGGACGATGAGATTGACGGACTGATAGTCCAGTTGCCGGTGCCTAAGCACATCGATGTGAACAAGGTGATATCTGCCATTGCGCCGGAAAAGGATGTTGACGGTTTTCATCCCATGAATGTTGGACGCATGGTGTTGGGATGGCCCACCTATCTGCCCGCCACGCCAATGGGCATTCTGCTGCTGTTGCAGCGTTCCGGCATTGAGACGGAAGGGAAACGCTGCGTGGTGGTCGGACGGAGCAATATTGTGGGGACACCAGTTTCCATCATGTTGTCGCGCAACCAGGCAGGTGCCAACTGCACTGTCACGCTCTGCCACACCAGGACTAAAAATTTGGATGCCGTCTGCCGTACGGCGGACATTCTTATTGTGGCCACAGGCAAATGCGAAGCCATCACCGCCGAATATGTGAAAGAGGGGGCTGTGGTGATAGATGTGGGCATCCACCGTGTGCCGGACAGCTCAAAAAAATCGGGTTTTGCCCTGAAAGGGGATGTGAAATATGATGAGGTGGCATCGCGTTGCAGCCACATCACTCCGGTTCCGGGCGGTGTGGGTCCCATGACCATTATCGGCCTGCTGAAAAACACCTTGTCCGCCTTCAAAGGGGAAATTTACCCTCACGAATAGATTGGGGACTTCTACCATAATGAAAACAGAAAGGCGG
>CAJOQK010000170.1 GCA_905236885.1 uncultured Bacteroidales bacterium
CGCTCGGCAAAGCCTGTGCAAGCCCAGCTTTGCACTCGTTCGAGCGTCGGTTCGGCTCTGCACTCGGTTTGCACAAAAAGTCATAGTTAAAAAAATAAAATATGGTATTATCACCCGCATTTATGATGGTTTTTACGGTTCTCTATTTGGTGGGAACCTTTTGGGGTTTGTGGAAAATTTTTGAAAAGGCGGGGGAGAAGGGCTGGAAGGCCATTGTCCCGTTCTACAACATGTATGCCTGGCTGAAGGTGCTGCGCCGGCCGGTTTGGTGGCTGATTTTTGTGTTTATGCCTTTTTTTGGCATATTCATGTTTTTCCTGATGGTGTGGAAGACCATCCGTCATTTCGGGAAAACCTCCTATTGGGTGCTGATTCCGGCCACCTGTTTTCCCTGTCTCTATTTTCTTTATCTGGCCTATTCCTCCAAGGAGAAATTCTACCGGAAAGAGGAACTGCCGCTGTTGCGGATCGGGGTCTTCTCATCCGAACCTTTGAAGGATAAAACGCAGAAAGAGAGTGTGAAGACTAAGGCCCGGGAATGGACGGACGCCATCATTTATGCAGTGGTGGCCGCACACATCATAAGGGTGTTCATGTTTGAATTCTACAAAATTCCATCGTCATCCATGGAGAGTACGCTTATGGTTGGGGATTATCTGTGTGTGAGCA
Organism: uncultured Bacteroidales bacterium; assembly: GCA_905236885.1. Taxonomy (GTDB): domain Bacteria; phylum Bacteroidota; class Bacteroidia; order Bacteroidales; family WCHB1-69; genus UBA1195. The sequence continues at coordinate 670 of CAJOQK010000170.1, forward strand.
AGATGGCCTACGGCCCCAGGGTGCCGCAGACTTTCCTGCAGTTTCCCTTTGTGCACCATACCCTGCCATTGTGCAAATACCACAAGTCATACTCGGACATTGTCAGGCTGCCCTATTTCCGCTGTCCCGGCTATTCGCCGATGAAACGCTATGAGGCGGTGGTGTTCAACTATCCGGACGGGGACACTGTAATCCTTCAGCGGCAGAACGAGAGCTATTACGGGGTTATGCGTGCGTTGAAACGCGCCTATCAGCAGCCTCGGGCGCATGCGGGCGATTATTTCATGTCAAACGACGGTTTGCACAGCTACGCGGAACTGTTCAACAAATATGGCTGGGACTACCATCCGGGCAAGGAGCGGGAGGTCATTATGCAGGAATATGACGTGGTTGCGCGTCCCTCCGACAAGCGGGAAAACTACATCAAACGCTGTGTGGCGCTTCCTGGCGACACCCTGCTGATTGTAAACGGAATGCTGTATGTCAATGGGGAACAGGGTTATAAGCCGAAATACCAGCAGTTTTCCTATCTGATTTACAACAACGGCGTGGGGCTTGCGCCTCAGGTGAGGAAAAAACTGAACATCAACGAAGAGGATTTCCAGGCAGGTCAAGGTTTTGACTATGCCTGCCTGCATCAGGAGCAGCTGGATGCCATCCGGCGCATGCACAATGTTCTGGCGGTGGAATGCCTTTTGGATTCAGCTGGTGAGGCTAATCCGGATATTTTCCCATACAGTCCCCATTATCCGTGGAACAAGGACAATTACGGTCCGTTGGTGATGCCGGCCAAAGGGACCACGGTCATGCTGAATGACACCAACATCTGCCTCTACAGGCGCATCATCAAAAACTACGAGGGGCATGACCTGCAAGAGCGTGACGGAAAAATATTCATTGACGGGGAGGAGACGCACCAGTACACCTTTGCACAGGACTATTACTGGATGATGGGCGACAACCGTAACAATTCCGCCGATTCCCGGTTTTGGGGCTTTGTGCCAGAGGACCACATTTCAGGACGGGCGGCGTTTGTATGGCTCTCTTTGGACAAATTCAAAAAGTTGGGCGAAGGGAAAATCCGTTGGAGAAGGATGTTCAAGGGTGCGCGTTGAAAGGGGACTTCTAAAAATTCCCCGCTTTCACCTTTTGCGTCAATTTTGTTTTATTTCGAAATCTTTTGCTTTTAGTGTCAATCACATAGCGCAGCTATGCTCATTCCACAAAAAGACAAAATCTTCCTGAAATAAATTCAAAATTGCTCGCAAAGTAATTTTTTGAACTCCCCTGAAAATATATTTTCTCAAAAATGGGGAAGTAATCCAATAAAGTTGTATCTTTGCACTTTCAAATAAAACATGTAATATTATGGAAAAATACGTAGAGCAAAAAATATGCATGAACCCGTTGGTCCAGTTCCTGCATAAGAATCCCGAAGATTTCACCAAGGCGGACATCATCCGCTATATTGAAGAGAATGAAATCAGTATGTTGAATTTCCGTTATGTGGCGGGTGACGGCCGGTTGAAAACCCTGAACTTTGTCATCACCGACAGCCAGTATCTGGATCAGATTTTGTCCTACGGTGAAAGGGTGGACGGTTCCAGCCTGTTCTCCCATGTGAAGGCCGGATCCAGCGATTTGTATGTGATTCCGCGCTTCCGCACCGCGTTTGTGGATCCTTTTGCCGAACTGCCGACCCTCTGTCTGATGTGCTCCTATTACACCAAGGACGGCAAACCGTTGGAGTCATCTCCTGAGTATATCCTCAAAAAGGCGAAAAAATCGTTTGAGGAGGTGACAGGCATGCAGTTCAAGGCGATGGGCGAACTGGAGTATTATGTGGTGGGGGACAAGGATGAGCTGTTCCAGGCCACCGACCAGAAAGGTTACCACGAGTCGGGTCCATACTGCAAGTTCGGGGAGTTCCGCGCCCGTGCCATGTACTATATAGCCCAGGCCGGAGGCACCATCAAGTACGGCCATTCCGAAGTGGGCAATTTCACTTTGGGTGACAAGGTTTATGAGCAGAATGAGATAGAATTTCTGGTGGCTGATGTGGAAGAGGCCGCCAATCAGCTGATTTTGGCCAAATGGATTATCCGTCAGCTGGCCTACGAATATGGACTGGATGTGACATTCGCCCCGAAAATCACTGTGGGCAAGGCCGGTAGCGGCTTGCATATCCATACCCAAATTACCAAGGATGGGGTGAACCAGTATGTGAAGGACGGTGCGTTGAGCGATGTGGCCAAAACCGCCATCGCCGGTTACATGCAGTGCGCCGCCTCCCTGACAGCGTTCGGCAATGCCAATCCGACCTCCTATTTCCGTCTGGTGCCGCACCAGGAGGCTCCAACCTCCATCTGCTGGGGCGACCGTAACCGTTCCGTGCTGGTGCGCGTGCCGCTGGGATGGCTTTCTAACGGGGACATGGTGGCCGACGCCAATCCTAAAGAGAAACCGAATCCGGTGGACGGCTCCTTCAAACAGACGGTGGAGTTCCGCTGTCCGGACGGCTCTGCGGACATCTATCTGCTGCTGGCCGGTTTGGTCGTGGCTGCCCGTTGCGGTTTTGAAATGAAGGATCCGTTGGCATTTGCCAAGGAAACCTATGTGGATGTCAATATTTTCGATGAGGCCAACCGTGCCAAGGCCGATTCCCTGAAGAGTTTGCCCACCTCCTGCTACGAGTCTGCGGAAGTGCTGGAGCAGCACAGGGAATTCTACGAACGTCACGGCGTGTTCACTCCGGCCATGATCGATGACTTGATTGCCAAGCTGAAATCCTATAAGGACCAGCATATCCGTGAGGAACTTGACAAGCATCCCGAAAAGATGTTGGACATTGTAAAGACGTATTACCATTGCGGATAGTCCGATGATTACCTCTTTTTTGAAAGGTGTGATGATTGGGTTCCCTTGCGTGTTCATGCTGGGACCCGCCCTGTTTGCCATCCTGCAGACCAGTATGGATAAAGGATTCTATTCCGGTATGCAGATGGCATTCGGCATCGCGCTCAGTGATATTCTGATTATGGTTCTCTGTTTTATGGGAGCCAATGCGTTTGCACAGAACATCACCTTTCAAATTGCCATTGGCATCGGGGGAAGCCTTTTTATGGTGTTTTACGGTTTGTATCTCTTTTTCAAAAAAGTGCATCCCAAACCCAGACACAAGGATCGGCATCTGGAGCTGAAGGTGAATATCAACTGGGCCGGTGTGTTCAGTGAAATGGGGAAAGGCTTTTTCCTGAATGTGATGAACCCTTTCCTCTGGCTGTGGTGGTTCGCCGTAATTTCCGCCGGAGCGGGCGGCGGTTCGCTGGCTCAGGGAATTGCGTTCATCGTCGGCATTGAGGTGGTGATCCTCTCCTTTGACCTGCTGAAGGCCTATTTCGCCAACAAGGTGACCCACATTCTGACAGATTCCACCATTCATAAAATCAACAAGATAGCGGGTGTGCTGCTTTTGGGCTGTGCCATCGTTCTGTTGGTGAGGACCTTGCTGGTGTACCACATCATTTCATGTCCGTTCGTCATGTAATCTGGTATCTGTCCGTTCCTATTTATAAACTAAAAAAAATGAACATGCATGATTTCTTGAAAACAGGCTTTGGTGCCTGTCACTGTAGGAGAGTTGTGAAGTTGTTGTTTTCCAAATGTATGATGACAGCCTTGATGACTGTTGTCTGTTTGTTTTCAATCGTATTGTCCGATGCGCAGCCCTACAGGATGCCTCGTGCATCTTCCGATTCGCATGTGCAAAGCGCATACGAAGCCAATGTGCAGAAAATGAACCGGCTTTTGCAGTTTATCCGCTATTATTATGTGGACACTGCCGATTTTGACAAATTGGTTGACAAGGGGATTTCCGAAATGCTGAAAACTCTGGATCCCCATTCCGTATATATTCCCGGCAAGGATGTGAAGCGGACCAATGAGGCGTTGGAAGGCAATTTCGACGGCATCGGCGTGCAGTTCCAGATCGTGAAGGACACCATTGTGGTGGTGGAGCCGCTCAAAGGCGGCCCTTCGGAAAAGGTTGGCATTCGAGCAGGAGACAAAATCATCCGCATCGATGACAGTGTGGCGACAGGCAAAATTTGCACCAACAGCTGGGTGTTCAAGAAACTGCGCGGAAAGAAAGGCACCAAGGTCCAGGTGACCGTCCGTCGCGGCAAGGAGGAGGAGCCTTTGCTCTTCACCATAATCCGCGACAAAATCCCCATCCATTGCGTGGAGTCCTATTTCATGATTGATGACAAGACCGGTTACATCCAGTTGGAGCGTTTCGCCCAACAGACCTTGACGGAATTCCGTCAGGCCATTCACAGTTTGCAGGAGCAGGGCATGGAGAACCTGATTTTTGACTTGCGTGACAACACCGGCGGCTATCTGCAGGCGGCCATTGACATGGTGGGCGAGTTCCTTGGTAAGGACCAGCTGGTGGTGTTCACCAAAAACAACCAGAGCGGCAACCGCATGGACTATAAAACCCAGCATAGCGGCTCGTTTGAAAACGGCCGTCTGGTTATTCTGATTAATGAGTATTCGGCTTCCGCCTCTGAAATTGTGTCGGGTGCTGTGCAGGACAATGACCGTGGCATCATCATCGGGCGGCGCTCGTTTGGCAAAGGTTTGGTACAGAGCCAGATTCCGCTGTACGACTCCTCTGTGGTGCGGCTTACAACCTCCCGCTATTACATTCCTTCGGGACGCTGCATCCAGAAACCGTATGAGGACATCGAAAACTACAGCCGTGACGTGATCAACCGCTACAACCGTGGCGAGCTGACCCACGCGGACAGCATACATTTCCCGGATTCTCTCAAATACAAGACTTTGGGAGGCCGTGTGGTTTATGGTGGCGGCGGTGTGATGCCGGACATTTTCATTCCCATGGATACCGGAAAGGTTTCGGACTATTATTACAAGTTGTACAGAAGAAACATCTTCAATCAGTTCGCATTGCAGTATGCCAACGGGAACAAGGCTGAACTTATGGAAAAATATCCTGATTTTGATGTGTTCTACAAGAATTTTGACTGCGACAAGGCTTTCATGCAGGAGTTTTACAGCTATGCGGAAAAGGAGGGTGTGTATGATTCGGCGGATTTCAATCTGAAGAACTATTGGGCCGATTTTTCAAAAAAATACAAGGACACGCTCAACAAAATGTTCCCAAATATGGAAAGCGTGACTGACCATCATGCTTTGGAGCAGCTGTTTTTGAAATACATACAGGATCAACAGGCCGATTACCGGAACCGTGAGAAAAATTTTGATACGGAAAAATATATCAAACGTCAACTTCGCACGTTAATAGCAAGGAATTTGTATGGCGGACAGTCGGTGGCCAAAATCTGGCTTGAGGAGGATGACACCTTCCAGGAGGCTTTGCGCGTGATCCGCACTCCGTCCAAATTCCGGAAAATGGGCATCGGACCCGTGAAAAGCCGATAAGGAGTATTTCCGTGAGGAAAGATATATATTGTAAAAAGTTAGTAAAGTGAGTTACGAAGAAAAAGAAAGCAGGGGAGGTCGCACTTCCCGCAGAGAAGAGGGTCACCGTGACGGTGAGAGAAGAGAGAGAAGCTACAGCCGCGACAGAAGAGGCGGCGACAGTGATGAAAGGGAAGGAGGCAGGCCGAGAAGGTCGTTGTCCTCAAAATTGGCTTCCGACGGAAGGGATCGCAGGCAGGCGCGCCGCGAGTTTTTTACGGACAGGAAATCGTCGGAAGAGGGCGGACGGAAACGTTTTTCCCGTTCCGACCGTTCTGACCGTTTTGACCGTTCCGATGAGGGCTACCGCAGAAGGGATTCGGCTCCGTATGACGACCGGAACCGCCGCAGGAGGGATGACCGTGAGGAACGTCCCTACCGTAGGAGATTCCGCGACGAGGAGGAGAAGCCCCGCCGTTACATTGCGGATTCCCCCATTGTGGATGAGATTGTGAAGAAAAGGAAATCGGAAGGCCGTTCCTCTGAGCGCAAGCCCAAGGTGTTGTCATTAGAGTGGAATGAGGAGCGCGGTCTGATCCGTTTGAACAAATACATCGCCAATGCCGGTGTCTGCTCCCGCAGGGAGGCCGACAAACTGATTGAGGCGGGCGCGGTGACGGTTAACGGCGTGGTGGTCACCGAATTGGGTACCAAGGTCCAGCCCACTGACGAGGTGCGTTACGGCGA
>CAJOQK010000171.1 GCA_905236885.1 uncultured Bacteroidales bacterium
ATAAACGCGTAAGCATCAATGTTTTACATTTATATAAAGCCCAACCAAACCACCCACCCCAAAAAAAATTTGGGATTTTTACCCAATTATGAACACTTTTTGATTATTTTTGCAGTTTTAAATCTGCCATAACGGCAGAGGATATTATGTATATTGGTAAATCATTAGGAATAACAAACCTGCATAAACATGGAAGTAAAAAGGACCTTTGACCTGCTGACCCAACTCAAGGAAAAATACAGTTTCAAACAGGATATACTTTCCATCCGCACCCCAAAGGGATGGGTAAAATACAGTGTGGACGACTACTACCGGATTTCACACCAGCTGGCTTACGGGCTGCTGGCCGCCGGTTTTGAGGAGGGCGACCGCGTGATCATCATCACACAGAACCGTCCGGAGTGGAACTTTCTGGATATGGCACTGGCACTGGCCCACATGATTTCGATTCCGGTTTATCCCACATTGAGCGAGGAGGACTACCGGCACATACTGAACCACAGCGGAGCTCGGGCGGTTTTTGTCGGCAACGAGCGAATCTGGGAAATGGTCCACCCTTTGGTGGAAGAGATGACACTTCGTCCGGAACTGTTCACCATCAACCAGATAGAGGGACAGAAAAATTGGAACGAACTGCTCCAGTTAGGCGAGCAACAGAGTGAAAAATGGGCACCCGTGGTGGAGGAAAACAAAAATAAAATTTCTCCGGAAGAGGTCTGCACCATAATCTACACCTCCGGCACCACTGGACTCCCCAAGGGAGTGATGTTAAAACACATCGGACTCACCTTCAACGCTATCGGCCACGCCAACATGCAAATCAGGGACCATCGGCACCGGATGCTGAGCTTTTTGCCGCTCTGCCACATCTATGAGCGCAGCATGAACTATGAGTACCAATATTTGGGCATCAGCATCTATTATGCGGAAAGCCTGCGTTCCATCGCCCGCGACATGCAGGAGGCGGAGGCGGACGGTTTCTGCGCCGTGCCCCGCGTGATGGAAATGATGTATGAAAAGCTGCAGTCCAAAGGAAACGAGCTGAAAGGCATTTCCCGCCATATCTACCAATGGGCTTTCAAAAAAGCGCAACGTTTTGACTACAAGCGCAAGGATCCATTCTATAAAATCCCCTACGCCATCGCCGACAAACTGGTCTACTCCAAATGGCGTGCCGCATTGGGCGGACATGAGCTGCTGATTGTTTCCGGCGGCTCCTCCATCCAGGAAAAGATTATCCGACTCTACACCGCCGCCAAGATGTACATTTTCGAAGGCTACGGCATGACGGAGACCTCCCCTGTGATTGCGGTCAACAACCCGAAGGAGATGCTGATTGTCATCGGCACTGTCGGCAAGCAGATGCCCGGCATTGAGATGAAGCTGGCGGAAGACGGGGAAATCCTGACCAAAGGCATCTGCCTTATGGCAGGCTATTACAATGACCCCGAGGCCACCAAGCAGGTGATTGACGAGGAGGGCTGGTTCCACACCGGCGATATAGGCAAGTTCAATGAAGAGGGCTACCTGCGCATCACCGACCGGAAAAAGGAGATTTTCAAACTTTCCGCCGGCAAATACATCGCGCCACAGATGTTGGAGAACCGTTTCAAGGAATGCCCCTACATCGAGAACATCATGGTGATTGGTGAAAACGAGAAATTCGCCTCCGCACTTATCGTCCCCGATTTCAACCGGCTGCAGGAATGGGCGCAAAAGAACAACATCCCCTTCGAAAGCCATGTTGACCTGGTGAACAACGCTCAGGTGAAGAAAATGGTCATGAAGGAGATGGATGTCATCAACGACAAACTGGCCCAACACGAGCAGCTGAAACGGTTCCAGATGGTGCCTGACGAATGGAGCGTCGCCACGGGCGAGTTATCCCAGACCATGAAACTGAAACGCCGCGTCATACTCAAAAAATACGAGAAGGAGATCAAAGGCATTTACCTGCATGAGTAAGGCGAACAGGTTTCATCTGCCTTTGTAAATTGTTTTTCATTTTTATCAAAAAAATCTATAACCATGGAAATGACCGTAGAACAGAAGGTAATATATATCATAAACCAGATACGTCCGCAATTGCAGGAGGATGGCGGTGACATCCGCTTTGTGGAGCTCACCCCCGACAACATAGTGAAAGTGGAGCTGCAGGGAGCCTGCGGCAGCTGTCCGCACAGCCGGATGACATTGAAAAACGGCGTGGAGAACGTGCTGAAACAGTACATTCCGGAAATCAACTGCGTGTATGACATCAATTTGGGATTTTAAAAGGAACTGACATGAGCTTAAAATGCGGCATTATCGGAATCACCAATTCAGGCAAGACCACCCTCTTCAACTGCATGTCCAAAACCAAGGCGCAAATCACCAATTTCGCCTTCAGCACCGGCAAATCCAACATCGGCATCTGCAATGTGCCGGATGAGCGGCTGGACAAAATCCACCAGATTATCCCTGCCGACCAGCTGATTTACGCCCAAGTGGAGATTGTGGACATTCCGGGCCTGGCCAAAGGCTCCAACAGCGGCGAAGGCATCGGGAACGCCTTTCTGGCGGATGTGCGCCAGTGCGACACCCTGATACATGTGCTCCGCTGCTTCGATGACCCCAACCTGCCACATGTGGATGGCAGCGTGGATCCGGTCCGGGACATTGAAACCATTGATTTTGAGCTACAAGTAAAAGATTTGGAACAAATTGAGCGGAAAATCCAAAAAGTGGACAAGGCGGCCCGTGTCGGGGACAAGGAGGCCAAAATCCAGTTGGAGACACTGCTCAAATACAAGCATCATCTGGAGAATTTCCAGAACATCCGCACCTTGGAGGCCACCAAGGAGGACCAGAAAGTGGTGAACGACATGATGCTGCTCACCGCCAAGCCGATGATGTTCGTCTGCAACGTGGACGATGCGGCGGCCAACGGGGAAAATAGCTATTCCACCGCAGTAAAAAACTGGGTTAAAGAAAATTACAATAATGCGCAGGTGCTTACCATCGCCGGCAAGCTGGAGGCTGAAATCGCCGAACTGGACGAGGCCGACCAAGGGGAGTTCCTCAAGGATGTCGGACTGGAGCAGCCCGGAGTGAACAAACTGCTGAGAGCCGCCTACCAGTCGCTGAACCTCATCTCCTTTTTCACCGTGGGCGGCAAGGAGAACCGCGCCTGGACCGTTCCCGCTGGAACCCTTGCACCACAGGCGGCAGGTGCAATCCACAGCGACCTTGAGCGGGGCTTTATCCGCGCCGAAGTCATCAAATACGACGACCTCATCGCCTTGGGTTCCGAAAACAACTGCAAGACAGCCGGTAAACTGGCTGTTGAGGGCAAAAACTACGAGGTGAAGGACGGGGATATTCTGCACATCCGCTTCAATGTGTAAATTTTTTCAGGAAACTGACACAAAGAAAAGCGCATTTTGTATATCTTTGCCCGTTTGACGGCATAGTGCCGCCAAATAGCGAAATTTAACGTTAAATAGATAAAAACCAACACTGTATGAAACATATTTATACCGTTTTCAAAAGAAGTATTGTCCTCGTTTTGGGGCTGGTTGCTGCAAATGCCTTTGCACAGCAGGCAAGCATCTATGACAATTTTTCCACAGACACCCTGATGGGCAACAAAAACTACGTGAAAAATTTCAACCCCATCGATTTCGATCCGGACATCCTGAACAACTGCATCATTGATGTGCTCAACCTGGCCCGTGCGGAATACACCCACGCCGATCCGCTGACGGAAAGCGACATTTTGAGGGATGCCGCCGACTTCCAGTCGGAATTCATGGCCAAGAAGGAGGAAAGAACCTACACCAACCAGGTCTCCTATCTGAAAACCACCGGTGCGAGAGGAGCCTATGCTGGCGGAACAAAACGGGTTTCGGAAGTGGTCACCCGTGTGAAGGCGACCAAGGGAAGCGGCAAGGAGGACTACTCCTACCTTGAGGTTGCCACGGAAGCGGTGGTCTCCATCCTGAAAAGCAACAAAATCGCAGACATCCCTCTGGACAAGAAATTCAAGAAAGCCGGTGTGAGCGTCAGCGTGGACGCCTACAACAAATACTGCTATGTCTCAATCGTGTTGGGCAACGACCTCTCATTTAACAAGAGCGACATCTCCTACAAAAACACCACCTATACGCGCAAAAGCTACGGGCTGGCACCATACGAGGAGAAAAGCTGCCGCAAATGCAATGTCCGGAACATTGAGAAAATGCATGACGGACTGGAAATCAAAGGTAATGACATCTATTTCCGCTATCCCAACGTGAAGGATCTGCGCCGAATCATCGGCAACAAAAAGGACGGTATCGCCATTGACATTGTGCAACACAGCCAGTATCCCTGCAATTCCGCCAACGATGTGGACTACAACCTCTACAACCGTGGTGTGATGCTCAAATACATGACCTATGCCAAAATGGTGAAAAAGAACCAGATCACCGACAAGAAAGACAAGAGCCTCTATGTCTATCTGGGCAGCGTTCCCGCTGAGGTTTCCGAACCTTACGATGTGAACCTGATCCTGATCAAGGACAAAAAGGTGTGCCGCACCATCGGCAAGAGCAAAGTGGAACTGGGCAAAAACTCCTACCAGACCAAGACCGCCCTTGTCCCCGACCGGACCGGTGTGAAGACCACCATCAACTACATTCCCCAGCCGGAAAAGGATGTGTTTGAATTCAAAGTGCCGTTCGAGCAGAGCAAAGCCACCTACCAGAAAGAGGACATCCAACCCTTTATCGACGCCCTGCACGCCTCACACTTCATCATCGACAACCTGACCATCATTTCATACACCTCCCTGGAGGGCAGCGACAAGTCCAACATGGAGCTGCAGCAGAAACGGGCCGAAAGCATTGTCAATGCGATGAAAGCCATGCAGACCACAGAAATCCAATACACCATTGAGCTCAACGACGGCTACGACCTGTTTGTAAGGGATGTGCAGAACACCGCCTACCGCGACCTGGCCAACAAGTCCAAAGAGGAGGCCAAAAGCGCCCTCGGCAACTCCAAGACACGCCGTGACCTGGAATCGATGCTGAGGACTCACCGCTACACCCTGATCCGGATGAATGTCACCTATGACATAAGCGAAAAGCACGAACAGGGCTTTGTCACCCGCAAATTCAACAAAGTCATGCAGGAGGGCAACCTTCCCTTGGCTTTCGCAATTGAAAAATATTACATGAAACAGGTGGAGGAAGGCAAATACACCCGCGCACTGATTGACAGCCTGCGCATTCCTGAAAACAACCCAGCCATGGTGCCATTCTTGACCAACAAGTACTACATGCTCTCCTTCTATGACAAAGGTCTTGATGCCAAAACGGTGGACAAAGTGATTGCACTGCCGAAAATGAGCCCCAAAAACACCATAGTGGAATTCAACGCACTCTGCTGCGAAATCAGTGGCAAGGAAATCACCAGTGCCTCCCAAATCGCCTCCACACAGAGCAAAATCGACAAGTTCTACAACACGGAGATTGGCAAGAAATATCCGGAAAAGATTGATGCGCTGAACCTGGTCTATCAGTACAAAATATTGGATTTCATCAATTCCAGCGACAATCCGGATGAAAACCTGATTGAGAATACCTACAACAAGATCAAACAGATTGCCATGCCCGCAATCAGCGACTGGAAAAAGGCCTACGAAGTGGCCGCCTCATTCATCAGCTACGGTGACTATGAATTCGCCCGCGCCACCATGGATCCCTACATCAACGATCCTAAAGTGAGCAACGATTTCGTTTTCACATACCTTTCCCTCTACGCCATGGATGAGAACAGCTACACCTCGCAGAAATTCGACATTGCCTGCAAACTGGCGGCTGAACGCGATGCACAACGCTTCTGCAAAACAATCCGTTCCTTCACCTACCTGATCAGGGAGAATGTGGAGGCGAAGAACATTATTTGCAAGAAATGTAAGTAGACAGAAGTAAGAAGTAAGAAGTAAGAAGTAAGAATATGCTGCGTTAAGACATAATATAAAATTGTAAAAACAACTAATATGAAGAAAGTTATTCATACAGAGAATGCACCCAAGGCCATCGGGCCTTACAGCCAAGCCATTGAAGCCAACGGCATGTTATTCATTTCCGGACAGATTCCGGTGAACCCCGCAACAGGCACCGTACCCGAAGGCATCACCGCACAAACCGAGCAGGTGCTGAAAAACGTGGAGGCCATCCTGAAGGAAGCCGGTTACGGTTTTGAAAATGTAATCAAGACCACCTGCCTGCTGAGTGACATCGCCAACTTCAAAGCCATGAACGAGGTGTATGCCAAATACTACACCAAGGACTGCCCCGCCCGCGCCGCCTTCGCCGTGAAGGACCTGCCGATGGGCGTGCTGGTGGAGATTGAAACCATCGCTGCGAAATAACCGCCGCGAAACAACCGGTGCTAAAGCACAAAATCCCACAAAAGTGTTTTTTGTGGGATTTTTTTTACAAAAAAAGGAGAGGATAATCTTTTTATGACTAATTTTGCAAATCCGTTTTGGATGAATTTTTTAACTTAAAACAATTTCAGGTATGAAAAAATTTTCTTTTACATTACTCCTGTTTTTAGGGGTTTACGCGTGTGCCTACGGCCAGATATACAGGCACTACTGGCTGAACGATTTCGGCAGGAATTACACGCTTAACAAACGAATGATGGCCAATGCGCCAACAAATCACGGTTTCGTATTGGCTGCAACCACACAGGATTCATGTGGATCCGTTTTTAATGAATCTGTCACCAGAAGCGGCATTGTCATAATGAAACTGTTTCGCAATTACACCATTGAACAATGCCGGATTTTCAAGACATCCAACGACGAGTCTGCCTTCAATTATGACTTTGAAGTGTATGATATTTATCCTAATTTGGACAAATACTATATTTGCGGAAAAATGAGCGATTTGTCCACAGGAGCCGTCATTGGATTTGTTGGAATCGTAGACACTTTTTTGAACCAAATGACATTGCATAAATTTACAGATATGGAAAAACTTGTATCCATTTATGCAGAATCAGGCATCTATTTTGCCTGCGGAAAAAAAGGTTTGTGAGGGTATTATTAATTTAAACAATAAATAAATAAATAGATAAGCCATGATTAATAAAACAATAACGATGAAAGCATTATTTTTTTCCTTTTGTTTGACAATAGTAACCATATCCTCTTACGGCCAGACTTTCGGCGGCGGTAGCGGCACCAAGGAAGATCCCTATATAATATCCACACCACAGCACATCTTGGAACTTTCGAACTATGTGAACAGTGATGTCGTAACTTATACATCACGTAATGATTTCAGGGCTAACAGGTTCACAAAGACATACGGACTGTACTTTGAAATGACCCAAGACATTGACATGGATGGGGTGACCAGTTTTGAGCCGATAGGATACATAGATGATACAAGTATCTATACTAACAATAATCGTATTCGGGGTATCCGGTGTTTTGCCGGCCATTTTGACGGCAAAGGCCATGCCATCCGCAACCTGAAATATGAAGGGGAACTTTGTAACGGAGGACTGTTCGGAAGGATCATGGGAGCCACCATCGACAATCTGCAGCTGCTGGACTTCCAGTACACTTATACGCCCATAAAAAAGCCCACCAGTTTCCATCCTTGTTGGGGTGGCATCGTTGGAAGCGCCGAATATCTGGGAAATGCGGAAAATGGGGACACCACCATCTTTCGCTGCCAGTCCTATTTGTCAAATTGTGAAACACGGGGAAGCATTGTGGTGCCCCAATCCCCCTATTTAGAAACTCCATATCTGGGAGGAATTATCGGCGATGGCTGCTACTCCATCCGAAACAGCCGGAGTTTTGTCTCAATCATTGACACTTCGAACAACCACATAATTGCCGGAATTGGCAATAGCACAGGAAACTACAAGTTATTCCACATGTTTGTGGAAAATTGTGTGGCATACCTGAATGGATGGGGCTGCGACACAACCATCGGCAGCATGAGTGGAATTATCTGCGGCATAGGTTATTTACCAGGAGCAGCGATACGGCATTGTTTTGCCAGCGGTTTTCTTTCAGGCAAACAGGTTTATGGAATAGGAATAGCGGACAGCATGCAGTACTGCGGCAGCAGCGCGGCTTTGCACGGTTATCTTGTGGTCGGTGTCGGGAAACCTATATTCATGGCACGGAACTGTTTTTTTACCGGCAGCCTTATCATGGAGAAACATTCTTATAATACGAACAGTTCCCTATTCAGTTGTCAAAACCTTTTCGTGGAAAACTGCTATGTAGCCCCTTCCAAATACTCGTCAAACATTAAAACCTCCTTCCTTAATACTTTGACACCCCAAGACAGTTTTCCTGTCCGCCACTGCTATGTCTCCTCCAATGTCACCATACCGGACAGCTCTTATAACTTAATGCACGGACAACTGAAATCCATCCGTTTGGAAATCACCAAGCTCAACGATGCCGACATGAAGTTGCCCGCATTTGTCGCAAACCTGAACCAGTATGACGGCTCCTCCGAGTGGCAACAGGACACCTTTCCCTACCGCAACAACGGCTATCCCCTGCTGCGAAACCACTTTGCCATGGCCACCGCCACCACCCTGGCTGCGGACAGCGTGACCGACCATTCCGCACGGCTGCACGCACGCTTCTTCTACGGGGACGAAACCATCAATGTGAAGGGCTGCGGCATTGAATGGAAAAAGCAGAACGACACCCTATGGCAGTCGGACACCAACCTCTTGGAAGGAGGAACTTTGCGCTTGGAAAACCTGGAGGAGCAGACCACCTATCTGTTCAGGGGATACATCACCCGCTCCGTCGGAAAAACCACCTATGGGGAAGAACTATCCTTCACCACCAAGAAAACCATTGCCGTCAAGGAGTGCGGGGAGGAACCCTTCTTCACCGTCTCGCCGGTGCCTGCCGCCGACCACCTCATCGTCACCGGAGCCGCCGGAGCGGAGGCAAGCCTCTACAACACCTTGGGACAGAAAGTGCTTCACCTCTACTTGGAAAACAACTGGAGCAGCATCGATGTCAGCGGCCTGCCATGCGGCAGCTACCTCCTGCAGGTCCGCTTGGAAGGCAAAAGCGCAGTACGGAAGGTGCAGGTACAAAGATAGGAATCTCTCTTACATACATAATCCCACAAAAGTGTTTTTTGTGGGATTTTTTTTACAAACAGATTGTGAATATTATATTGCCTTTGTGATTTGGATGCAGATTTTGGATTGTATAGGTGTGCCATAAAATGGCACACCTCCATGTCTGAAAAACGACGGGGTATCCTCTGAAAATTTCAGGCAAAATTTTTATGGGTCCACATGGAATTCATGATGTTTTTTTTTGTACTTTTGCCGTTTGAAATTGAAAATAAAATTTATTCGTATAATTAATTATTAAAAACATGCAATTCAGGAAATTAGGGTTCCTGGCCATCGCTGCCGCAATGTGCATGCCGTTGGGCGCCCAGGAGAACAAAGAGAACAAGGACAAAGAAAACGAAGGCTACGTTTTCACAACTGTCAAAGAGTGCAAAATCACCCCTGTCAAGAACCAGGCCAACGCCGGCACCTGCTGGTGCTACTCAGGACTCGGCTTTATTGAGGCTGAACTGCTGCGCATGGGCAAAGGGGAATACGATTTTTCAGAAATGTACATCGTGCACCACACCTATATGGACAGGGCCATGGCTGCAGTCCGCACCCATGGTGACGTCTCCTTCTCCCAAGGAGGTTCATTCTACGATGTGATTTACGGCATGTCCCACTATGGTCTGGTTCCGGACAATGTGATGCCTGCCGGTGCAATGTACGGCGACACCCTCTCCAACCACAGCGAACTCTCCGCTTTGACCGATGCCTGCATCGAGGCCATTACCAAAGGCAAAGTGAAGAAATTCCAAACCGACACCGCTGGTAACATGCTTTGGTACAAGGCACTCCAATCAATCCATGACACCTATCTGGGCAGTTATCCTGAGAAATTCACCTACAAAGGAGTTTCATACACCCCTGAATCCTTCTACAAATCATTGGGTCTGAACCCGGACGACTACATTTCCCTCACCTCCTACACCCACCACCCCTTCTATGAGAAATTTGTGATTGAGATCCAGGACAACTGGCGTTGGGGACTCTCCTACAACCTGCCTTTGGACGAATTCATGGAGGTGTTCGACTATGCAATTGATAACGGCTATCCTATCGCCTGGGGCAGCGACGTGAGCGAAGAGGGCTTCCGCAAGGGTGTCCGCCAGGGCTTCTGCGTGCTTCCCGACTTTGACGCCAAGGATGACGGCAGCCTCGGAAGCGACATGTCCCACTGGACCGGCTTAAGCAAGGCTGACAAACAGAAAGAGGCATATGAGCATCCCACTCCACAAAAATGGGTGACCCAAAAGGAACGCCAGATTGCCTACGACAACTGGGAGACCACCGATGACCACGGCATGGTGATTTACGGAAAAGCCAAGGATCAGATGGGTAACGAGTACTACATGGTGAAGAACAGCTGGGGAAAATATGGCAAATATGACGGCATGTTTTATGCCAGCAAGGCCTTTGTCCGCTACAAAACCATGAACATCCTCGTTCATAAAGATGGCATTCCCAAGGATTTAAAGAAAAAATTAGGCATCAAATAATTTTTTCAGGGAAAATGTAATTTCATATTGAAAAATTGTCTACTTTTGCAACTCCAAAATTTTAAGGTAAATATTTTTAAGAAGCAATAAAGTAAAGATAATTTTCATAACGAGATTGAGCCATGAAGAGGACATTTCAACCATCCGTACGGAGAAGAAAAAATAAACACGGTTTCAGAGAAAGAATGTCTACCGCCAACGGTAGAAGAGTTTTGGCCGCCCGCAGGGCAAAAGGCAGATGGAAACTTACCGTATCGGATGAAAAATTAGGCAAGAAGTTTTAGTTTTTATTGTTGTTTGATAAAAAGAGCGCGTTTAAAAAAACGCGCTCTTTTTGTTTTGGGAAGAAAGTATAAAATCACTTCACCCCTCTATGATACCGCCTCCTACCACCAGCCCATCCTTGTAAATCACCAGGGACTGTCCTGGAGTGACACCCCAAACCGGCTGTAAAAACTGCAGCTGCGCCTTGTCCCCGTCAATCCGGATGTTGGCCGGCTGTGCTGGACTCTTATAACGGATACGCGCCTCCACCTCCGGTGATTCCTGCAGCCAGGCCTCATCCCTGAACATGCAATGTACCGCCCGTAGGCCGTTGCTGTACAAATCATCATAGTCCCCAAGGGTCACTTCGTTCCGTTCCACATCAATACGGGTCACATATTTGGGCGCACCTAAGGCGATGCCCAGCCGCTTGCGCTGCCCAATGGTGTAACAGGCAAAGCCCTTGTGCCTGCCAACCACCTCCCCTGCACGGTTAAGGTAGTTACCTTCGTGGCATCGCTGTTGGAAATCCGGAACCTGGGATGCCAGAAAACTCCGGTAGTCATTATTGGGAATAAAACATATCTCTTGGCTTTCAGTTTTTTGTGAAAGTTGCTCAAATCCGCGTTCCAAAGCCATCTGCCGCACTTGCGGCTTGCTGTAACCGCCCAAAGGGAAAATTGTGCGTTTCAGGTTTTCCTCCGTCAGCATCCACAGAAAATAGGTCTGGTCCTTGTGACGATCCACGGCATTGGCCAGATAGACATGCCCGTTGCGCTGCCTGATTTGGGCATAATGGCCGGTGGCAATCTTTTCACAGCCCAATTGGTCCGCCGTTTCCAGCAACACGCCCCACTTGATGTGCGAATTGCACAGCACACAAGGATTTGGAGTCCGGCCATGCATGTATTCATCCACAAAATTCCGAATGACATGGGTTTTGAAGGTTTCCCTGAAATCCACTATGTGATGCTCAAAACCCAGTTTCTCCGCCAAATGCTTGGCCTCCATAATGGATTCCACACTACAGCAGCCCTTCTCCCTTGCCAGACAATGCTCCTTTATGCTGTCAAAGGTGCGGAAGGTCACACCCACCAGTTCGTAACCCTGCTCCAACAGCAGCATGGCGCTGACTGCGCTGTCCACCCCGCCGCTCATGGCCATCAGAACCTTTTTTTTCATAACTATAACAATGACTATGACTATGACTTTTTGTGCAAACCGAGTGCAGAGCCGAACCGACGCTCGAACGAGTGCAAAGCTGGGCTTGCACAGGCTTTGCCGAGCG
>CAJOQK010000172.1 GCA_905236885.1 uncultured Bacteroidales bacterium
AAACTTACGCGCATTTACGCAGTGACAGATTTGATGCGGGTGTAATTTGTTTGAAAAAGGTAAAAAAGTAATCCAACCAACTATGAATCCCGGAAAAGAAATCTGCATAGGTCTCCGCTAAAAATGTTGCGCCAAAACAACATTTAGGTGAAGTTTAAGTGAACTCGCGAATTATAAGGTGAGAAGAAAAACATGACACATACCATTCATTTCGGTGAGGGCTGCGAGGCCTCGTTTTCGGAGGAGGAGGGCAGCGTGTGGTTGATTGACAAGCCGCTGCGCTGGACCTCGTTCGATGTGGTGAACAAGCTGAAACAGGAAATCCGGCGGCAGACGGGGCTGAAAAAGTTCAAGATTGGCCATGCCGGCACGCTCGACCCGCTGGCTGACGGCCTGCTGCTGGTTTGCCTCGGTCGGGCGACCAAGCGGATTGAGGAGCTGCAGTCGATGCCGAAAACCTATACCGGAACCTTTGTGCTGGGAGCCACCACGGCCAGCTACGATTTGGAGCATCCGGTGGAGCCGGTCTGTTCCGTGGAGAATCTGAGTGCTGAGGAGGTCCGGAAAACCTGTGAGGGGATGAAAGGGGTGCAGCAGCAGGTGCCGCCACTATATTCCGCAGTGAAAGTGGATGGAAAATCCGCTTTCGGCTATGCCCGGAAAGGGGAGGAGGTCGCCTTGAAATCCAAAGAGATAGAAATATATGACTTCCTGCTGCCCCGGGTGGAGCTGCCTGAGGTGGATTTTGAAATCCTCTGCAGCAAGGGGACCTACATCCGCTCCATCGCCCGCGACCTGGGGGCGGAATTGGGCTGCGGCGCCTATCTGAAGAGGCTGCGCCGTACCTCAATTGGCTCATATACACTGGCTCAGGCTCTGCCGTTGCAGGATTTTTTCCGTCCTAAGGAGGATTTCCAGCCTAAAAAAAGGCGTCTTTTCGAGTAGCAGATATGATTCTGTTTGTGCCGTTCGCGTTTTATTCCGCTTTGTGGTGAAAATATTGACAAATCGGGGCGGAAAAATCTTTTTCTGAAGCGGAAAAGATGGGGATAATTATATGAATTATATTGTAAAACACGAAGGAATCCAAACATTTACAGTGATAAATAATTTGTAAAAAACGGTGAAAAATATATTTGGGAAAAATAATTTTCATAAGGGATAATGTAATACTTTTGCATTTTAAAATACAAATATTTTCTTAAAGCAAAAATAACAACAATTATGATGCAAGGAGACAAAAAAGTTACTCAAAAAGATGATCTTGTAATCAGATTTGCAGGTGATTCTGGAGACGGTATGCAATTGTCGGGAACCTTGTTTTCCGATGCCTCCGCCTTAACGGGCAATGATATTGCGACTTTCCCTGACTACCCGGCCGAAATCAGGGCTCCGCACAACACCATCGCCGGTGTGAGCGGTTTCCAGGTGCATGTGGGAAGCCATATTTACAGTTCGGGAGACAAATGCGACATTATTGTCGCCATGAACCCCGCCTCCCTCAAATCCAATTTGAAATGGGCCAAGAAGGGTGCAACCATCATTGTGGATATTGACACCTTCACCGATTCAGCCATGGAGAAGGCCGGTTACACTGGCGATCCTTTCTCCGAGGAGCTGGAGCATGCCTATACGATTGTGAAGGCTCCCATTTCCTCATTTACCGAGCGGATTGGCTCGGAAATGGGCGTGGATAAGAAGGTTTCTGAAAAGAGCCGCAACATGTTTGCTCTGGGTGTCATTTTCTATATAACCCACAAGAAGTTGGACCAGACCAATGCCTATCTGGCCCGCAAATTCGCAAAAAAAACGCAGGTTGTGCAACTGAACCAGGCGGTGTTGAGGGAAGGCTATGAGTTTGCCGACAAACTGGAGCTGATCCATTCCCATATTGTGGAAGTGGCCACCGCCAAAATGCCTAAGGGCCGTTACCGTAACATCACCGGTAACGTGGCTACCGCGTGGGGCTTGCTGGCCGCTTCGGAGCGCAGCGGACGTCCTTTGTTCTTAGGTAGTTATCCCATTACTCCGGCCACGGATGTGATGGTGGAACTGGCCAAGCATAAGGCGTTGGGCGCAAAGGTTTTCCAGGCTGAGGATGAAATTGCAGGTATCTGCTCCGCGATTGGAGCCAGCTATGCTGGCGCGCTGGCCTGCACATCCACTTCCGGCCCCGGCCTCTCCTTGAAGAGCGAGGCGCTGGGTTTGGCCGTGATGGTGGAACTTCCTTTGGTAGTGGTGGATGTGCAGCGTGGAGGTCCCTCCACGGGGCTGCCCACCAAAACCGAGCAGAGTGATTTGAACCAGGCCCTGTATGGCCGCAACGGAGAGGCTCCGCTGATTGTGGTGGCAGCCTCCAGCAGCGCCAACTGTTTCTATTGGGCCTATACCGCCGCCAAACTGGCGTTGGAGCACATGACCCCTGTCATCCTGATGACCGACGGTTATCTGGGCAACGGCTCCCAGCTGTTCCGTATCCCCAAGGTGGCCGATTTGCCGGGCATTACACCGCGTCTGGCCAAACCGAACGATCCCAATTACCGTCCTTTCCGCAGGGATCCCGTCAGTTTCGCACGTGAATGGGCGTTGCCGGGTATGGAAGGCTTGAGGCACCGTGTGGGCGGCTTGGAGAAATGTCCGGACGGACCGCTTACCACCGATCCTGAAAACCATGCCCTCATGGTCTACAACCGTCAGGAAAAGGTGAACCGCGTGGCCAATTACATACCCGACCAGGAGGTGACCGGCAATCCCGACGGTGACCTGCTTGTCGTAGGTTGGGGCGGCACCAGCGGCGCACTTACACTGGCTGTCGAGGAGATGAACAACGAAGGCAAGAAAGTGGCCTATACCCATTTCAACTATATCTGTCCGCTGCCGAAGAACACGGGCGACATCTTACGCAAGTACAAGAAAATTGTGGTCTGCGAGCTGAACAACGGACAGTTCGCCGGTTATCTGCGCACCCAGTTCCCTGAATGTCCGATGCGTCAGTATAACAAGGTGATGGGTCTGCCTTTCGAAGTAGGTGAATTAAAAGAGGCGTTTAACAAAATTTTGGGAGAGTAAATCATGACAAAAAGACATTTTGTCCCTAAAGCGGACATAGACTATACAAAAGCTGACTTTACCAGCGACCAGATGGTGAAATGGTGCCCGGGCTGCGGTGACCATGCGATTTTGGCATCTTTGCTGAACGTGTTTCCGAAAACACACCACAAAAAGGAGAACATCTGCATGGTGTCCGGTATCGGCTGTTCCTCCCGTATCCCATATTATGTGGATACTTACGGATTCCACAGCATCCACGGACGTGCCTGTGCGGTGGCCACCGGTGTGAAACTTGCCAACCCTTCGTTGAGCGTATGGATTAACATGGGCGACGGCGACTCCATGGCCATTGGCGGTAACCATCTGATTCACATTGTGCGTAGAAATCTGGATGTGAATGTGACCATTTTCAACAACGAAATTTACGGTTTGACCAAGGGTCAGTACAGCCCGACCACCAAGTTCGGCCAAATCACCAAAACCTCTCCGTTCGGAACCATTGACTATCCGTTCAATCCGGGCGAGCTGATTATGGGTGCGCAGGGAACATTCTATGCACGTGCCTTGGATGTGATGCCTCCGTTGACCACGGAAATCATGTTGAAGGCCGCCCAGCACGATGGGACCAGTGTGGTGGAAGTGCTTCAAAACTGTATGATTTTCAACGATAAGGCACATGCAGCCATTACTGACAAGGCGGTGCGTGACGACAAAATCATCATCCTGGAGCATGGCAAACCTATGATTTTCGGCAAGGAGCGCAACAAGGGTCTGCGTTTCAACGGACGCTGCCTTGAGGCTGTGACTATCGGTGAGAACGGTGTCACCATGGACGACATCATGATTCATGATGAGACCACCGAGGATACCGGCATCCACATGATGCTGGCCCGCATGAAGGGTGACCTTCCGGTGGCCATCGGTGTGATCCGCAACGTGGTCAAACCCACCTACACCGAGCTTTATGAAGACCAGATGGATGAGTGCAAGGCCAACGGCAAATACAAATGCGTGGATGACCTGCTCAACAGCGGTGACACTTGGGAAGTGGAATAATATCCGTTCCTGAAAATAATATTCTATTTTTAAGGGGTGCAGGTTTTTGCACCCCTTTTTTTAGAAGTCCCCCATATTTTGATGCCCGATTCGGGATAATGGTTTTCCTTCCCCTTAAAGTTTTGAGTCCCTCATAAAAAATAGAAACGGAATATGGTGAACGTATCGTTATTTCATGTACCTTTGCATTTGGTAAAAAAATAGAGGAATATGCGAAAATTGTTTTTTATACTCCTGTTAATATGTGCTTTCTGTACAAACGGCAAATCCCAGCTGGTGCCGGACTCACTGTTCAGGCAGGCGAACGCGGCCTATATGGCTAAGGATTATGCTCAGGCACTACAGCTGTACGGGCAGTTGGTACAGGCCGGCTACGTTTCTGCAGAGCTGTATTACAATATGGGCAATGCCTGTTACAGGCAGGAGCAGTTGGCCAATGCCTTGCTATGGTATGAGCGGGCGTTGCGGCTGGATCCCTCCAATGCTGACATCCGGGCCAATATCGCTTTTGTCAATGCCCAGACGGTGGATCAGATGGAGCAGATGCCTGAGTTCTTCCTGCAACGCTGGTGGAAAGCCCTTTCAGCGTTGTTTTCCTCAACCGGATGGGCGGTGGTCTCGATTGTATGTGCACTGCTTTTTTTTACGGTACTGGCCTTTTTCCTGCTCTCCTCCCGCGTGGAGCGGCGGCTGCGATTGCTGCTGGCCGCCATCCTGCTGCTGTGTGTGACGGTTCTCAGTGTGGTTTTTGCCTGCAGGCAGTTGCCACAGAACCTTCCGGAGGAGGCGATTGTGACTGCATACAGTGTGACGGTCAAGAGTACACCTGACGCTTCCGGAACCGATCTGTTCACCGTGCATGAGGGAATGAAGGTGAGGGTCACCGACCGCGTTGGCGACTGGATGGAGGTGCTGTTCCCCAATGGCAACAAAGGCTGGATCCGTAAAAATCAGGCTGAAATGATATGAGACGGCAGGCGTGGATAGTTGGTCCTTGTGCTGCGGAATCAATACAGCAACTGTGGGATACGGCGCGTGCAGTATGCCGTTTTCCGGAGGTGGAACTGTTCCGTTGCGGTGTGTGGAAGGCACGTTCCCAACCTTCCGACTTTGAAGGGATGGGGGAAGCTGCCCTGCCTGTGCTGGAGCAGATTCAAAAGGAGCTGCATCTGCCCGTTTGTGTGGAAATCGCCTATCCCTGGCAACTGGAAAAAATATTGGAACATGGGATTTCACATGCCTGGATTGGGGCGCGTACAACGGTGAATCCATTCATGGTGCAGGCGTTGGCCGATGCCGCCCGAGGCACCGGTTTGCATTTGATGCTCAAAAACCCGCTGGCTCCCGACCTGAAATTGTGGGAGGGCGCGTTCAACCGTTTCAGGGCAGCCGGACTGCGTGATCTGAAGGCCGTATACCGTGGCTTTGCCACCTCTTTGCCCACAGTTTACCGTAACCATCCGATGTGGAACGAGTATATCCGCTGGAAAAGCCAGCATCCCGACATCCCGTTGTATGTCGATCCAAGCCATATAGCCGGCAGGCGCAACCTGATACTGGAAGTGGCTGAAAAGGCGCTGCTGCTGGATTGTGACGGTCTTATGTTGGAGGTGCATACCAATCCTGCGGAGGCGTTGAGTGATGCAGGACAGCAGCTTTCGCCAGAGGCATTGGCGGAGTTGATGGCGCATCTGCCGCTTCAGGGAAGCCGTTCTCTGGATGATGCCCTGGTGGCGCAAAGGGCGGCCATTGACGCTCTGGATACCGATTTGCTGGCCATTTTGTCCAAAAGGATGGAAGTGGTGCGGAAAATCGCACGCATCAAGCAGGACAGCCGCCAGCCGTTGTTGCAGGTGGAACGTTGGCAGAAGGTGATGGAACAAGTGCTACAGCAGGCTGAAAAACTGCATCTTCCGGCAGATTTTGTCACCGAACTGATGCAGTTGGTGCATGCCGCCTCCATTGAAGAGCAGGAGCGGGAATTAAAAAAATCGCATTCCCCACAATAAAGCGTACGGTTGTTGCGTTCATTATAAAAACCCTGTAATTCATCTGGTAATTTCAATAAACAGAGGAAAATGAAATCTATTCTGAAAGGCACCGGAGTTGCCCTGATTACTCCTTTTAAATCGGATTATTCTATTGATTTTGAGTCCATCATGACTTTGGTGGAGCAGCAAATTGAGGGCGGAACGGACTATGTGGTCGCCCTGGGCACGACTGCGGAGACCCCGGCCATGTCGTTTGCGGAGCGCAAGCAGATACTGCAGACAGTGGTGGAGGCTGTGGACGGACGGGTGCCGGTGGTGGCCGGAATAGGCTGCAACAACCCTCTGGAGGTGATTGAGCAGATCCATCTGTTCGATTTGAAAAAGGTGAGCGCCATCCTATCTGTGGCCCCTTATTACAACAAGCCGAGCCAGCAGGGTTTGCTGACGCATTACCAGATGATTGCCAAGGAATCTCCGCTGCCGCTGATACTTTACAACGTGCCGGGGCGGACGGGTGTGAATATCGCAGCCTCCACAGTTTTGACATTGGCCAGGCAGTGCCCGAACATTGTGGCGGTGAAGGAGGCCTCCGGCAATCTGGCTCAGATTATGCGGATTATGGCGGACAAGCCGGCGGACTTTTCCGTCATTTCCGGGGATGACCAGCTCACTTTGCCGTTGCTGGCCTGCGGTTTGGACGGAGTTATTTCTGTGGTGTCCAATGCCTATCCTAAGGAGATGTCCCAAATGGTGCGGCTTGCCTTGAAGGGGGACTTTGCCGATGCACGCACGCTGCACTATCGTTTGCTTCCGGTGATGCAGGCTTGTTTTGCCGAAGGCAGCCCGTCGGGGGTGAAAACCTTCTTGGAGGCGCAGGGAAGGGCGGAGGCTCGTGTGCGCCCGCCGTTGGCTCCCGTGTCGGCTGAGTTGCGCGAACAGATTTGTCAAATGGTAAAAAACTGGTAATATGCCGCATAGGGTCATCATAGGAAATTTGCAGAAAAAGATCTACTATCCCTTCTACCTGTTGGAAGGGGCGGAGCCCTATTTCATCGACAAGATAAGCGATTATTTCCAGAACCATTTTTTTGAGGATGAGGGTTTGCGGGATTTCAACCAGCAGGTGGTGTACGGGCGTGACGTGCGCATGGAGGAGATTGTCTCCATGGCGAAGGAATATCCCATGATGTCCGACCATCGGTTGCTCATTGTGCGGGAGGCTCAGGACATTCCCAAGTCGCCAGGGCAAAAGGAGGCGGACTATTTTTCCGTACTGACCCAATATCTGCAGCAGCCGCAAATGCAGACCCTGTTGGTTTTCTGCTATAAATACAAGACTGTGGACAAGCGTTCCGCCTTTTTCAAGGCGGTGAACAAGGTGGGCTGCGTGTTTGAGGCGCCGACAATCTATGAGGAGCAGCTGCCAAATTACATCAAAATGATGGCACAGGAGCGGCGGCTTCAAATCGATGACCAATCGGCGCTGCTGATGGCCTCCCATATCGGTGTGGATTTGTCCCGTATTGAAAAGGAGATGGACAAGTTCACCAATCTTTTACCGCCCGATGGGAAAATACAACCGGCAATGATTGAGGAGCAGGTCGGCATCAGCCGCGAATACAACGGGTATGAGCTGGCCAATGCCTTATGGGAGAGAAATGAACAAAAAGTATTTGATATCCTTAGCTTTTTCTCCAAAAATCCGAAGAATTATCCTGTGATGAAGATTCTCCCTATCGTTTACGGTGCTTTTCAAAAAATCCTGCAATACCACTATGCGGTTGACAAACAGAATTTGAAGGCGTTGGGTGTTTTTTGGAAATCGGAGGCCATTTTTCGTTCGGCGGTGCGCTATTATAGCTTGCCTGTGACAATACGAATCATCCGTATGCTGAAGGAGTATGACTTGAAATCCAAAGGTTACGAAGGTTGCAGCACGGAGGGGACGGAATTGTTGGAAGAGCTCTCTTTCCGTATTATGCATGCTTTGGTGTGACCGTGAATGGTTTTTTCCTTATGAAAAGCTGCCGAGGAAACAGAGCTGCATGGAGATGGCTGACATTTTCCTGCCATGTGCCGCTCTTTTTTTTCTGCCTTTTTCCTCTTTTGTTGCATGCACAACAGGATACAACCGTAAAAATATTTAAACACAAGGATTTAAATCAAATAGAACCGAAACTTTACGACTACAAACGACATTTGCTGGATCCTCAGGCGGAAGCTGAGCTGTTCGCCCCTTTTGTTTCAGATGAAACACTGCGGACTTCCGGCAGCCTCACGCGGGGCATCACTGTGGGCAGTAACAGGGACCTCTCCATGGATGCCAGCCTGAACCTGCAGCTGTCGGGCATGCTTTCGGAGGATTTGTCCATCACCGCCTTCATTAGCGATGAGAACCTGCCTCTTCAGGCCTCTTCCGCATATTCGTTGCAGGGAAAAGATTTTGACCGTATCTATATCCGGTTGGATTATAAGGACAGGGCGAGCCTTTTGGCGGGTGATGTGGATTTGAGTGACTTTGAGACCTATTTTTTGCGTTTTCACAAACAGGGTAAAGGTGGAAAAGGGGAGTTCCGTTGGAGGGATACCGTCCGAAAGATGGATTATGCTGTGACCGCTGCCGCTGCTGTAGCCAAAGGTAGTTTTTGCAGGCAGCAGCTGAAAATCATTGATGGAGTGCAGGGTGCTTACAGGTTGCAGGGAGCTGATGAGGAGCAACAAATTATTGTGTTGTCGGCATCGGAGCGGGTGTATGTGGACGGCGTGCTGGTGGAACGGGGTGAAAATGCAGATTATACTATTGACTACAATCTGGCGGAAATTACCTTCACGGTACGGCAGCCGATGACTGCCGACAAAAGGGTGGTGGTGGAGTTTGAATATTCGGACCAACACTATGTACGGATGCTGACCCATCTGCAGAGCGCGATAACACGCAGACACTGGCAATGGAATTTTGCGTTTTACAATGAACAGGATCTGAAACGGCAATCCAACCAGCTTGAATTGGATTCGGCTACGGTGGCCTTTTTGCGCCGGATGGGAAATGCAGGTTCATCCGGCTATTATCCCATGGCGGACAGCATCGGTTTCCTGTCGGAAGAGGTGTTGTACAAGCGGATTGACAGCGTTGTGTCGGGACAAAGGTATGATTCCGTGTATGTATATTCTACAAATAAGGACAGTGCCTGCTACCGGTTACGCTTTTCCTACATGGGTGAGGGGAAGGGAAATTACGTGCGGCTGCAGAGCGGTGTGAACGGACAGGTGTATGCTTGGGTGGCGCCTGTGAACGGGGTTCCGCAGGGAAGCTATGAGCCGGTGGTGCCTCTTTTTGCCCCCAAGCGTTTGCAGCAGTACACCACCCGTTTGCAGTTTCGGGACAGCAACCGGCTATTCAGGGTGGAGGCGGCGTTGTCCAATAATGACCCCAACACATTCGCCTCCAATGACTCTTCTTTAGTGGGTGCGGCGTTGCGTGCACAATGGCAGCGACGGTTTTGTTGGGGAAAAGGGGTGCGCCCGTGGAGCCTTTTGCCTGATTTGTACGGAGAATGGAAAGGGGCGGGCTTCATGCCGGTGGAATCCTACCGCGATGTGGAATTTGTCCGGAATTACAATCTGGCGGACAGCCTGACTGCCAACAGGTCGGAGTTTTTTATGCAGGCAGGTTGGCAGATGTGCAGCCCTTGGATGGACAGGCTTTCTTGGCAGAGCGTGTTGTACCGCATTCCCCGTTCGGAATGGGAGGCATTCCGGCACCGCCTGCAATGGAATTCCCATCATGCCGTGTGGGAAAGCCGTGCGGACATCCGTTTGCTGCAAAGCCAAACAGCCGAATACAATACCCGTTTTTGGCAGGCCGACGGACAGATTGCCCTGAATGTATGGAAAATGCGTATGGAATTGTGGGATGGGATGGAGTGGAACACTTATCGTTCCTCCACCGGTTCCCTCATGCCTGAAAGCCAGTCCTACAATGAGTGGAAACTCTCTATGCGACAAAGGGACACCAATGCCGGGCAGTGGCAATACAGGTTGGCCTATGCCCAGCGCAAACAGTGGGTGGCGGGAGAGCAGCAGTTGCAGGCCGGTGGTTTTTCCCGCCACCTGCAGGCGGATTTGGATTGCCGGCGCTGGCGCGAACATCCGTTACAATTTTCCCTGGTTTACCGTTCAATGGAGGCAAAGGATAGCGCCTGGATGACGCTGCCGCAGGAAAACACGCTTTTGGGAAGTCTGCGCTACAGTGGAAAATGGGCAAAAGGGGCCGTTCAAACCAATTTTTATTACCATACTGGTACGGCGATGGAGGAGAAGGTTGCCTATACCTATTTGAAAGTAGCTGACGGACAGGGAGTGTACCAATGGAACGACTACAATGGTAACGGAGTGGAGGAACTTGATGAGTTTGAACCTGCCCTGTATCGGGACAAGGCCAATTACATCAGGATTTACCAGGTTTCGCAGGAATATGTCAGGGTGTATGCCAACAGTTGCACATACAGCCTTATTTTGCGTCCGGCAGCAGTATGGCAGCAACGGCACGGCTGGCGTAGGACCCTCTCCCGTTTCAGCTACACCGGCACTTTCCAGTCCCAGTTGAAGAAGGACAGGGATTTGGTACGGAATTCGGATGCTCCGTTGTGGCAGATTCTGAATCCATATCATACTCAGCTGGAGGACAGCCTTTTGAACACCGCAAACCTGCAATGGAGAAATCTGCTTACTTTCAATCAGTCCCATCCTGTGTTCGGTGCAGAGGGAATTTTTTCACGAAATATGAATAAATATTTGACAGTAAATGGATTTGAATATAATGCCTCCACGATTTGTCAGGGAAGTGTCCGCTATCGTATCTGTAAGATTTTGCAGACGAAATGGATGTACAAGTATTCGCAGACGGAGGCACATTCGCGTTACATGTCTTCCAAAAACTATTGGTTGGATGCCAGTGAAGTCAGTTGCCAATGGCAGTTCCCATACCGGCTACACTTTTCGTTTGGAGGTTCCTATACCTATAAGGATCAAAATAATACAATAGGTGAGGAGCGTGCTTTCACACATCAGCTTATGGCTGAGATGACCTGCCGCATTCCGCAGCGTGGCAGTCTGAGCCTGCAGTGCCGTTACCACCATATCCTGTTCCATGGTGAGGAGAACAGTTCGGTCGCTTATCAGATGATGGAGGCTCTCTCCAATGGCAGTAATGCTGTTTTCAATGTTATCTGCCAGCTCAAATTGGGAGAATTTTTGCAGATGGACCTTAATTACGAGTGCCGGATTGGTGAGCACCTCACCCCACAACAGCTGGGTGGTATAGCATTCAGGGCATTATTGTAGTTTTCCATTATCTCTTATTTCCTTTTTTTTCAAAAAAAGTGGAAAATGTAATGCCGTGAATGCGGATTTTGATTATTTTTGCAGCATGAAACGAGTGATTTGTTTGTTATGTTTGCTGCCGCTGTTCATGGCGGTGGCGGAGGCGCAACCGGAAGGCAGACCTAACCCTTCAGGTGGTCGTCCGTCCGGCATGCCTAAAGAGCGGAACGCCTCATCGGGTCGGGAACAGGCCTCCTCCCGCAATCTGACAGGAGAGTGCAAGCTGCGCGGTGTTCTGGAGGACAGTGAGAGCGGGGAACCGTTGGAATACGCGAATGTGGGACTTCTGTTTTTGAAGGACAGTGCTTTCCTTAAGGCGACAGTTACCGATGAAAAGGGAACGTTTGAAATGACCCGTTTGCCGGAGGGTGAGTTTCTGCTTCGGGCCACATCAGTGGGCTATGAACCCTTATATCTTCCTGTCACTGTGAAGAATTTGGTCTCGCTTGGAAAAATCCGTATGCGGCCGGTCTCCTCTAATTTGACAGAGGTGACAGTGACGGCTGACCGTCCAATTTACAGTGTGGACGGGGAGAAAACGCTCTATAATGTCTCGGAGGATCCTTCAATTCAGACAGGAACCACCATGGATGCTCTGCAGAATGCGCCCGGGGTGGAGGTGGACATCGAAGGGAATGTCACCTTGCGCGGAATATCCTCCGTGGAGATTTGGATCAATGACAAACCGTCCAAACTTACGGCGGAGAACTTGAAAACCTATTTGGAAATTCTGCCTGCCAACACCTTGGAGCGCATTGAAACCATCACCAACCCTTCAGCCAAATATGACACGGATGCGGAGGCCATCATCAATATTGTCACTACGGCCAAAATCAAAAGGAACCATTTCATCAGTTTCGGACTCAACGGCAGTTCCCAACCTTCGGTAAGCCCCTGGTTCTCATACGTGCGCGCCAACGACAAATGGTCGGTCAGTATTTATGAGAGTTTGCGCTATTCTTACCGTGAAAATGCCTCGGACGGATATGCCATCCAGCGGAAAAACGATTCCCTTGGTGGCTATGACACTATCCAAAGGGAGGACTTCACCTCAGCCTCAGACAATAAAAACTGGAGCTCCTTTACCTCTTTGAATGTTAATTATATCATTGATTCCATGTCGGATATCAATGGCTCCCTCTCATTGAACTACAATGGCAGTTCCTCTTATTCATTGCGTAGTGAATTGAGGGATAACCAGTTTACGGGAGGTGACCTGTATGAGTATTTTACACGGAATGAGGGCGGATCGCGAAATGTCAGTGGAATGCTCCATACAACCTATTCCCGCCGTTTTGACAACAAGGGGCACAATATGCGCTGGAATCTCATGGGCTCCCTGAATGACAACCATTCTGATAACAATTATTTGCGGGATTACACGATCTATAATGACTTGGACCAGAATAAATACAATGTCTCAGATGCGGGAGGCGGCGGTTTTTCCTTATCGGGAAACTACAATCGTCCCATCTCATCTGGCCGGGAATTGTCCGTAGGTGCCAACTACAGTTATGACACTTACCGTGTTGTTGCTGAACGACTCATCTGGGATTCCATTTCCGGCGGCTACACATTGCAGGATACGCTGCGCAGCTGCATTTTTGAGACTGCCAACCATCAGGTGGGCGCCAATGCCAACTGGACGCGTCGTTGGGGTAGTTTTACCATGCAGGCGGGTTTGGGAGTCAATTACAGTCTCAAGAACCTTGCTTATGAGAATGCCTGTTATCCTGATGTGAGGAAAGTCGGGTTTTTCACCGCACGGCCCACTTTGCACTTGAGTTACAGGACTAAAAGCATGCACACGTTTCGGGCGAGCTATTCGTTGCGTATGAACAACCCCTCGTCCAGCCAGCTTTCGCTTTACCGCGATTACGGTGAGGATTCCTACAGTACCGGCAACCCGTCGTTGAAGTCCTACCATACCCACAATGCGGAGATGGGTTGGACCAAGTATTTCAACCGGTTCGGTTCGGTGGGGGTGGAGGGCTACGGACGGTATTCCACCCGGGAGATATCCTCCATTTCTGATGTCACGGATGAAGTTGACCCTTATATCGGACGAATGGTCCAGTTTACCATGCCCTACAACATGGGTTCCACCTACCGTTATGGGACTTCATTCAATGCAACCTATAGACCTACAGGTTTTTTCAACCTCCGTTTCTATGCTAATGTGTACCATGCTGTGTATGAGATGGACTATCCCAAAACAGGTCGGGTCAGGACAGTCAGCGACGCCTATTCTTTGAGGCTGAATGCCTGGGCCAAACTGTTTAACCAGTACCAGCTGCATGCTTCCGCACGTTACTCGTCCCCTTCAAAATCGCTCTTTTCGGAGAGCAAGGCCACCTATTCGCTTAACGCCGGTCTGCGCTCCGATTTCTTCAACCGGAAAATGTCTGTATTTGTCAATGTGCAGGACATCTTCAATTGGGGGAAAAAGCGGGGCAGCGGCAGCGGCTCCACCAATCCTTATTACATCAGCTACAGCAACCAGAAGGTTATGAACAGCCGTTACATCAGTGCAGGTCTGACCTTCCGTTTTGGCAAAATGGAATTGGAAAAAAATGCCTCTTCTGGTGAGGGTGATTCGGAATGATTTGTAAACCAGTATATAATGATATAGAAAAATATTTTTACAAAATAAACTTTTTTTTGCTGTATTTTATATACCTTTGCAAATAGGCTTTTGCACTTTCCGCCTTGTTGAAAAAGGAGGGGCAGGTGCAGCGGTGAGTTTGTTTAAATGTTTGAATATTACTAAATTATTGTAGGTTAATGCCCAAAAAAACGAAATTTGATTTACAAAGACCGTTGAAGGAAATTTTCGGTTTTGACCACTTTAAGGGAAAACAGGAAGATATAATACGCTGTCTCCTTTCGGGGAAGGACTGTTTTGTGATTATGCCCACAGGAGGAGGAAAATCCTTGTGCTACCAGTTGCCTGCCATGATGCTGGAGGGTACGGCCATTGTGATTTCCCCATTAATTTCTCTGATGAAGAATCAGGTGGATTCCATCCGGAACTATACCTCACAGGAGGATGTGGCCCATTTTTACAACTCCTCCCTGACCAAGGCGGAAATGCGGCAGGTACGTCAAAACCTGCTTTCGGGTCTTACCAAGCTGCTCTACATTGCGCCGGAATCCCTTATCAAGGAGGATAATGTCTCCCTGCTACAGAAAATCAAGATTTCTTTTTTCGCCATTGATGAGGCGCACTGCATTTCGGAGTGGGGGCATGATTTTCGTCCCGAATACCGACGCATCCGTGACATCATAGACAACATCGGACAGAAGGTGCCTATTATGGCGCTCACCGCCACAGCCACCCCCAAGGTGCGCAATGATATCCAAAAGAATTTGAAAATGATGGATGCCGAGGTTTTCCTCTCCTCATTCAACCGTCCCAATATCTATTATGAAATCCGTGAAAAAACTGCTGATGTGGACAAGGAGGTGCTGAAAATCATTCGAGCCAATACTGGAAAATCGGGCATCATATACTGTTTCAGCCGTAAAAAGGTGGAGGAACTGACTGAATTCCTGAAAGCCAACCATGTGAAGGCATTGCCCTACCATGCCGGATTGGAGGGAGGTGTAAGGGTGAAGAATCAGGACGATTTCCTGATGGAGGAGGCTGATGTTATTGTGGCCACCATCGCCTTTGGCATGGGCATTGACAAACCTGACATCCGTTATGTGATCCATTATGACATACCCAAGAGTCTGGAGGGATATTATCAGGAAACAGGTCGTGCCGGTCGTGACGATGGGGAGGCCAAGTGTATCGCCTTTTATGATTATGAGGACTTGAACCGGTTGGAAAAACTGGTCAAGGGAAAACCGGTGGCGGAGCAGGAAATTGCGCAGCAGCTGCTCTCGGAGGTGATGTCCTATGCGGAATCCAACCTGTGCCGCCGGCGCCATCTGCTTTTTTATTTCGGGGAAACCTACGACAAGGAGAATTGCGGTTGCTGTGATAACTGTCTGCATCCCAAACCTACAATGGAGGGGAAGGAATATGTCATCGTGCTGTTGAATTGCATCAGGGAATTGAAACAGCAGTTCAAGGACAAGCATATCATCAACATCATCAGGGGAGTGACAACCAATGACATCAAAAAGTTCAAGCATGACAAGCTTGCCTCGTTCGGAGAAGGGGTCGAGGAGGATGAGAAATTTTGGGAATCCGTCATTCGCCAGGCACTTTTCGCAAAACTGCTGGTCAAGGAGATTGAGAATTATGGTATCTTGAAAATCACTTCGTTAGGAGAAAAATTCCTGAAACGACCCTATTCCATCCCATTGCCTGCGGTACACAAGAAGGGTGTGGATGCGGAGGATTTGGATGATGATGACGACTCGTCCGAAATGATGATGGGACAAAAGGGAGGTGTTGTTGACAAAGTGCTGTACACCATGCTGAAGGACATGCTTAAAGCCTTGGCGAAAAAGGAAAATCTGCCGCCATATGTCATTTTTCAGGAGAGTTCCCTGGAGGACATGTGTGTGCAGTATCCCACCAATTTGGAGGAGATGACCCAAATTACCGGTGTCGGATCCGGAAAAGCGCAGAAATATGGCAAGCCGTTCATTGATTTGATTCGTAAGTATGTGGAGGATAATGAAATTGAACGTCCGCAAGATTTGGTGGTGAAATCCCCCATCGACAAGTCCGGACTGAAAGTCTACATTATCCATAACATTGACCGGAAAATTGATTTTGAGGATATTGCCATTGCAAAAAAACTTTCCATGGATGAGCTGCTGACCGAAGTGGAGTACGTCGTCAATTCCGGCTTCAAGTTGGATATACAATATTATATTGATGAATGTATTGACGAAACCCATCAGGAGGAGATTATGGACTATCTGCAGTCGTCCGAAAGCGATGATTTGGAGGTGGCCCTGCGTGAATTGGGAGAGGATGAGTACACAATGGAGGAATTACGGCTGATGCGCATAAAATTCATTTCAGATGTAGGAAACTAAAAGATAATTATAATGGAAGAGTTTAAAGACGAGGCTTTTGTAAATGAGGAGCCGGAAAAGGAAAAATTTGTGGTTGAAACGCCGGAGCGGTCGGTGACGGAAGAGAATGTTCAGGAAACGGAAAAGCCGGAGGCATGTGGCTGCCAACCCAAACGTCAGAAGTGCATTTGGACCACCATCGGATTTATAGTGCTTTTCGCGGCGATTATTGTGCTGTTCTGCGTGGTGTTCTCAATGAAAGGCGGCAACAAGCCGCAGAATGCCGCATTGCAGGCGAAAATGGAATCAGGTGAGGTCCCTTTTATGCTGACGGTCAATAACGATTCCATTGTGGCACGTTATGTCCTTGTGGAGATTCTGACAAACGATTTGGAGGAGGAGTCCGCGCGTTATCAGAAGGAATTGCAGAGCAAGCAGGCCACATTTGAGGAGAAATATAAGAACTATCAGATTAATGTGCAGAACCAGGTGCTGACCAAAACACAGATGGAGAATGCCGAAGTGCAGCTGACCAATGAGGCTCAGGCTTTGAAGGCACTACAGGAGAAATATGCCACCATTTTGGCCAATAAGCAGGCATCGGTACAAAAGGAGATAGCTGATTCAATCATTGCGGTGACCACCCGTATCAACGACAGCCGCTACCATGCCAAGTATGTGCTTGCCACGGCAACGGGTTCCGCAATTGTGTACAACAGTCCGGAATATGACATCACGGAGGAGGTGATTGCGGAATTGAACGCCACTTACGAGAAAAACCATAAGAAAAATGAATAAAGTAGGGTATCTGTGGGTTGCAGCCGCCTTTTTGTCGCTGTTGGTCTCATGCAAACGTCAGTTTGACAGTCAGGTGGTGGAAAGTTATGCGGACGGTCGTCCCAAAGTTGTCCGGGAATTTGTGCTTTCCAATCAGGAGGACACACTACTGACAAAGGAAATCTTCTATTTTCCGGGAGAGAAAAAATACATGGAGAAACAGTATGATGCCCAAGGGAAACCGGAAGGCGTGTGGGTGAGCTGGTATGAGAACGGTAACAAGAACAGTCAGGGAACCTATGAAAACGGCAAATGGCAGGGTCTTTACCGCGTGTGGTATCCAAACGGAAAATTGCATTATACTGGAGAGTATGACAAAGGCGTCAGGGTGGGGGTCTGGAAGTTTTATGACTCTACCGGCACTCTGGTCCGCAAAGAGGAATTGACCTTGGTGGAAAGGCCGATGTAAATTTTTGAAAAAAATATAAACAATAAAAAATAACAGACATGAAAGAGATTGATTGGAAAAATTTGTCATTCGGTTACATGAAGACCGACTACAATGTTAGATGCTACTACCGTGACGGAAAATGGGGTGAGCTGGAAGTTTCCTCTTCTGAAGAGATT
The DNA here is from genome assembly GCA_905236885.1 of uncultured Bacteroidales bacterium. Classification (GTDB taxonomy): domain Bacteria; phylum Bacteroidota; class Bacteroidia; order Bacteroidales; family WCHB1-69; genus UBA1195. Next base: position 17,865 of record CAJOQK010000172.1, read on the forward strand.
CCCATCCACATGGCGGCCACCTGCCTGCACTATGGTCAGGAGGGTTTTGAGGGCTTGAAGGCTTTCCGTGGCAAGGACGGCAAAGTGCGGGTCTTCCGCATGGACGAGAATGCCAAACGTTTGGCCTCCACCTCGCATGGCATCATGATGGCCGAATTTCCGCTTGAACTTTTCCGCAAAGCGGTTGATATGGTCGTGCGGCTGAACAAGGACTACATTCCACCTTACGGTACAGGCGCTTCGCTCTACCTTCGTCCGCTGCTGATCGGTACTGGAGCCCAGGTTGGTGTAAAGCCTGCCAACGAATATCTGTTTGTCATCTTCGTGACGCCGGTCGGACCTTACTTCAAGGGAGGTTTCACCGCCAATCCTTATGTGATTACCCGCAAGTATGACCGTTCTGCACCGCTCGGAACCGGCATTTATAAAGTGGGTGGAAACTATGCTGCAAGCATGCGTGCCCATATTGAAGCCTGCCACGGTGGAGAGTATGCCTGCGAGTTCTATCTGGATGCCAAGGAGAAACATTACATTGATGAGGCTGGTGCCGCTAATTTCTTCGGTATCAAAAACAATACCTACATCACACCTCTTTCCACCTCTATTCTGCCCTCCATCACCAACAAATCCCTGATGCAGTTGGCGGAACACCTCGGAATGAAGACCGAACGCCGTCCCATTCCGATTGAGGAGCTGGAAACTTTCGAGGAGGCTGGAGCTTGCGGAACCGCCGCTGTCATCAGCCCGATCCAGCGCATTGACGACTTGGACAACAACAAGTCCTATGTCATATCCAAGGACGGCCAGCCAGGTCCATGGTGCAAGAAGCTCTATACTGCCTTGCAGCAGATCCAATATGGGGAGGCCGAGGATGTTTTTGGTTGGTGTGATATTATTGATTTATAGTGTTTTTAGGTTAATATTGGAGCAAGGAGCGTGCGCAGCGCGCTCCTTGCATTTTAAAAACAAGGAACTATGCAATATGATTTGATAGTGGTAGGCAGCGGCCCCGGCGGTTATGTGGCTGCCATCAAGGGTTCGCAGTTGGGTATGAAAACTGCGGTTGTGGAACGTGCCGAATTAGGCGGCATCTGCCTGAACTGGGGCTGTATCCCCACCAAGGCGCTGATGAAGTCGGCCCAAGTGTACACCTATATGAAACATGCCGCCAATTATGGTGTGCAGGTGGAAGGGGAGGTGAAGCCCGATTTTCCCGCCATGGTGCAGCGAAGCCGCGGCGTGGCGGAAACCATGAGCAAAGGTATCCAGTACCTTTTGCAAAAAAACAAGGTGGATGTGATAGCCGGTACCGCCAAACTTACAGGCAACCATGAACTTGAGGTGACGGACAAGGAGGGTGGAAAAGCCACCTATACTGCCTCACATATTGTTCTGGCCACTGGCGCCCGTTCCAGAGTGCTGCCCAACCTGCCGCAGGACGGCAAAAAAATTATCGGATACCGCGAGGCATTAACATTGCCCGAGCTTCCCAAGTCCATGGTGATTGTGGGCTCCGGAGCCATTGGCAGCGAATTTGCCTTCTTCTATAACAGTTTGGGTGTGCAAACCACTCTGATAGAGCTGTTGCCGCACATTCTTCCTGTGGAGGATGAGGAAATCGCCAAACATGTGGACCGCGCTTTCCGCAAACAAGGCATGAAGGTCATGGCTGAGGCAAATGTGGAGAAGGTGGAGGTGGACAACGATGTCTGCCATGTATATGTCAAGGACAAACGGGGCAAGGAGAGCCAGATTGACGCCGACATTGTGCTTTCGGCAGTCGGTGTGCAGACCAATTTGGAAAACCTCGGTTTGGAGGAACTGGGTATTAAGGTGGAACGTGGCAAAGTGGTGGTGGATGACTTCTACCGCACCAATGTTGAGGGCGTGTACGCCATAGGTGATATTGTGCATGGTCCCGCCCTGGCTCATGTCTCTTCCCAAGAGGCCTTGGTATGTGTGGAAAAAATAGCCGGTAAAAATCCTGAACCAGTGGATTATACAAATATTCCTGGCTGCACCTACACTTCGCCTGAGGTGGCTTCGGTCGGTCTGAACGAGCAGAAGGCATTGGAGGCCGGTTATGAGATAAAAGTGGGCAAATTCCCCTTTACCGCTTCCGGAAAAGCAACTGCGGCTGGCAATCGTGACGGTATGGTGAAGGTGATTTTTGATGCCAAGACCAACTTGCTGTTGGGCTGCCATCTGGTTGGTGACAATGTTACGGAAATGATTGCCGAGGCGGTTGCTATCCGTAAGGCTGGCCTGACTGCCGACGATATCCGCAATGCCATCCATCCGCATCCCACCATGTCCGAAGCTGTCAAGGAGGCGGTTGAGGCTGCCTACGGTGAGGCAATCCATGTGTAGTGTGTCTTCAATAGTCCTTCATTTGTATAAATAAAAATTTAAACAGACTGATTTTATGAAAGCATACATGTTTCCCGGTCAGGGAGCGCAGTTTGTTGGGATGGGGAAAAATTGGTACGACCAGAATCCGAAAGTGAAAGCCCTGTTTGAGCAGGCCAATGAAATTTTGGGTTTCCGCATTACCGACCTGATGTTCTCCGGCACGGATGAGGATTTGAAGCAGACCAAGGTTACGCAGCCTGCCATCTTCCTGCATTCTGTGGCGTTGGCTTTGTGTGTTGTTGAACCGTTTGCACCGGACATGGTGGCGGGACACTCATTAGGTGAGTTTTCCGCGTTAGTTGCCAATCGCTGTCTTTCGTTTGAAGACGGGTTGCGTCTGGTCTCCCAACGGGCCCAGGCCATGCAGAAAGCCTGTGATTTGGCACCGTCCACCATGGCGGTGGTGTTGGGCCTGTCCAACGACAAAGTGGTGGAGGTTTGTAAGGAGGTGAAAGATGAGGTTGTGGTTCCTGCCAATTTCAACTGCCCCGGACAGGTGGCTCTTTCCGGTTCAATTGCCGGAATTGAAAAGGTGGCGGAACTGATGAAAGCTGCCGGAGCCAAGCGGGTGCTGCCGTTGAAGGTTAGCGGAGCTTTCCATTCCCCATTCATGGAACCTGCCCGACTGGAACTTGCTGAGGCGGTGGACAAAACGGAGTTCCATGCGCCCATCTGCCCAATTTACCAGAATTGTACTGCCGCTGCCACTACGGATGTGGCGCAAATACGGGAGAACCTTAAGGCGCAGCTGACTGCTCCGGTCAAATGGACCCAAAGTGTTGAGGCTATGGTTGCCGACGGTGCGGACACCTTTGTGGAACTGGGACCTGGCACTGTGTTGCAGGGACTGGTGCACAAAATCAATCCCGATGTGCAGACGGAAGGGGTGAGTTAGCCCGCGTTTTTTGGAGAGCAAGTCCTCTTAATTTGAAATCGGGTGCCGGGAAGGCATCCGATTTTTTATTGCTGTTTTGACGTTTCTTCAATGCAGCGGGTCATTATCCGGTAAATTTCTTCCCATTCGGGGCATGTTCGGGAAATCAGGGCCAGTTGTTGCCGAATCACGTTTTCGTCATGCCGCCGGGCAGGGCCGGTTTGAGCCTCTTTTGGAGTTATTCGTGTCACTTTCAGTGCGGTTTCCAAAATCAGTCCGTGCAGCAGTTCCGGTGGTATTCCGGCTTTTTCCACCATGTCAAATGCGATACGGTAGAGCGCATTGCTGAAATTGTTGGCGAAAACTCCCGCCAGATGGAGTTGTTGGCGTTGCCCCTCCTTGAGCCAGTATGTTTCGTCACTAATGAGCCGTGCGGTCGCTTCCAAAGTTGTCCGCGCGCTCTCCGTTGTCGCTTCCAGGCAGAGCGGCAGTTTTTGTGAAGCCAATTCCACGCCCCGGGTGCAGGTTTGGAAAGGGTAGAGGACTCCGCAGTTTTCGCTGATGCCTTCAAACAGATTGAGCGGCAGGGTGCCTGAAGTGTGCAGCATCACGCGGTTCCGGTGCGGAAAATGCGGAAGCACCTCTTCATAGCATTGGTCCTGCAGGGTGAAAATATATACATCGGCATCTTCGGGGATGGTTTCCCATGAATGGTGTGAAGGGCAGTGCCAGCGGGCGGCCAGGCTTGCGGCCTTTTCGGGGTCTCTTCCGAAAACGCCATGTAGTGTGCCGGCAGTTCGGACAAGTCTTTCCCCTAATATCCAGGCAATGTTTCCGGTTCCCAATAAAAATACTTTCATGGCGAGTGCTTTTTATTCCAAATCGTTTGATTGACAGAAATTACCTCATTACAATGAGGTTCAAAAAAGAGGATGACGCCATGTCATCCTCTTTGGGTTTTATTAACAATAAACTGTATTAATTGCTGTAAGCCAATGCTTTTTCACTCAATTCGGTCAAAGCATTATTGCTGTTGCAGGCTTTTGCCGTCTCATCGTTTTCGGCCATCTGTTTGACAAAATTGCCAATCTGATAGCAGAAAGCGCGGTTGCGTTCCCAGTCACTGCGGTAGTAGTCGGAGCGTTTGCCCTTGAATTTGGCATAATAGAGGTTCTCCAGATGCATCTGTTCCACGTAGTCGTTGAAAAGTGCCACACCCTTTTCAATGCCCTCCTTGGTGGAGGTGTGGAAATACATTTGGCCCAAATAGAAATCCAAATTGTCATAGGGGATGGTCTCCTTCGGGAACCATGTGTAGCATTTTTCCAGCACCTGCAGGGCATTTTCCGGCTTTTTGCTGGCGATAAAGGCGTCGGCGCAGCGCAGGAAGAAGAGTTTCATGTTGGTGACACTGCGCGTGTAGTCCTCGCTCAGATAGACTTCCGGATTGGCATACTCGGCCAGGTCAAATTTTTGGATATTCTCCCAAAGCACTTCGGGGTTAACCCGACCGTAGAGGCCGCCGCCCATGTTGTTGGGCAGATGGTCGAGAACCGGAACCAGCCGGTAGGCCAGACCCTCCACCTGGAAATATTTGTCCAGTCCGAAGAAAGCGTCGGAACCTGTGGTGGAGACATAGTAGATCGGGCGTTCCCAGTTGTTGTGGGCGATGATGTCCATCATGGCGATGTAAGCCTTGGAAACCAACATAATAGTGTCGTTGCCATTGGTTTGGTAGATGTTGTCGGAAGGCATGACCCAGTCCAGATGGTCCACAATGTAGGCGGTGTCGGAAGGATGCACAGTGCCGTTGGCAATCACTTTGTTGCGGTCCACATCCAAGGTGAAATGGATGCTGCGGATGTAGGCCTCACGTTTGTTGTTGTTGGGGTTGTACATCACATCCTTCATCACATTGACCAGATTTTGAGGTGTTTTAATCTCATTTCGGGCAATCAGCAGGTCGCGGGTGCCCTGTTTGTACATCTCCTTGGTCATTTTCATCGGGACAGGTTTGCCTTCGTAGGCCTGGCATTTCATCTGGTCGAGATACCAGTCGGTGCCGGCCAATGACAAATTGAATACCCTGACATCGGTGCGGTAGCCTTCTACCTCCTGCATGTACCAGAGAGGGAAGGTGTCGTTGTCCCCGTTGGTGAACAGGATGGCGTTTGGTGCGCAGGAGTCCAGGTAGGCTTTGGCAATTTCGCGGGTCAGGTAGCGGTTGGAACGGTTGTGGTCGTCCCAGTTCTGGGCGCACATGATGGCCGGCACACATACGCAGACGGCGGTTGCCACCACTGCGGAGGCATGCTTGTTCAGCTTCTTTTGCAGCAGGTCATAAATGGCATATACTCCCAAACCGATCCAAATCGCAAAGGCGTAGAAGGAGGCGGCGAAGGCATAGTCCCTCTCACGCGGCTGGTAGGCGTACATGTTCAGGTAGATGCCGATGGCGATGCCTGTCATGAAGAAGAGGGCTAGCACCACCATGCCGTTGTGGGAATCTTTTTTGAACTGGAAGAAAAGCCCAACCAAACCCAAAATCAGCGGCAGGAAATAGTATTTGTTGTTGCCCGGGTTTTTCATGTGCTGCGGCATGTCCTGCGGGCCGAGGCGCGCCTCGTCGATGAATTTGACGCCGGAAAGCCACGCGCCGGAGGTTTTCCCTCCAAATCCCTGGTTGACTGTCTGTCTGCCGACAAAATTCCACATGAAGTAGCGTCCGTACATATAGCCCATCTGGTAACGCCAGAAGAATTTCAGGTTCTGTCCGAAAGTGGGTGTGCGCGGCACACGCTGTCCGTTGGCATAGGTGTAGTCGTCCCCTTTGATGTCTGCCCAATGCTTGTATTGGCGGATGCGGGGGCTTTCACGGTTCCACATGCGGGGGAAAAGGGTGCAGTAGTCTCCGTCATAAATCACTTCAGAGTTGCTTTTGTCATCCCCGATCACGTACCTGCCCTTGATTTCCAGTTTTCCATTGCTGTAACGCTCACCATTCACCTCCATGAATTTTTCCGCCTCCCGTTTGGAGAAGAAGGAACCCACCTGTTGTCCGTTGAAAAATACAATGTAGTTTTTCACGTATGAGGGTTTCCCGTCTTCGTAGGATTTGACCGGTGTGTTGTAGTAGGGTCCGTAAACCAGCGGAGTTTTGCCGTATTGGTCACGGTTCAGGTAGGAGAGCAGCGCCACGGCGTCTTCCGGATTGTTCTCGTCCAGCGGCGTGTTGGCGTTGGAGCGGATGACTAGGATAAAGAAGGTCGAATAGCCGATCAATATGAAGGCAAAACAGAGGGTGATGATGTTCAGTAGCCTCTTCCGGCGTTTTTCCGAATATATCAGCCCCCACAGTATCAAGGCGAAAATCAGCAGGAAATAGATAATGGTGCCGCTGTTGAAAGGCAGGTGGAAGCCATTGACGAAAACCCGTTCGAATCCGCCGGAGAGTTTCACAATCCAAGGCACTATACCCCACAGGATGAGACCAATCATCACAAATGAGAGCAGAAGTGCGTAGATGACGCCTTTCGTGGTCGGTTTGTACTTGCGGTAGTATACCACCAGCACCATGGCGGGCAACGTCAGCAAGTTCAGCAGGTGCACGCCGATGGAGAGGCCGATCAGGTAGGCAATCAGTATTAGCCAACGGTAGGAACCGTCCTCGTCCGCAACCTCTTCCCATTTCAGAATAGCCCAGAACACCAAGGCTGTGAAGAAGGAGGACATTGCGTAAACCTCACCCTCCACAGCAGAAAACCAGAAGGTGTCGGAAAAGGTGTATGCGGCAGCTCCGATGAGGGCGCATCCGAAGACGGCGATCATTTTGGAGGCTTCCCATTCGCCACCGTTCCTGAGCGCGATTTTTTTCGCGAAGAGTGAAATGCTCCAGAAAAGGAACATGATGGTTAGGCCGCTGCACAATGCCGACATTGTGTTGATGCAGATGGCGATGTTGGCGGCGTCTTTTGCAAACAGGGCGAAAAGGCAGCCAATCAGTTGGAAAGTGGGTGCCCCTGGAGGGTGACCGACCTGCAATTTGCATGCGGTGGCAATGTATTCACCGCAATCCCAAAAACTTACGGTAGGTTCGGCCGTCAGTATGTAAACCATGCTGGCTAAGATACCTACGAGCCAACCCATTGTTGTGTTGATGATTTTGAACTTTTTATTCATTTTATTGGATTGTTATTTGTTTCAAAAAATTGTTTTAAATATTGTATGTGTTCTATAAAATTTTTTATATGTTATCCGGATGGTTGAAAGATGAGTTTTGTTTACAGTGATTCAAACTGTGACAAAAACCTCAAATCGTTCTCGAAGAATAGCCGGATGTCTTTGGTCTTGTAAAGTTGTTGTGTGGTGCGTTCAACACCGATGCCAATGGCGAATCCGCTGTATTTTTCAGGGTCGATACCGTTGAGCGACAAAACATTGGGATCCACCATGCCGCAGCCTAGGATTTCCACCCAGCCGCTACCTTTGCAGATGTTGCAGCCTTTTCCTTTACAGATGTCACAACTGATGTCCATTTCAGCCGAAGGTTCCGTGAAGGGGAAATAGGAGGGACGCAGCCGGATTTTGCGCTCTTTTCCGAACATCTCTTTCACAAAAAAGTCCAAAGTCTGTTTGAGGTCGGCGAAGGAGATGTGCTCGTCCACGCATAGGATTTCCACCTGATGGAATATGCAGTGCGCCCTGGCGGTGATGGCCTCGTTGCGGAACACCCGTCCGGGGCAGACCACGCGGATGGGCGGCTGGTGGTTCTCCATCACCCTCGACTGTACCGGTGAGGTGTGGGTGCGCAGCAGTATTCCCGGTTCCACAAAAAATGTGTCCTGCATGTCGCGGGCAGGATGCTCCGGTGTAAAGTTCAGAGCCCCGAAGTTGTGCCAGTCGTCTTCAATGTCGGGTCCTTCGGCAATTGTGTAGCCGATTTTTTTGAACACGTCGCACAGCTGTTTGGTCACAATGGAGATGGGGTGTCGCGCACCAAGCGTGATGCGGTCGGCAGGACGGGTCAGGTCGGCTGGGACACGCTCCTTCTGCTGCGCCTGTTCGTACTTTTCTTTCAATTCGGCATATTTTTCCAATACTTTTTGTTTCAAAATATTGATGCCTTGACCGAAATCCTTCCTTTCCGCTGCGGGAATGTTCTTAATTTCATTGAAAAGGGAGACAAGCGAACCTTTTTTGCCCAAAAACTTGGCACGGAAAAGTTCGATCTCCTCTAACTTGTCGGAAGCAAATGCTTCAATCTCTTTGCGGTACTCCTCTAAATTGTTCATTCCTTGTTCCAATGATTATATTTCCCAAAACTTGCAAAAGTACTAAAAAAAACGATACTGTTTCGCAAAAATTGGCATTATTCTTCCATTACCTGTATGGAGATGATTTTCACATCTTCCGTTGGTCTGTTGTTGGGGTCGGTGGGGACAGAGGCAATCTTGTCAATCACCGACATTCCCTCAATGACTTCGCCAAACACAGTGTAGTTCATGTCCAGCCACGGCGCACCTCCGATGGTGCGGTACATGTTGCGCTGTTGCGGGGTGAACTGCAGGTGGAGCTGGTTGGCCATCATGTCAAGTTGGTCATCGGTGTAGGTTTTTCCCTGAACAATATAGAATTGGGAACCGGAGGACTTTTTGTCAGGATTGACGGCATCCCCTTCACGGGCAGCTGCAAGAACCCCTTTCTTATGATAATATTTTGGGTTGAATTCTGATGGTATGTAGTATCCGGGGCCGCCGTTACCCAAAAGTTGTCCTGGAGCTGCGGTTTTGGAGTCGGGATCCCCGCCTTGGATCATGAAACCCTTGATGACGCGGTGAAAGAGGGTTCCGTCATAGAATCCCTCTTTGGCCAGTTTGATGAAATTGTCGCGATGCTGCGGTGTCTCATTGTACAATTTTACTGTCATGCTACCCTTGTCGGTTACAATTTTTACTTTCACTTCCTTCTCTTTTTGGGGCGTTGCGGGTTGCGTTTTGGCCTTATTTTGTGCGTCAACGCAGGTGCAAATACCCATGAAAACAATGCTAAAGGTTAATAAATTCAGTGTGTTACGCATGTTGTTACCTTTTATGTTAAAAAAAAATCTCCCAAATGGTGATGATGTCTCTTTTTTCTGTACTTTTGCATGTTTGAAAAAGTGTGCAATATTAGCATTTTTTTGAACACAAAAAGGTCGTAGGGCCGATTATTTTTTTCAACATGGATTAACATAGGCATGAAGATGAGAAAACATTGGAAATTAGGAATGACAATCAGTGGATTGATGATTGTTTGCGGCTGTTTGGCCGCCTGTTTCACCGCTTGTCGCAAGGAGGCGGAATGCAGGGCCATCATAACGGTCAGACTGTTGCAGGGAACGGATGATTCCCAAGTGGTTCCTGGTTGCAGGGTCACTTTTGGCGAGGTGGGATACTCTGACAGTGTCTATTTTGTAGGGGAGACCGATGCCAGCGGAAGGATTGACCACACTTGGCGTAATGAGGCCAAACTGAAGGCGGTGGCCACTCATGGCGACCGTATGGGTGTGGCCATGATAACATTGGTGAAAGGGGAGACCGTCAAGCAGGATATCCTGATTCCTGTGAATTGATGCCGGGGCTTTACATTCATTTCCCTTTTTGCCGGCAAAAATGCACCTATTGCGGATTTTATTCCGTGACGCGGGTGGCGTTTGTGCCTGATTTTTTGGCAGCCCTGAAAAAAGAGATCCGCCTGCGGGCGGATACTTTTGTTTTCAAGCCGTTTGACACGCTTTATATAGGTGGAGGAACACCATCGTTGCTGCATCCGGATGAGATTCAGGATATCATAAATTGTGTTGAAGAGCATTACGGACTCACAAATGATGCGGAAATAACCATTGAGGCCAATCCAAACCATCTGACGGATGAATATTTCAAGGCTTTGCGGCAGACAAAGGCCAACCGGTTGAGCATCGGCATACAGTCCTTTTTTGACGAGGATTTGAAGGCAATTCATCGCATACATAGTGGCAAGGAGGCGGAAAAATCATTGGAACTGGCGGAAAAATATGGTTTCAACAATCTCTCTGCCGATTTGATTTATGGATTGCCCGGTTCCTCTTTGTCACGATGGAAGGCCAATTTGGAGAAGGTGGCGCATCTGCCTCACTTATCCTGTTACCAGCTGACGTTGGAGGAGGGGAGCGTTTTGTATCGGCAGGTATCTCAGGGCCATGTGCGGCTGCCGGATGAAGAGGAGGTTGAGGAACAGTACCGCTGTCTGATGGATTTTGTCGCAGCCCATGACTTTTTGCAGTATGAGGTTTCAAATTTCTGCAAGGGTAATGCCTTTTCCCGTCACAACACGGCCTACTGGAAGGATGAACCATATCTCGGCCTCGGTCCCGGAGCGCATGGCTACCAGCTGGACTGCCGTATCTGTAACCTGCCTGATGTTCCGGGCTATATCCGGATATTATCCCAAATCCGGTCTGCGGAGGAATGGCGTTGCCAGGAGCAGCTGCTTTTTGAGAAGGAGATGCTTACGCCGCAAATGAAATATAATGAATATGTAATGACCTCATTGCGCACCTGCTGGGGCTGCGATTTGACCCGTCTGCGTGAAAAATGGGGCTCAAGTTATGAACAATATTTGCTGGAGCAGTTAAGACATGTTCCTGAGAACCATTATATAATAAAAGATTCAAAACTTATTCTCACCCATCAGGGGCTTCGTTTAGCGGATGGCATTGCCGCCACGCTGTTTGTATGACGGGACTTGTTCACCGTTTTTATTCGTAAATATCACTGTCACAGATATTGATAAGTTTATATACCTTGTCGCTGCGCCGTACGGTGCCGGAAACAGGAATTGAGCAGACCGTTCCTTTGGAGGCGCATGCCACCGGTTGGAGCTCCACCCTGATTTCCCGAATCTGTTCCTCCATCACTCCTGTGGTGGGGCCGATAATCAGAATTTCATCGCCGGTTTGCATGCTTTCGTTTTCCATGAGTATTTCCGCCACCTGCTTGCGTGAGAAAAAGTTATTCACTTTTCCAACGTAAATTTTTGTCTTACGGGCTTGTGAACCATATCTTTCTGTCCATTCACCAAGTTTTCTGCCCAAGTAGTATCCGTCCCAGAAGTCGCGGTTGTACACTTCGCGCAGCCGACGGGTCCAATCCTTCACTTTCTCCTCTCCGTAGGTATGGTCGCGGCAGGCTTCCACCGCTTCCTTGTAGCAGCAGGTCACCCTCTTCACATATTCGGGGGAGCGTCCCCTTCCTTCAATTTTCAGAATTGAAACTCCGGCGTACAGTATCTTGTCCAAAAAGCCGATGGTGCACAAATCCTTAGGGGAGAGAATGTATTTGCCGTCAACCAGCAGTTCCGTCCCCTCTTCGGCATCCCTTACGGTGTATTTGCGGCGGCATAGCTGCAGGCAGGCGCCCCTGTTGGCTGAGGCATGCAGGTTGTCCAGGCTCAGGTAGCACTTTCCGGAGATGGCCATGCAGAGGGCTCCGTGTGCGAACACTTCAATTTTCACCAGTTCCCCACTTGGTCCTTTTATCCGCTCCTTCCGAATGCCCTCCACAATCTCTTTCACCTGTTTCAGATTCAGCTCCCTGGCTGTCACCATCACATCGGCGAATTGGGCGTAAAAACGAACTGCTTCCAGATTGGTGATGTTACATTGGGTGGAGGCATGGATTCTGAGACCGATTTTTTGAGCCTTCGTTATGACTGCCCAATCGGAGGCGATAACGGCTGTCACACCTTCTTTCCTGGCGGCATGCAGCAGCTCCCTCATCTCATCCGTTTCATCGGAATAGACAATGGTGTTTACTGTGAGATAGGTGTTGGTCTGGTGTTTGCGGCAAATACTGACAATCTCCCGCAGGTCATCCAGTGAAAAGTTTGCGGTGGAACGTGCCCGCATGTTCAGTTTGCCTATGCCGAAATAGACCGAGTCCGCACCGGCCTGGATGGCTGCCTGCAGGGATTCGAAGGAGCCGACGGGAGCCATAATTTCCACTTTTTCTTTGATTTCTTCCATGGTCTGCTTATGTTCAATCGGTCAAATAACGCAAAATGAGGCGTAAAATTTTGTGATGTCCGTAAAATCATCAAAAAACTCCCTCCAAATAGAACTTTTTATGGCTGGTTTGCGTATAATGTATGGGTGCAAAAAATATTTTACATTTAAATAGCATTTGATGTTAAAAAAAAATATACCTTTGCGAATTAAATAGGAATCAAATGGGTAGAGAACTGAAAGTTATATTAATCGCCTTATTATCAGTACTTTTCAGTACAGGTGCCTTATATGCACAAGATGTGCATTTTTCGCAATTCTATGCAAATCCCCTCTATTTGAATCCCGCTTTTTCAGGAACACGTGTATGTCCGCGCATTATTGCCAATTTTAGGGAGCAATGGCCCAGTGTTACAGGAGACTTCATGTCTTATTCAGCCTCTTTTGACCAGCATTTTGAGGCTATACACGGAGGTTTGGGCGTGTTGTTCCTGGGAGATCAGGAGGCCATAGGAACAGTGAGAACCAATGCTTTCAGTTTGATTTATGCCTATCATGCGAACCTTACCGAAAAGCTGTCCATGCGTTTGGCTTTGCAGGGTACGTTCCAGCAAAAAACGTTGGATTGGGACAAACTGACATTTGGCGACATGATTGACCCCAAATTCGGTTTTGTATATGAGACTCAGGAGCATTTGAACTACCTTAGCAAGGGATTGCTTGACTTTTCCTTTGGTGCCCTCTTTTATGCGGAACGCTTTTATGGAGGTTTTACTGCCAACCATTTCACACAACCCAAAGAGGGTTTCCTAGTGAGTGGGGATCAGAACGCCTGCCGTCTGCCCATGAAACTGACGGTGCATGGCGGTGCAGTCTTCAATATCAAGAGGGAGTCAAAAATGCACAACAGCTATGGTGACATGTCCATTTCCCCCAATTTGGTCTTCCAGTACCAGTCGCGCCTGTCGGGTGGGGCTGCCTATACGACGCTCAATTTGGGAACCTACTACAATGTCTATCCTTTGTCGGTGGGTGCATGGTACCGGATGGGATTCAACAATCCTGATGCCTTGATTCTTTTGTTTGGGATAGAATATTTAAATGTAAAGATGGGATATTCCTACGACATCACTATCAGCGAATTCTCGGAAACGGGAGGTGCCCATGAGGTCTCCCTGCAGGTGCAGCTGCCTTGTCCGGAAAAGGGTCCTCGTACTCGTCCTATCAAATGTCCCGTATTTTAACAATTAATGGAATAATAACTCAAAATAGTGATAAGATGAAGCGTCAAAGAACATTACTGGTATTAGGTGCAATGCTTTGCACAATGGCATTCTTCGGTTGCAGCAAGGAGGTTTCCAGAACAACCGGATGGGAATACAACAATGCCAAAAACGGCGGTTTTGAGGTTCGCCCCTATCAGGAACAAATCACAGGACCGGGACTGGTCTTTATCGAAGGTGGCCGCTTTACCATGGGCGCCGTGGAAGAGGATGTGATGCGTGAGTATAACAATGTGCCGAGAACGGTTACGGTCTCCTCCTTCTATATGGATGAAACCGAAGTCACCAATATTGCCTATCTGGAATATTTATGGTGGTTGAAAAGGGTGTTTGTGCCTGCGGACTTTGTTTCCGTCTATACCAACGCCTTGCCTGACACCACGGTGTGGAGGGAACGTCTTACTTATAATGAACCCTATGTCGAATATTATCTGCGTTATCCGGACTACAGGAATTATCCGGTGGTTGGTGTCTCCTGGACACAGGCCATGAACTATTGCACATGGCGTACCGACCGTGTGAACGAACAGCTGCTGGTGGATGCCGGTCTGATTAACATGACCAATGAGCCGACGGTTGAGGGCTATTTCAGCACCGAAGCCTATCTCTCCTATGCTGATTACGAGCAGAACAGTGACAAGCGGTTGCAATATATCTCCACAGGTGAGGAACGGAATGCCACGTTGGAGGATGGTATCCTGCTGCCGCGCTATCGTCTCCCGACAGAGGCTGAATGGGAATATGCTGCTTTGGCCTTGGTGGGCAATACTTTGGATGGCCGTGTGCTGGAAAGGAGAACCTATCCGTGGAACGGTCAGATTACCCGTACCGATGACAAGAAATATTATGGTGAGTTTGTTGCCAATACCCGTAGGGGCAGGGGTGACTACATGGGTATTGCAGGTGACCTGAACGATGGCAGTGTATATACCAATGATGTCTATTCCTACTGGCCCAATGATTTTGGGTTGTACAACATGGGCGGCAATGTGGCCGAATGGGTGCTTGATGTCTATCGTCCTATGAGCAGCCAGGATGTGGATGAACTGAACCCTTTCAGGGGCAATGTCTATATGACTAAGAAACTGGATGATGAAGGTGCCATTGAGGAACGCGATTCCATTGGTAATGTGCCGATGATTCCGGTTTCCGATTTCAAGAATGACAGACGGAGGAACTACCGTTCTGCTGATAACCGCAACTACCTGGATGGTGACTGGGGCTCCAATCTGGATCAGGAGCAATGGAAGAACAAACCCAGCGAGGAATCCACTACCAATATGTATGACAAGTCCAGCTATCCTTCAGGCACCTATTCTCTGGTAAGCGACAATACGCGAGTATACAAAGGTGGTGACTGGAGGCATATCCAGTATTTTGCCAGTCCTGGCACCCGCCGTTATCTTGATCAGGATGAGAGTGCAGCTTACATCGGTTTCCGTTGTGCGATGGCACGCATGGGAAGCTCTGTAAAGCGTAAATAATTGCAATGTTTTAAGGAGTAGCCTCCACGTTGTTGGAGGCTTTTCTTTTTTAGGAGGATCCGATTATGCAAATTTCTACATTATATCAAATATACAAATCCCATCCGCAAGTTTGCACCGATACCCGTAACATTATTCCGCAATCCCTTTTCTTTTGTCTGAAGGGAGAGCGTTTCAACGGCAATCTTTTTGCGCAGGCCGCTTTGGAGAAAGGGGCGGCCTATGTGCTGACGGAGGAGCCGCAAAGCAGGGAGGATGAACGGTTCATTATTGTGGACAATGTGTTGGAAACGTTGCAGAAGCTGGCGCAGTATCACCGTTTGCAGTTGGATATACCGGTGATAGGCATTACCGGCACCAACGGTAAAACCACCACCAAGGAGCTTGTCACGGCGGTTTTGTCAAAAAAATACCGCGTGACCGCCACCCAAGGGAACCTGAACAACCATATCGGGGTTCCGTTAACTCTTCTCTCCATCCCTCCGGACGCGGAAATGGCTGTGGTGGAGATGGGGGCGAACCATCCGCATGAGATTGCGGAGCTCTGCCGGTTGTCCCAGCCCAATTTCGGACTTATCACCAACATCGGCAAGGCACATTTGGAGGGTTTTGGCAATGTGGAGACAATAATAGCTACAAAAACTGCCCTGTATGAAGCGGTCAGGCAGCGTCAGGGAACCTTGTTCGTTCATGCGGACGACACCCTGCTTATGCAGCAGTCTGAGGGCTGTCGTCGCTTTACCTATGGAAGCTGCGCGTCGGCTGATGTGAAGGGGGAATTGCTTCCCGGCTCCGTACAAATGTGTTTCAATGAAAATGTTGGAGGGGGAAGGATTCAGACGCAACTGGTGGGTGATTACAATTTTCCTAATGCCATGGCTGCATTGGCGGTGGGTTGTTATTTCAATGTCGGATTGGAGCAATGCAGGGCTGCCTTGACGGATTATGAACCCGGCAATGGCCGTTCCCAAATTCTAAAAAAAGGCAAAATACATTTTATTATAGACGCATATAATGCTAATCCGAGCAGCATGTCGTTGGCCATACGGAATATGGCACAACTCTCCTCGGAACATAAAGTGTTGGTTTTGGGAGATATGCGGGAGTTGGGTCTTGAAAGTTTACGGGAACACCAGCAAATGGTTGATCTTATAGAATCCCTACATTTTGAGTCTGTTTTTTTGCTGGGAGATGAATTTGGAAAAACCACAGCACCGGACAGTTGGAAATTTTCCACCATGGAAGCGCTTAAAGATGCGCTGAAATCCTGCCTGCAGCATAAGAATACATCGGTGTTGGTCAAGGGTTCCAGAGGAATGCGTATGGAACGTGTTTTGGAATATTTTTAATATTAATTTCTTTTATTTTAATATATTATTTTAAATTTAAATGAAGTTAACCGAATGCTCTATTGTGGGGATGATGTCGGGAACCTCCTTGGATGGTTTGGATATTGCCTGCTGCCGTTTTAGCATGAAGGACAAACAATTGCTGCAATATGAAATTCTCCGGGCGGAAACCGTTCCCTATCCTGACTTCTGGGAACAGCGCCTGCGGGCGTTGGATGCGGATACGCCTGCCCTGGAGCTGGCAATGGCGCATGTGGAATTGGGGCATTGGATGGGGAGGCAGCTTCATGATTTCGTGAAGCGGAACCGGCTGCATCCCGATGCTGCGGCTTCGCACGGCCACACTGTTTTTCATCAGCCTGAAAATGGGATGACCTTGCAAATTGGTGATCCTGCGGCTATTGCGGTGGAGTCCGGTTTGCCCTGTATCGCCGATTTCCGCTCAGGGGATGTGGCCTTAGGCGGCCAGGGTGCGCCTTTGGTGCCAATCGGGGATATAAGACTGTTTGGCGAATATGACGCCTGCCTGAACATAGGAGGCATTTCCAATATCTCTTTCCGAAGCAAAGTGGGGGAGAAAAGGCTGATGGCCTTTGATGTCGCTCCGGCCAACATGGTGCTGAACTTGCTGGCCCGCAGGGAGGGACAGCCTTATGACAGGGATGGGGAACTGGCCGCATCCGGCAAGGTGCTGCCGGAACTGTTGGAAAAACTGGAGGCCTTGCCCTATTACCGGCAGCCTGCCCCAAAATCGTTGGGAAAGGAATGGGTGGAGCAATGTTTCCTGCCGTTGTTGCCGTTGGAGAAGACCTCTACAGCGGATTTGCTGGCAACTGTAACCCTGCACATTGCACGGCAGATTGCGTCGGTTTGTAATGAAAACGGTTTGTCTTCCGTGCTGTTGAGCGGCGGAGGCGCGAAAAACGGGCATTTGCGTGCCTGTTTGCAGCAGTGTGCTCCCCAGAGCCGTTTCGTATTGCCGTCAGAGGAGGTTGTGGATTACAAGGAGGCGCTGGTTTTCGCCTTTTTGGGGCTTTTGCGCCTCACGGAATCGGACAACTGCCTGCGTGATGTGACGGGTGCCTTGCGAAACCATTGCGGCGGAGCAGTTTATCTTCCGTAACAGTAATACTTTCAATCTCAATTGCTGAATTGTAAAAAATCGATTTACAGAATAATAGTTTTATAGATATAAACAAGTTTCAGTTGTTCCACCAATGATGTTGTAAAAAGAGGAGACATGGTAAGTGTACGTTATATATATCACAGCTGCTTTATGGTGGAGACGGAAAGTCTTCTGCTTGTTTTTGACTATTGGAGGGATGATGCTTCCGGAACGCTGCACCGTCGGTTGTCCGAAACGCACAAACCAGTGTATGTGTTCGCTTCACATTTCCATGAAGACCATTATCAGCCCGAAATTCTGACATGGAAAAACGGTTTGGGCGAGCCGGTCTCCCTGTTGCTCTCTTATGATATTGTCAAAAGGAGGGGAGTGGACAAAAGCCTGTTAAAGGCTGTTTTGCGCCCTGGTGTCGCTTTTCAGGACGAGTATCTGAAAGTGATGCCGTTCCGTTCCACTGATATAGGCGTTGCGGTGGCGGTTTGGCTGCCGGACGGCACTGTCGTTTTCCATGCCGGGGATTTGAATAACTGGTATTTTCCTGATGACCCGTCGCATTTGAAGGTGAGTGTCAAGGAGATGGAGGGACTGTTCCTCTCTGTTATCCGTGAGGTGCGAAAAAAATGCGGTCGGGTGGATTATCTGATGTTTCCGGTGGATTCCCGCCTGGGTGCGGAGATGTGCCGGGGGTTGTCACAATGGCTTAAACAGGTTCCCACAGGTCATGTTTATCCCATGCATTGTTGGGAAGCCGAATCGGAGGTGGCTGAGGCGTTGGTTCCGCTGCAAGACCTGTATCCAGGGTTGGAGATGCACAAACGAGAGGATTTGGCTATAAATTTAAAGGAAATGGATAGGGATTAAAAAATGTAACTAACTGATATATATATATATAGTAATTTTTGAAGAAAAATAAGAAAAAAGATGCAATCGTATCCGTTAAATGATTACTTTTGCAAAATGAAATGACAAGTGATGAAGAACATAAAAAAGAATACCATGAAAAGAAGAATCCTTCTGTCAGTAATATATTTTCTCGCCCTGATGCCTTTGTTACGTGCACAGTGTCCGAACTTGGACTTCAGCAATTGTAATTTTAACGGCTGGGAATGCTACACGGCAAAAAGTGGGTATTACGATAGTAATTGGGTATTTAATTGTAATGGAACCTATTATGATACTCTGGCATGGAAACTGGAATTGGCTCCCATTTCAGGAAGGCATACCATCATATATGATCCGTATGGAACGGATAATAATACATATTGTGGAACTTACAATGGCTTGCTGTTGATACCGAACGGTTATCGCTATAGTGCCCGCATCGGAAATGACAACGTTGGTGGAGAGGCTGAGAGCATCCGTTACAGAATTGCAGTGGATTCCACCAATTTTTGGGTGACTGTGCATTATGCCGCTGTCTTGGAATTTGCCCAGCATTGGAGTGAAATGGAATCACCACGTTTTGGTATCCGTTTTCAGGATACTACTGGAAAACCTCTTCCTGTCGGTAATTTGGAGCTTTCTGTCAAGGATACTGCGCAATTGATAAAATGCAGTGGAGTATATTGGAAAGATTGGGATGTGCTGGCAGTGAACCTTTCCCCATGGATAGGGCAGACGGTAGAGTTGGTGATATATTCCATGGATTGTGGAAAGGCCGGTCATTTTGGCTACGGGTATGCGGTGTGCGAGTGCGGTGTGAAGGGTAATGTACGCTATTGCAGCAATTCTTCCGTTGCGGAATTGTCTGCACCGTTCGGTTTTTCTTATTATTGTTGGGTGGACAGTGCAGGCAAGGTGCTGGATACTGTTCAACGTATAAAAATCATTAATCCCCAAATAGGGACTGAATACCGATGCTTTATGAGTAATGTGCAGGGAAGTAAGGACACCATTTCTCTGCGGATTCGCCAAACGCTGATATCACCTTCAATTATGTGCCAAAGGGACAGTCTTACACCATTCATCCGTTTGGCAAATAGGTCCGTTATAAGCGGAAGCAGATTGGCGAACCAGATCTGGCATATAAACAGACCGGGTGTTGGCACGGAATACATAAGCCGTGATTCTGTGTTTGATTATTGCTTCAAGGATACTGGTATGTATGAGGTGATTTTGACAGTGTATGCGGAAAACGGCTGTTCTGACACCTGTTTTCGCAGGTTCATGGTGGCTCCAGTTCCTACGGATGTTGAGAATGTGAAACTGCTTTCCGTGCGGCCTGATGCGGACAGCCTGGAGGGAGGCAACCTGACCTTTCCGAGGGTGGTGCTTTGCAACACCGGCCGTGACAGTATGAAAAACATCGGGTTGGAGGTGCTGGTGGTTGACAAGTACGACACGGTGGTCGCCCATCTGCGGGACACCATTGCCGCCATTCCTGGCGGAGACACGGCGGAACTGGCCTTCCGCAGCCGTTACACGGTGCCGGACTACACCGGCAGCTACCGGCTGAAAGCGGTTTATGGCACCGACACCATTGTCTCTGTCGCCCACTGCATATACCGCCCGGACACCTGCGACATCAGCATGCTCTCCGTGCGTCCGCAGCAGGATTCTTCTTTTGGCATCGTGAAACCGGTCGTGCGCTACACCGGATACCGGAACAGATACACCTATGCGGTGAACCATTGGGACTATGTATATGTATGCCTGTACGACAGCAACAATGTCCGTCTGGGCATGGTCAATTACAATGACTACCTCAATTACAAGGATACCACTGTCGTAATGTTCTCCAAAGGCATCAAGGTGTTCAACTATACGGGACGCTACCGGCTGGTGGCCTATGTCAGTTACCATGCCTCTAAAAACATGATCCGGTCCAACGACACGGTGTCATGCACGGGCTATTGCACCGGAGACACCATTGACATCCGGATGCTTTCCGTGCGGCCCAGCAAGGATTCTGCGTTCGGGGAGACGAAGGTCACGCCGGTCTTAAACACATACTATCGCCATCCGGATTTGGTAAACTCCTTTGTGGATGTCTGCGTGCAGATGTATGACAGCTCGCATGTCCTTCTCCATCAGTTCAAGGATGAAATATTTGTCAATTGTAACACGACGGAGAATAAGGTGATGTCCTACGTGGATTGGAAGGTACCCGACTATACGGGGGTGTACTACCTGAAGGCCTTTTTTGTGAATCTGAAAAAAGAGGAGAACCTTTCAACTGCCAACGACACGGCGTTTTTCAAGGCCCATTGCATCAGGCACCTGAAAACGGACGTGCAGCTGGTCTCCGTGAGGCCGCAGCATGACAGTGCGGAGGCCGGGAACTGGACCTCCCCTGTGGTTGTGGTTAAGAATGTGGGGGATTTCGATGTGAAGAATATTGTGGTGAATGTTCAGGTGGACACTAACCAAGTCGGCCATTCGTACACCGGAAAGTTTGCCTGTTATTGGGACACCATCCCCTTCCTTGCAGCCGGCGATTCGGTGAAATGGGTCCTGTCCGCCCGCTACCAGGTGCCGGATTGTTGGGCAGGCTCATATTATCGCATGTATGCCTGCATTGCTGTGGAGAATGACGAAGTCAGCACGAACGATGATGCCGCTTATAATGCCAACTGTCACAAAACTGTTGATTTCAGGCTTGTTTCGTTCCAGATGCCTTCGGACACCTTGTGGGGCGGGGTGCCCGTCTATCCCAAGGTGCGGATTGTCAAC
>CAJOQK010000173.1 GCA_905236885.1 uncultured Bacteroidales bacterium
AAGGCCAGCGTCTGGTACGTAAGATGAATGTGGTGAAATAACCACATCAGTCATTGAAAAAAAGCTGCCTTGGGGCAGCTTTTTTTTTACAATGACTGATGACAATGACATCAAAAGTAGGAGCGGAAGAAATTCCGCTCCTACTTTTGAACAATGACAATGACTAATGACAATGATTAGGACTTTTGTCATCGTTCAACTGTAAGGGCGAAAACTTTCGCCCTTACAGTCATAGTTTAAGGGGTTTAAGAGGTTTAAGGGTTGAATTCTTAAACTTTTAAACTCTTAAACCCTTAAACTATCGTCATGGTCATCGTTCATTCGTAGCGACGGAACATACCGTCGCTACGAATGATGTCATTGTTCTTCAGTGTATTATCGTTTTTGCGAAAAAAAAAACGGTCGGAATGCCATTCCGTAATCAAAAAATGTCTATTTTGGCATCCTGTAAAAAAACAAGTTTATTTTGTATTTTATGCGATTAATATATTTAAATTCAAGTTTCTATAAAAACATGGGAAAAGTGCTGTTGTCCATCTGCCTGTTGTGTTTGCTTCCAAAAGGGGCTTCGGCGACAGAAAATTCCTCCCACTTTGACGCAGGTGCGACCATCATTGAGCATGTGACGGATGCCTACGAGTGGCATATCCTGACCTATAAGGAAAAGCATGTGTCAATTTCCTTGCCGGTGATTTTGCTGGATGAGGGGAAACTGCAACTTTTCAGCTCCTCCCATCTTCATCATGGTGAAAAGGCCTATGGGGACTATGCAGTGTGTCCGTTAGCCGGTGCTAAAAAGGGGAAGATTGTAAAAATCAAGGAGGTGGATTCTGACTTGGACAGCACAGCGTTGGCTGGGGCGGACATTTTCCCGATACTGACGGAAGAGGGTGAAAAGGAGGTGATGGTTGATCAGGACGCCTCCCTGTACGATTTCTCCATCACCAAAAATGTTTGTGCCCTGTTTATCAGTCTGATTATTTTGTTTTGGATGGTGCTGGCCTCGGCCAGAAACTATAAGAAAAGGGGATACGGGGCTCCCAAGGGGGTGGCCCGTCTGGTGGAACTGCTGGTGGTCTTTGTGAAGGATGAGGTGGCCAAACCTGCCATTGGCGAGAAATACCGGAAGTTCCTGCCATATCTGCTTACCATCTTCTTTTTCATCTTTTTCAACAACCTGTTGGGTATTGTCCCCTTCTTTCCGGGAGGAGCCAACCTTACGGGTAACATAGCTGTCACGCTTGTGCTGGCAGTGTGCACCTTTGTGCTGACCAACATCAACGGAACCAAGCATTACTGGGTGGATATAGTCAACACTCCGGGCGTGCCATGGTGGTTGAAGTTCCCGCTGCCTCTGATGCCTCTGGTGGAGGTGGTCGGTGTGTTCACAAAACCGATTGTGTTGATGATCCGACTTTTCGCCAACATAACGGCGGGTCACATCATCTGCTTGGGATTCATTTGCTTGATATTCATCTTTGGAGCCTCCAGTCCGGCGGTGGGTTTGGGCGTTTCTCCAGTTTCCGTTCTCTTTTACATCTTTATGAGTGCGCTGGAGTGTCTGGTGGCCTACATCCAGGCCTACGTCTTCACACTGCTTTCGGCCATTTACATCGGCCTGGCGGTGGCTGAACCGCATCACGAATTGGAAACCAAATAGTTTGTATCGAAATTTTTTGAAAATAATTATCAATAACTTTAAAAAAAATTATCATGACAATCTTATCAATTTTAATGGAAGTCGCAACGGAATTGGGTAAAATGGGTGCCGGTATCGGTGCTGGTATCGCTGCCGTGGGTGCCGGTCTCGGTATTGGAAATATCGGTAAGGGCGCTTTGGAGGCTTTGGCCCGCCAGCCGGAAGTCGGTGGTGATGTCCGTACCAACATGATCATCGCATCCGCCCTGATTGAAGGTGTCGCCCTATTTGCCGTTGTGGTGTGTCTGTTAATAGGCCTCATGTAATTTGGCAGTCGTAGAATCGTCGGGTATTTTACCCGGCGATTTTTCGGAAAAGTTACAAAGGCGGGTTGTGCTCCGACACAGCCGGTACAGACATTGCAAAGCATTGTAAGGGAAAAGATTCCTTTCCGGACTTTTGGGACGGGGAGGAGATTTGAAAATATTTAGGAATTAAAAAACAGAGATTTATGGAACTTGTACTACCAGGCGTGGGCTTGCTTTTTTGGATGACATTGTCATTTCTGATTCTGGCCTTTATTTTGGGTAAATTCGCATGGCCGGTCATTGTAGAAGCCTTGGAAAAAAGGGAAACCAAAATTACGGAGGCATTGGAAGAGGCTGAGCGGACGCGGGAGGAGATGAAAAAGCTGCAGGCCAGTAACGACCAGCTGCTCAAAGAGGCCAAGGAGGAACGTGACTCCATTTTGGCCGAGGCCCGCAAGGTGAGCCAGAAAATGTATGATGACGCCAAGGAAAAGGCCAACACTGAGGCGCAGCGCATTTTGGAGAGAGCCAAGGAAAGTATTCATTTTGAACAGATGAAGGCCATCGCTGAGGTGAAGAACACCATTGCGGAGCTCTCTTTGGAAATCGCGGGCAAGGTCCTCACCCAGGAGATGAAGGACAACGACAAGCGCAACAGTTACGTGAACCAGTTAGTGGATGAAATCAAGTTAAATTAGCGACCTATGAAAAGAACCAAACTTGCCGCCCGTTACGCCAAGGCACTTTTCGAGTTTGCCGGAGAATTGGGTCAGCTGGAGGCTATCAGCAGCGACATGGAGCTGATAGATAACACGTTTGACAACAATCCCGAATTGCGTTACACCATTTTGAGCCCTATCATCAAGACGGACAAAAAAAGCGCCATCCTGCAGGAACTGTTCAGGGAAAAGGTGGGTGAAACCACATTGAACTATCTGAAGCTGATTCTGAAGAAGGGCAGGGAGCTACAGCTTGACACGATTTGCAGTGAGTATGTGAAGATTTATAAAGCCTACCGTAACATTGTCACTTTGGATGTTTTCAGCGCCTATCCGTTGGAAAAGGAGGCGTTGGAGAAACTGAAAGGGAAGGTGGCCGGTGAGACGGGCGCGCATATTGAGCTGAAAGAGCATATCAAGCCGGAACTGATTGGCGGTGTTGTCATCAAATACGGTGACTATTTGGTGGACGCGAGCATCCAGCATAGCATTGCGACGTTGAGGAAGCAGTTGACGGACAAAAGTTATCAAGTGAATTTTTAATCAGAAACAATTAAAGACAAATATATATGGCAGAAATAAAACCTTCGGAGGTTTCCGCGATTATTAGACAGCAATTGGCCAACTTCACTGACAAAAAGGAGTTGGAAGAGACTGGTGTCATCTTGGAAGTGGGTGACGGTATCGCCCGTGTGTACGGTTTGACCAACGCGCAATCGGGTGAGTTGATTTATTTTGACAAGGATGATATTCAAGGCATTGTATTGAATTTGGAAGACGACAATGTCGGTGTAGTGCTTTTGGGTGAAGGCAAGAACCTGAACGAAGGGGATATGTGCCGCCGTACCCGTCGCATCGCCTCCATCAAAGTGGGGGAGGGCGTTTTCGGCAGGGTCATCAACACCTTGGGCGAACCCATAGACGGCAAGGGCAAGATTGAGGGCGAAATGTATGAGCTTCCGTTGGAGCGCAAGGCTCCCGGTGTCATTTTCCGCCAGCCTGTGAAGCAACCGCTGCAGACCGGTATCAAGGCCATTGACGCCATGATTCCTATCGGGCGCGGACAGCGCGAGCTGATTATCGGTGACCGCCAAATCGGAAAGACGGCCATTGCCATTGACACCATTATCAACCAAAAAGAGTTTTATGACCAGGGAGAGCCTGTCTACTGCATTTATGTTGCAGTGGGACAAAAGGGTTCCACCATTGCCAATATTGTGAAGACCCTCACCGACCATGGTGCCATGCCCTATACGGTGGTGGTGGCGGCCACGGCTTCCGATCCGGCTGCCATGCAATTCTATGCACCTTATGCAGGTGCCGCCATCGGCGAATACTTCCGTGACACGGGGCGTCACGCCCTGATTGTATATGACGACCTGTCCAAACAGGCGGTCGCCTACCGTGAGGTTTCATTGCTGTTGCGCCGTCCTTCCGGACGTGAGGCCTACCCGGGCGACATTTTCTACCTGCATAGCCGTTTGTTGGAAAGAGCGGCCAAAATCATTGAGTCTGATGAGATTGCCCGTCAGATGAACGACCTTCCGGAAAGCCTGAAACCTATTGTCAAGGGAGGCGGCTCCCTGACGGCACTTCCGGTGATTGAGACCCAAGCCGGTGACGTTTCCGCATACATTCCCACCAATGTGATTTCCATCACTGACGGACAGATTTATTTGGAGTCCGCGCTGTTCAACGCCGGTATCCGTCCCGCCATCAATGTGGGTATTTCGGTGTCGCGTGTGGGTGGTAATGCCCAAATAAAATCCATGAAGAAGATTGCCGGTACCTTGAAACTGGATCAGGCGCAGTACAACGAGCTGCAGGCCTTCACCAAATTCGGATCCGACATCGATGCCGCCACACAGGCCGCATTGGACAAGGGCGACCGTAACGTGGAAATTCTGAAACAGCCGCAGTACACTCCTTACAGGGTGGAGGATCAGATAGCCATCATCTATTGTGGTACCAAGGGCTTGTTGCAGAAGGTGCCGGTGCGGAGCATCGCCGATTTTGAGGCCGAATTCCTGCTGCAGATGCGGGAGAAGCATGCCGACACACTACAGCAGCTGAAAGCTGGCAAGGTGGACAAGGCGATAACCGATGTGCTGGAAGAGGTCTGCGCGGACGTTGCCAAAAAATATGAAGCATAATTACCGATTCAGTCTTTGAACCATGGCAAATTTAAAAGAGATACGCATCCGCATGGCTTCTGTGGAATCGACACAGAAGATCACCAGCGCCATGAAAATGGTGTCGGCGGCCAAGCTCAGGCGGGCGCAGAACACGATTTTGAAAATGCGTCCCTACGCGGGGGAATTGTCCGCTATCCTTTCCCACCTGCTCTCGTCGGTCGCTGACGGGGAGGCTCATCCCTTGGAAGAGCAGCGTGCGCCGGAAAAGGTGGTGATGGTTGTGGTCACCTCCAACAAGGGGCTTTGCGGCGGCTTCAACAACAACGTGATCAAGCGGACGGAACAGCTGCTGTCAACCGTATATTCCTCCCAGATGGCGCAAAGGCAGATTCGCTTTATCGGCATCGGGAAAAAGGCGGTGGAGTACCTTAACCGCAAAAAATATCCGGTTATGGCCACTTATGAGTCCATTCTGGACCACTGCACTTTCCATGAGGCGGGTGAAATTGCTGAAATGCTTATGCAGATGTTCACCAGCAAGGAGATTGACAAGGTGGAACTGGTTTACAACAAGTTCAAGAATGCCGCCACGCAAGTGCTGATGAACGAGGCCTACCTGCCACTGCATTTTGAGCAGACGCAGGACGCCGGGTCCAAGATGATGAACGATTTCATTTTTGAACCTTCGCGTGAGCAGCTTTACAGGCAGTTGCTGCCATCCATCACCAAGTTGAAATTTTACCAGTGTCTGCTGGAATCCATTGCGGCGGAGCATGGGGCCCGCATGACGGCCATGCACAAGGCCACGGAGAACGCCAGCGAATTGACTAAGCAGTTGAATTTGACTTACAATAAATTACGTCAGGCTGCCATTACCAATGAGCTTATTGAAATGGTGAGCGGTGCGGAGAGTTTGAAAAATGCGTAGGATGAACAGATACATGCGTCACTCTTTCCTTGCAATTGTTACAGGCGGGCTTCTATTGTGGTTTTGTGCAGCTTTTTCCGCCTGTACCG
>CAJOQK010000174.1 GCA_905236885.1 uncultured Bacteroidales bacterium
ACAACGGCATTTCCCGCCGTTCCTGGGCCCGTAACAATGGGGCCATGTTCGCCATCCGTAGAGCTATGGAAAATGAACCCAATTTGAAGGTCACCCTTCCTAATCTGGTGGATGATGACCTGCTGGACAATTTGTTTTAAAGAACCTTTAGGGACGTGGCACGCCGCGTCCCTAAATTATTAATGTTTAAAAATATCACCGTCATGCGCATGACCACCCTTTGCTATCTGGAGAAGGACGACTGTTACCTGCTGATGCATCGCATAAAGAAACAGCACGATGACAGCCATAACAAATGGATTGGCGTTGGCGGAAAATTTGAAGAGAACGAAAGCCCGGAGGAGTGCATGATTCGGGAAGTGCTGGAAGAGACCGGACTTCATGTGACCCGATGGCGCTATCATGGTATAGTTACCTTTGTGTCGGATGTGGCGCAGAGTGATTATATGCATCTCTTTTCCGCACAGGAATGGAGAGGTGAGTTGCATGAATGTGAGGAGGGGGTGCTGCAATGGATCCCTAAAAGTCAACTGGACAAACTGGAGTTGTGGGAGGGGGACCGGATTTTTTTGAAACTGATGGAGGAGGGGATTCCCTTTTTCTCACTTAAACTGACCTATAAAGGTGACTATTTGGTGGAAAGTGTGTTAAATGGAACGCTTATGGATTCCGAATCCTGTATGAATGAGTTTGCCCGATGAAGGCGTTGGGGCAATGTCTGGGAAAAAAATGTGTCCGATGGACATTTGTCGGACTGTTGGGAGTCCTGCTGCTGGCGATTTTCTTTTTTTTTCAGTTCAGACGTGATTCAGCACCTAAAATGGGGCGATGGGAACGGGTCACTGCACGGGACATGTTGCAGATAGGGGTGATTTTGAATCCGATGGAATATTATATTTCCCAAGGAAAAATCAGCGGCTTTTCTTACGAGTTCGGTCAGCTGTTGGCTGATTCCTTGGGCGTTGGGGCATCATACAGCGTTTTTTATACCTATGAGGAGGCATACCGGGCTTTGTTATCGGACGAGATTGACCTGCTTGCGGCAGCGGATGTGCCTGCGGTTGAGTGGGAACCTTTTTTCTGCTATACAGTTCCGCTGGCCTATACGGATGTGGTGCTTGTCGGGGAAAAAGGAAAGGTGAAAAAAAAAGCGGATGATTCCCTCTCCGGACCGTTGCGGCTGGCGGTTTCCCTGCCTTCCGTGCTGATGGGGCAGGCTGCAGAATGCCTGCTTCGTGACAGTGGGATGGCCTTGAAATGCTACATGGCGGTTTCTGACCAGTTGCTGCAGGAGGTGCAGGATGGACATGTCGGGCTGACGTTGGCTTTCGGCCTCTATTGGCGTGCCTATGCATACATCTTTCCCCGATTGGAGCAGAAAGAGGTTTTTCAGCGGAGACTTCCCTTGTGCTGGGTTTTCCGTCGGAGCGACGACTCCCTTTTCTTGCAATGTAATGCTATGTTGGCGAGGTTGACAAAGCAAAGTTATTACAAGACTTTGTTGAAAAAATATACGGATCCCGCCTCCACTGAGCGTACCCGTCTGGCCGATGTCCAGCAGCTGTCCCCTTTCGGATCCATCTCCTCATACGATGTCTGTCTGCAGGAATATGCCGCACAAAACGGTTTGGACTGGTATTTGCTTGCCGCCTTGATTTATCAGGAGTCCCGTTTCAATCATCTGGCGACGGGGATAGGGGATACCTACGGTTTGATGCAGTTCACACCGGCCACCGCATTCCGTTTTGGAGTGCATCCGTCGGCCACACCCGCCCAGCAGATTGAGGGAGGGTGCCGTTACCTGCAAGCACTAAGACTGATGCTGGAGAAAGAAGGGGTGCATGACTCTTTGGAATTGGTTCCGATGATGATTGCTGCCTACAATGCAGGGAGCGGTCATCTGAAAGATGCCATTGCCTTGGCCAGGCTTGAGGGGTTAAGGGCGGATGTTTGGGAAGATAATGTGGAAAAGGCTCTGCTGATGCTTGCCGACCGCGCTTACAACCGCAAGGCCTGTGTGAGGAACGGCAGTTTCCACGCGGGCCGCCATACCATCCAGTATGTGCAGTCCGTTTTGCTCCGTAGGGAGCATTACAAGGCTTTGGCGGAACGGGATTCCCTGAAAGGGGTGGACTGAAATTTTTTTAAACCGTGTATGCAGTGTCAATTGGAACAGTTTTTGTTTGACGGATAAACCTAATCTTGCACCAATAATGAAACAAGTCCGGAAAAAAAGTTTTGTATATTTATGTGTCAGTTTGTTATTTGCCATTCTGACACTGATTATCTCCATCTACAATGCGCGGCGCACCAATCCGGAGCCGTTGCATGCCCTGTTGCAGCAAAAATTTTTAAAAAAGGAGTGCCAGTTAAAGGATGGTACACAGGCCATATTGCAGCAGCAGATCGTTGACATCCCCTCCCTGTTGTCCTTCTGCCGGCAGCAGAAAATGCAGGAGGAATTTGTCTTTTACATCTATAAAAATGGGGAACTGAAGGCTTGGTCGTCAAATGCAGTCTCTCTTTATGGCCGTTGGGACGACCGATGGAAAGCGGGATTCCATCAAATGGAGCGAAAGTCCTTATACATGCACATTGACAGTGCCGGTGAAACTAAAGTCATAGGGATTTACCTTTTGGAAAGCCCCAAAACGTCGGAGCGGGCCTTCACTAATGTGGACCTTTTACATATACCGTCGCTTTCCGTGGGCATAATCCCACTGGAGGAGGGAGAGGAGGATTATTCAATTTGTAATGGGGCTGGCGAAGCCCTTTTCTCCCTTGACATGCGCTCCCGTATAAAACTTTCTGATGAGATGGCTGCCATTGAAATGTGCCTGCTGATGCTGGTCTGTACCCTATTGCTGGTAGCTGCGGCTTTTTTTTCCGGTACTGTCCCTGCTTTGCGGCGGCATCCCAACCGTAGGGCGGCGTTGTTGGTTTTGCTGGTATGGGGGCTGTTCCTGTGCTGTTTCTTGGGGAAAAACAGCGCCATGTACACTGCCGACCTCTTTTCCGGCATCTACTATGCATGGGGAATGCACTCGCTTGGAGCGTTGTGCATGTGGGGATATGCTTTTATGCTGACAGCCATTGTTATATACAAATATGTCACGCTTTCAGCTTCCACCCGGAGGAACGGAGCCAAACTCTTTGCGATACTTTTCCTGCTCCATCTTTTTTACTTTTTCATCTTTTATTTTCTTTATAACACTACGTTGAATGCCTCTGTCTCCGTCTTCCCGACGCTGCCTTTGCATACTCTCAAGGGGGAGAACACCCTGTTGCTGAAAATCCTGTTTTCCCTGTCACTGGTCAACCTTCTTTTTTCCCTGCACCTTATTTTTGACAAATTTTTTCAGGAATGCCGGCGTATCACATCCTCCCGCAGACAGTGGTGGCTGCTTGTTGGAGCAACTTCAGGTAGCGCCCTAATATTTTCCGCAACCATCATTTGGTTTTTCTCATCTCCGGAAAACCATTTTTTGTACTTTATAGGTGTCGGGGTATATCTGCTCTTTTTGTGGATGACCTGCAGGCATGTGCGTTCCCGGAAAACACGTGTCTCACTCCGTTATTATGCTGTGACCTGCCTGCTTTCCACTTTTTTGCTCTCCATTCTGGTGGATCAGGTTAACGGGAAACGGCTGGCCATTTCCAAGGAATCTTTTGCCCATTCCTTGCTAGTGAACGGGGATCCGCTGGTGCGCTACAATATGGCGGAAATTAGCCGGCAGGTAATGCAGGACGCGGTTTTGTCCAATATGCTCAGCAACCCGGCAGTCAAACGGGATGAAGTGTCGAACTATTTGGAGGAGCAGTACATCCAGCCCTATTTTGAAAATAACCGTCACCAACTCTATGTTGGACGGACATTCGTAGCTTCCGACTTGGTACGCATCCGGCAGTACCAGCAATTGTTTGAAAAATCGCAACGAGACACCCTCTCACCGCAGCTCTGCATGTTGCGGGAGTCCCTGAGTGGAAGAAAATACCTTATGCTGCAGACTATTCCCTTGACGCAGGACACTTTTTTCATCGCACTGGAAGTGACGGATCATTCCGATTTCTTCAAGCCGACTTATCTGCCAAGCAGAAAGGAACATCGTCTGGAAAATGAGCTGCTGATGTTCTCTTGTGCTGAATACCAGCGGGACATTCTCACCTCATGTATGGACAGACGGGCGGTCTTCAAATCACGTTTCTCCGATTATGCTTTGGACACACTCTATAACGGAATGAGCTTTGTGATGGAGGGAAACCAGTATTCAGTCTATTGTCAGACACCGGAGAAGATTATCGTGCTCTCGTCACCTTACCGTCCTTTGGGCGGTGTTTTGCGCCTGTTTGCCTATCTGTTCACTATGTTGGGGGTCTACAGCATAGCAGTCTCATTCATAATTCATGTCAGGCCGCTCTATTCGCTGATGTTCCGGCAACGGGTGCAACTGCTTATTGCTGTCATTGTTATTCTGGTTTTTTCGGCCAGCATGACCCTCTTCATATTATTTGCCTTCCGTTTTAGCCAAACGGAGATGAATCAAAATGCTATTCAGCGCATGAACTTGATTGTCCGGCTGCTGCCCACCGAACAGCTTTCTGTGGACTCCTCCGGCATAGCCTATTTGGATCATCATCTGGTGACTGCATTGTACCGGCTGCCCAAGGATTATGTGGAGAATGTCAACCTCTATACCCTGCAGGGGGAGAGTGTGGTGAGCAATGACCGGAACCGTCCGGCGCTGCAGCGTTTTGAACGTCTGGATCCCCATGTGATGGAAGAGATTGTCTGGAATCACAAATCTTTTTATATTGACAAGAGCTACAAAGGCGATTTTTATACCATCGTGCTTTACCAGGCATTGAGGAACAAGAAAGGGAATCTGGTGGCATATCTTGGCTATCCGACCCGGCAGCGGGGCGGCTATGTGGAATCCCTGTTCGCCTCCATTATCCCAACCTTTTTTGGAATCTATCTGCTGCTGACCATCCTGTTTGTGCTTTTCGGTTCCCTTTTCTCCAATTATGTGGTCCGTTCCCTGACCAAAATAGCCCAGTTGCTTTCCAAGGTGAACCTTAAATCTGAAAACCAGAAAATCAAGTGGAAATATGAGGATGAGATTGGGTTGCTGGTGCAGGATTATAACCGGCTGGTGGATGATTTGGCGTTAAGTGCGGAAATGCTGGCGCGTTCCTCCAAGGAGTCTGCCTGGAAAGAGCTGGCGCAACAGGTGGCGCATGAAATCAAAAATCCGCTCACTCCAATGAAGCTGCGCACGCAGCAACTTCAAAAACTGATGCGTGAGGAGCGGCTTACCAAGGAGGATGTGGATGCCTACACCCACATGATGATAGGACAGATAGATGCATTGACGGAAATCACCTCCTCATTCTCCTCACTCGCGAAACTGCATCATGGCAGCGGCAAGGAGGAGGATTTGCTTGAAATCATGCGCTGCGCCTTGGAAACATACGAGGATTCGGATGATTACCAATATCTTCTTGAGTATGACCAGAATTTGCGGCAGGCACCAGTATGGACAGACCGGCAGCAAATGCTTCGTGTGTTCAACAATTTGATAAAAAATGCGATGCAGGCCAAGAAAAACGGTGTGCGGCAGCGCATTATCCTCAGTTTGTCCGATTTTGACGAAAAACAGTGGCAGGTACTGGTGACCGATTTCGGTTGTGGTATGGATGCGGAGGCGCAAAAAATGGCTTTCATACCGCATTTCACCACCAAGTCTTCCGGTTCCGGTTTGGGTCTGGCCATTGTCCGTAACATCATTACAGATTGGGGCGGCAGTATCCGCTTTGAATCGGTTCTGGACGAGTATACGGTCTTCACCATCCGTCTGCCCAAGTATATTCGAGGCGTTACGGCAGAAAACTGATTTCGTTGAGTTCGAAACAGCGCAGCTGCCTTTCCTGTCGGATGAGCAGTCTTCCGAAGCCATCCACTTCAGTGACAGATCCCTCGAAAATCTCCTGCGTGGCCTTGACCATGAACCGCGCCTCTTGGTGGCGCAGGTAAAGTTGGCTACCATAGTTCTCATGCACCTTCATCGGATCGGCATGCATATAATCCAACAGTCGTTTCCGGATGGTTGTCAGGCTCTCCGGAATGGAACATGCGGTTCCGTTTTCCAGGTATACTGAGGTAGCCTGGGGCAGATTTTGCGGAAACCATGCCTGATTCAAATTCAATCCAATGCCAATAATACTGTGCGCCAATCTGTTTGATATAACCGTGTGTTCAATCAGAATGCCGGATATTTTTTTGTCCCTTACATATATGTCATTTGGCCATTTGATGGAGACGTCAGTCAGACCGACATCTTGTCGCAAATAATCTGACAGTGCCAAAGCTGTCCACATACTGACCTGGAATTGTGCCTCCATAGGAAGTTTGGGATATATTAGAATGCTCATTAGCAAATTTTTCCCTTTTTCACTGAACCATTTGTTGCTTTGTCTTCCCCGGCCGTCCGTCTGGAAATCAGCGTAGGCGACGGTGCCGTTCGGCAGTGTCTGATGGTTTTTGGCACAATTTTTTAATGCCAATAGTTCTGCCAGAACGGTATTGGTGGAGGCAGTTTCCTCAAAATGAAGGACCGTTTCCATGTGTTGTTTTGTAAATATTTGAATAACAGTTAATTATAAAAATATATAAATAAAATTAAACTTTGCAAAATTACAAGTAAAAGGTATTGAAAGAAAGCGTATTTTTGTAAAAAATTTTTTTTATGCCAAGAATTTCAAAAAGAGTTGAAAAACAAATTAGTATAAAGGCAGATGATGCCGCTTTGCAGGCGGTTGTGCTGGAAGCCCTGCAAGAAAAGAAGGCACAAGATTTGTGTGCGGTCGATTTCAAGGAGGCGTTGGAGCATCCCCTGTTCGACACTTTCATCATCTGCTCCGCCACATCCCGCACGCATGCCGAAGCCTTGTGTGAAAATGTCATGCGCCGTGTCTATGAACAGTTCCATATCGAACCTTCTCATGCGGAGGGCAGGGAACAGTCGGAATGGATTCTGATAGACTATTTCAACATTGTGGTGCACATCTTTTTGACGGAGAAACGGCATTTTTATGACATTGAGGGGCTTTGGAATGATGCCTCCATCAAACATTACGAATAAGTCTTTTTACATTTAAAACAGATTCAGATGACGCAACAGTCTGGTAACAAAAGGAACAACCAGTTCAAAATCAACGGAAACAAGGAGAAAAAAAATAATAAGAATAACGGTTTCAATTTTTATTGGTTTTACGCCATCCTGACAATGGCCATCATATTTATCGCACTTTACGGCGGTGATGTCACTGTCCGCTCCATTGACAATGTCAAATTTGAGGAGATGGTGAAGCGGGGGGATATTGAAAAAATCATCATTATCCGACAAAAAGCGCAGGCGGACATCTATCTTCATCCGGAGGCCATCAACCGTGATTCTTCCTATCGGAAGGCATTTGAAAAAAGTCAGAATGGACCCCATTTTTACATGGAGATTGGCGAAGCTGACGACTTCAAGGCCGAGGTGAAGGAATTGGAAAAGGAGATATACCAGCGTGATACGGCGGGACTTTCCCCAATGGAAAAAGCGGCCTATCTGGAGGCACATCCCCGCATCGTGATGAACATCGATAACAAAACCCGCAATTGGGGCGCAAATTTGTGGCTCTGGATGGGTCCCCTGCTGATTTTCATTATCATGATTCTTTTGATGAACCGGAGTATGGGACGCATGGGCGGTGGACAAATTTTCAACATCGGCAAATCGCAGGCCCAACTCTATGACAAGAGCAAACAGCCTTCTGTGACTTTCAAGGATGTTGCAGGACTGGATGGTGCCAAGGAGGAGGTTATTGAGATTGTGGACTTTTTGAAGAATCCACAAAAGTACATCGCTTTGGGCGGTAAGATTCCAAAAGGTGCCCTGCTGGTGGGACCTCCGGGAACAGGAAAAACCCTGCTGGCACGGGCAGTGGCAGGGGAGGCCAAGGTGCCATTCTTTTCGCTTTCCGGTTCCGATTTTGTGGAAATGTTTGTCGGTGTGGGAGCATCACGTGTGCGCGACCTTTTCAAGATGGCCAAGGAGAAGGCTCCCTGCATTATCTTTATCGATGAGATAGACGCAATCGGACGTGCAAGAGGGAAAAACGCTCTTTCCGGAGCCAATGACGAACGGGAAAATACATTGAACCAGCTGCTGACGGAGATGGACGGTTTTTCCACAAATACTGGAGTCATCATTTTGGCAGCCACCAACCGCGCTGATATTCTGGACAGTGCCCTGTTGCGTGCCGGACGTTTTGACAGGCAGATTCATGTTGAACTGCCAGATGTTGAGGAGCGCAAGGCCATTTTTCAGGTGCATATCCGTCCGCTGAAACTTTCCAAGGATGTGGATATTGAATCGTTTGCGAAGCAGACTCCGGGCTTTTCCGGTGCGGATATCGCCAATGTTTGCAATGAGGCGGCTCTGGTTGCTGCCCGCAAAAACAAGCAGAGCGTTGAAAAGGAGGATTTTCTGGCGGCCATTGACCGGATTATCGGTGGCTTGGAGCGACGCAGCAAAATCATCTCCCCGGAGGAAAAAAAGGTGATTGCCTATCATGAGGCGGGGCATGCCACCGTCAGCTGGATGCTGCGCTATGCCTCCCCGTTGGTCAAGGTTACCATTGTGCCGCGCGGCAAATCGTTGGGGGCGGCCTGGTACATGCCTGAAGAGCGGCAGATTGTGAACGCGGAGCAGATGCTTGATGAGATAGCCGCCCTTTTGGGAGGACGTGCCGCCGAAGATGTGGTGTTCGGCAAAGTCTCCACCGGTGCGCTTAATGACCTGGAGCGGGTTACCAAGCAGGCCTACGCCATGGTTAAATATTATGGTTTGAATGACAAAATCGGCAATTTGAGCTATTTCGACTCCAGCGGTCAGAGCGAGTATGCCTTCACGCAGCCTTATGGGGAAAAAACGGCGGAGCGCATTGATGAGGAGGTGCACAAGTTGGTTGAAACTGCCTACGAAAGGGCGAAAGGCATATTGAAGGAGCATCGGGAGCAGCTGACACAATTGGCGGAAAAGCTGCTGGAACACGAGGTTATATTTAGTGAGGATGTGGAACGAATCTGCGGTCCGCGCCCGTTCACCTCGGCAGCTACTGACAATGCCAAACAGACGGCTTCACAGTTAAAGGAGGCAGCGGATACTGCGGAAGATGACAAGTTAGAAGGTGGGAATAGTAATTAATTTGTTATATGCTTTAATCCAAAAATAAATTACAATCATGATTATCCGAAGCAAAGCGCCGTTGCGTTTGGGACTGGCCGGTGGTGGCACCGACGTTTCACCGTACTCCGATCTGTACGGGGGCGCAATCCTGAACGCCACCATCAACATGTTCGCATACACCACGCTCGAGCCCACTGACGACGGCAAAATGGTGTTTGAGTCGCCCGACCGCAAGCTGCGTGAGGAGTACGACAGTGCGGAATCCGTGGACACTGATGGCTTTTTCGTGCTGCACAAGGGGGTTTATAACCGTATTGTGCGGCAGTTCACCCACCAGCCGCTCTCGTTCCGCATCGCCTCCTACGTGGATGTGCCGCCCGGTTCCGGACTGGGAACATCCTCCACATTGGTTGTGAGTATTTTAGGTGCGTTTGTGGAGTGGCTCAAGCTGCCGTTGGGCGAATACGACATCGCGCGGCTCGCCTACGAAATTGAGCGTGTGGATTTGGGCATGAGCGGCGGCAAGCAGGATCAGTATGCCGCCACCTTCGGAGGCTTCAATTTCATGGAATTCAACAAGGAGAATGTGATTGTCAATCCGCTGCGCATCCGCAACCGCTATGCGGACGAGTTGGCGCACAATTTGGTGCTGTACTATACCGACACCAGCCATGTGTCGGCGGAAATCATCGAGGAGCAGCAGAAGAACGTGCGGGCAAAAAACAGCCAGTCCATCGAAGCGATGCACAAGCTGAAGGAGCAGGCGGTTCAGATGAAGGAGGCGCTGCTCCGTGGCAACATCGACCGGATAGGGGAGATCCTCGACTTCGGCTGGAGGTACAAGAAGCAGATGGCCAGCAGTATCACCAATCCGCGCATCGATGGTATCTACAACGCGGCGAAGGAGGCGGGAGCCTCTGGAGGCAAAATTTCAGGCGCGGGCGGCGGCGGCTTCATGTTCTTCTATTGCCCTGGCGTGACACGCTATGCTGTGGTGGAGGCATTGCAGCAGTTCGGCGGCAAGGCAAAACGTTATGAGTTTGTCAATGAGGGGCTTAAAACATGGAGCATGTAAGTCCCCTTCAAAATTGTTCGCAAAGTATTTTTTTAAGTTCCCTTTGTAATTCTTTCCCCAAAACGCCATAGGCTCAGTTTTTTTTGATGTGTTCACTTTGGCTGTTCAAAACTTTTATGGTTCCACCCCCTGTTTTGTAACCAAATTTTGACGAAATTTGTAGGTGAGAAAACGCTTTTTTTAATCTTTGACAATCAATGACCATGGCTGCTTTCACCCATCTTCACGTACATACGCACTATTCCATTTTGGACGGCATGTCCTCTGTGCCCGCCCTTGTGGACAAATGCCAGCGGACCGGCATGAACGCCCTGGCCATTACCGATCATGGTACAATGTTCGGAATCAAGGAGTTTTATGACTATGTGGAGAAAAAGAACGGCAAACTGCGGGATGAGATAAAAACCCTTGAAAAGCAGCTGTCCGAACTTGAGCGGTCGGACGCGCCGGACGAGGCTGCCATTTCCGAATGCCGTGAAAAGCTGGCGGCGGCCAATGCGGGCATTTTCAAGCCCATTTTCGGCTGTGAGGCCTATGTCGCCCGACAAACCCCCTCCAATCCGAATGGGAGCCGTCTTGTGCGTGAGAACCCTGAAAACCGGAGCGGTTTCCATCTGGTGCTGCTGGCCAAGAACGAGCAGGGCTACCATAATTTGTGCAAGATGATTTCCGCCTCCTGGATTGACGGCAAGTATTACCGCCCCAGGATTGACAGGGAACTGCTGGAGAGATACCATGAGGGCATCATCGTCTCGTCCGCCTGTCTGGCAGGTGAGGTGCCGCGTGCGCTTTTTGACGGAAATTTCCAGAAGGCCAAGGAGGCCCTTCTCTGGTACAAGAACCTGTTCGGGGATGACTTCTATCTTGAGTTGCAGCGACATAAGACCGACAAGCCTGGAGGCGACACCCAAGTGTATGAGCACCAGAAGATTGTCAATGAGGGAATTCTGCGTCTGGCGGCGGAGACAAATACCAAAATCATCGCCACCAATGATGTCCATTTTGTGGAGGAGGAGCATGGCGAGGCGCATGACCGCCTGATTTGCCTCAGCACAGGGAAAACTGTCGACGATCCCAACCGTATGCATTACACCAAGCAGGAGTGGCTGAAAACCCCTGAGGAGATGGCCGCCATTTTTGCGGATGTGCCGGAAGCACTGGAGAATACGCAGGAGATTGTGGACAAGGTCGAGTTCTACAAACTGAAGCACGACCCTATCATGCCTGCGTTCAGCATACCTGAGGAGTTCGGGACGGTGGAGAGCTACAGGCAGCGTTTCAGCGAGGAGGACTTGCGGGCGGAGTTCGAGCCGGATGAGGAGAGCGCCGGACGTATCAAAAAGCTGGGCGGCATTGAGAAGGTGTACCGCATCAAGCTGGAGGCGGACTACCTGCGCAAGCTGACGCTGGAGGGGGCTGTCAGACGGTATGGCGATCCGGTTCCAGCCGACATCATGGAACGCATTGACTTTGAACTGCAGGTGATGCGGAACATGGGATTCCCGGGCTATTTTCTGATAGTTCAGGATTTTATTGCAGCCGCCCGGAATATGGGGGTCATTGTGGGGCCGGGACGTGGCTCCGCCGCCGGTTCGGTGGTGGCCTATTGTCTGAAAATCACGGATATTGATCCGTTGAAATACGATTTGCTGTTTGAGCGCTTCCTGAATCCCGACCGAATCTCCCTGCCCGATATTGACGTGGATTTCGACGATGATGGGCGTTACAAGATATTGGATTGGATTACTGACAAATATGGGGCTGACCGTGTGGCTCACATCATCACTTATGGCACCATGGCCACCAAGTCCAGTATCAAGGATGTGGCCCGGGTGCAGAATGTGTCGGTAGCGGATGCCAACGCTCTGGCTGCGATGGTTCCGCAACGTTTTCCTGAGGACCCCAAAACTCACAAGGCGCCCAAGGTGAATCTGAAAAACTGTCTGGACTTGGTTCCTGAGATGAAGGAAGCATACGAGCGCAATCCGATTTTCCATGATGTGCTCACATACGCCTCCCAGCTGGAGGGTACTGTCCGTCAGGTGGGTGTCCATGCCTGTGGGGTGATTATCGGAGCGGACGACCTGACACGTTTCGCCCCCCTCTCAACAGTGGAGGATAAGGCGAAGGGGAAAAATGTGGTGGTGACACAGTATGAAGGCTCTGTCATTGAAGATGTGGGGCTGATAAAGATGGATTTTTTGGGTTTGAAGACCCTCTCCATCATCAAGTCCACCTTGGAGAACATCCAAAAGTCCAAAGGTGAGAAGGTGGACATCGACCATATCCCGATAGACGACCCTGCCACCTACCGGCTGTTTTGCGAGGGCGCGACTGTCGCCATATTCCAATTCGAGTCGGCGGGCATGCAAAAGTACCTGAAGGAGCTCCATCCTGAAAAGTTTGAGGACCTGATAGCTATGAATGCCCTTTACAGGCCGGGTCCGATGGACTACATTCCGCAGTTCATCAACCGGAAGCAGGGAAGGGAAACCATTGAGTATGACATTCCCGTGATGGA
Source organism: uncultured Bacteroidales bacterium (assembly GCA_905236885.1). Classification (GTDB taxonomy): domain Bacteria; phylum Bacteroidota; class Bacteroidia; order Bacteroidales; family WCHB1-69; genus UBA1195. The sequence continues at coordinate 12,833 of CAJOQK010000174.1, forward strand.
AAAATATCTCAAGGAGACCTATGGCATCACAGTTTATCAGGAGCAGGTGATGCTTTTGTCCAGGCTGCTTGCCAACTTCACGCGGGGCGAATCCGACACGTTGCGCAAGGCCATGGGCAAGAAGCTAAGGGACAAGCTGGATCATATGAAGCCCGATTTCATTGAAAGGGGCAAGAAAAACGGATACGATCCCATCATTCTGGAAAAAATATGGGCGGACTGGGAGAAATTCGCCTCCTACGCCTTCAACAAGTCCCACGCCACCTGCTATTCCTGGGTCGCCTACCAGACCGCCTACCTTAAGGCGCACTATCCGGCGGAGTTCATGGCTGCCAACCTGACCCACAATCAGGACAAAATTACCGAGGTGGCCATTCTGATGGAAGAGTGCAAACGCTTGAAAATTCCGGTGCTCGGCCCGGATATCAATGAGTCCGACCTTGGTTTTACCGTCAATGCCAAAGGAGAAATCCGTTTCGGGCTGGCTGCATTGAAAGGGGTGGGCGGTGTGGCTGCCGAATCCATTGTGAGTGAGAGGACGGAAAACGGTAGCTACAGCTCTGTCATGGATTTTTTAAAGCGTGTCAATCTGCGCAGCTGCAACAAAAAATGTGTGGAAAGCTTGGGCGTGGTAGGCTCTTTTGATTCCTTGGACGACTTGCAGCGCGAGCATTTCGGGGTGGCCGATTTTCTGGACCGTATCATTAGGGTGGCTGCCCGATACCAGGAGCAGCAGCAAAGCGTGCAGATTTCTCTTTTTGGGGATGAGGTGCAGATGGTGGAGGAGAGCGGAATTGACATGCCATCCTTCATTCCGTGGTCCCATTTGGAAAAGTTGAAAAAAGAATCGGAAATTTGTGGCTACTATGTGTCGGGGCAGCCTTTGGACAGGTACAAATTGGAAATCCGCTATTTTTCAACACATACCATTAAAGATATTAACGAAATATATGATTCCAAGCCAGGAAAGTCCTTTCAAAGGAGATGCGCGGTGGCGGGTGTTGTTGCTGTGGCGCAGGAAGGTGTCTCCAAAACAGGAAAACCCTATTTCAAAGTGGTGCTGCGCGATAACGAGGCTGAATCTCCTTTCTTTTTGAGAGGAGAAACCTTGGAGCGTTTTCGATACCTCCTAAAGGAGGAAAACATGGTGCTGATGACATTGAAACCGGAAAGTTTTACCAAAAAGGATGGTACAGAAACTTTTTCTTGGACGGTTGCGGAGGTGGAATCTTTGGAGTTCCTGTTGGAAAAGAAGGTCAAACGGATTACGCTGCCATTGTCGTTGCAGCAAATCACGCCGGTCTGTATTTCGGACATCAAGCGTTTGTTGGAGGAGAATGTAGATGGCAAGACCAAAATGAACATTGATTTTCAAATTACGGATGCCGTATCGCAGACAGACGTCCTGCTTTCCGGTATATTTAAGTTGGATTTGGCGGCATTTTGCCACCAGATGGAGGCGCAATTTCCTGATATTCCACTAAAATTGTCTTTTTGAACCAAATAGATTTGAACAGTCGGATGAGATGTCTATAAAAACTATAGTAATGGCATAGTATTTGCAATATATAAGATTAATGGATTAAAATTGTAAAAATTATATGAAACGTATTTTCAGTGTTTTATTGGGATTGGTTGTGTTATGCGGTCTGCGTGCGCAAACCATTGACAAAAATTACATTGACGGTCACATCTATTTTCAGTTGGAATCCTCCTATCCATGGGAGCAAATTCACGTGGGTGACAATGATGTCGTGGATCGGAATGATTTTCCTTTCTTGTCGGAACTGTTTCAGAGATATGGGGTGAAAGCCGTGTTGCGGCCATTCCATCTTTTTGGTAATGAGCAGCTTCTCCGGATTATGGAGGTGCATTTTGATCAGATGGAACGAGCAGATGAGTTTGTCGCTGAGTTGAATGCGATGGAACAGATTTCATTTGCGGAAAAAGTGCCGTTGATGCGGATCATGTACCGTCCTAACGACCCATATTATGGTACCGTAAACGGACGTAACTGGAAATGGCATTTGGATATGATTAAGGCTGATTCCGCTTGGAACATACAAAAGGGAATGCCTTATATAAAAGTGGCGGTGGTAGATAATTTTGTTTGGGGTGATCACCCCGACTTACAATTGGATTCTGCCAATTTGTGTTCGGTTTCCTATTCCTATGGTAGCGGATATTCCTATACGGTGGGTTCGGCCAATCCTCCTTCCTCCATATCCCAAAGCAGTACGGAAGATGCCTACGGCGCTTCACACGGAACTCATTGTGCCGGTTTGGTGGGAGCTATCAATGACAACAATGTGGGAGTCGCTTCCATTGGTGGCGGAGTTACTGTGATGGGTGTTTCCTCAACCAATGCAAAATATTCCGAATATATATTATATGGTATGCAAGGTGTGCAGTGGGCGGCGGAACATGGTGCAAATGTCATCAGCATGTCTTTTGGCGGTACACCCTCATCTGCGCAGCAGCTGCTGATGCAAACCTGCTATGATGCAGGTATTGTCTTGTTGGCTTCCGCAGGCAATGAAGGGGACGAAGGCAACGACATTATCTATCCTGCCGGTTATTCAACTGTAATTTCTGTAGCATCAGTGGATGGGGACGGACGGCTTTCTTATTTTTCCCAATGGGGTACGGGACGTGCCGACATTGCCTCTCCCGGTGGATTTATTGCCTATAGCAGCAGTTCTGGTCCGACTTACCCTAACATATTAAGCACCACATATAATCCGGCATATCTGCTCTATTATATGGGTTTTAAGGGTACATATTACGATGGTATGCAGGGCACTTCAATGGCCTGTCCTCTGGCGGCCGGAGTGGTTGGCCTGCTGCTTTCGGCTGATTCCACCCTGACACCAGCCGAAGTGAAGGAACGTTTGCAGATGACCGCCATTCCTTTGAACAGCAGTTCAGAACATACAATTGATGGTTATGGCTATATAAATGCCTATGCAGCTCTGATGCTGAAATATGTGACTGTATCCAGTCAAGAAATCTTTTTCCCAAAAACTAAAGATTGTATTGATTCTGTGATGGTTTCGGCCTCCGAATCATGGGTGCTTACAGGGCTTCCTTCTTGGCTATCCGTCAGCAAGACCAGTGGAGATTCCGGTAGGACAAAACTTTATTTTACCACGTTATCGGACAATGACGGTAACAGTGTCCGCACTGCCAACATTTATTTGACCGGAATCGGTGATGCTGGAACTGTGGAACTTTTGGTTTCCCAAACCAATTATGATTTTATCCGACGGATTTCACCTAAAAATATCGGATTGGGAAGCGACAAACAGCAGAGAGATACCATAGGCGTGTTTGCCACTGTGGAGTGGTCGTTGGAGAATGCCGCCACCTGGTTGACCGCTGAAGTGCAGCAGGTCACTGCCGATTCTTCGCGTGTGGTGCTGGTCACCCGTTCCTCCAACTCTTGGGGAAAGAACAGAACGGCACATTTGATTTTCAGTTCCAAAGGCATGACGGATGACACCGTTTTTGTTACGCAGAAAATGGCTAATTTCATTTCAATGTCAGCTGTTACTAAAACTATCGGTGCCTACGAAGGTGATACTGTGTCAGCAAGTATTTATTCCAATGTGCATTGGACAATTTCATCTAATGACACTGATTGGGTGCAGGCCAGTGTGAATGGCGGATCCGACACCGTACAGGTGGTGTTTACGGCATTGCAGTCCAATACTACGGGTTCCACACGGAGTGCCACTTTCCAGATTACCGATGGCAGTATCACCAAATCCATCACCATCAGGCAGCCCAGTTGTGTTGGCGTTAAGGAGCGGGAGCAGACATCTGCTGTTAACATTTATCCCAATCCGGCGCATCATCAGTTGCAGGTCCGTTTTAAGGAAGATGTCACCGAATTGCAGGTGACGGATTTGCTCGGCAAACAGATTTACCATGAAAATGTATCTGGTAATGAGTTCACCATTGATGTGGGTGTTTATCCACCGGGCATCTATTTCATCCGTGGCAGCAGAAACGCCAGGACGGTGGCAGTCGGAAAGTTTGTCAAAGAATAAAAAACAGTAGGGGCGCAAAATTTTGCGCCCCTGCTTGATTTTCCCAGTTCCACACGTCAAAAATCCCCCTCCTTTGCGAGCGAAAAAGCGCGGTTGGGTCCGCAAAACCTTCCAAAAATCCGCGCGGGTCAGATCTTCAATG
>CAJOQK010000175.1 GCA_905236885.1 uncultured Bacteroidales bacterium
GCGGCAGGGGCAGCGGCAGGAGCTGCCTGGGGGGCGGCAACAGGACGGGGAGCGGGACGGCTCACCGCAGCTTTAGGAACCAAATCTTCCGCCTCCACACTGTAGTTCACACCATTGACATTCACATTCAGCATATTGTTTTCTGCCTCTTCCACAGAAACCTTGTATGCTTTGCCATTTACCTTAAAAGTATAATCTTTCATCTTATCTGTTATTTTCTATTTGGGGTACGTTTAAAATTCAATGACTTGCTGGCCCACGGGCTGCTCTGGTTGAGTCCGCGGTTCAGATAAAAACCGGTCTCCTCCTCTTCATGGCAATCCTGCTGGTAGAGATGGAGAGCGGCTGCAATCACCGCAGTAATGTCATCGTCCGCCTGAGCGGCAGTTGCCTGCGGCTTTTCAGAGGCCGGCACCGTTTTGGTGGCAGGCTGTTTCTCCTTTGCCTCCTTGCGTTTGAAATAGCTGCCCGTGCAGGTGAACACCACTGCGATGACAAACAGCAGCAAAAACACCACGGAAACGGAGGTCGCTGTGATGATAAGACCGTGAGGGTCCTTCTCCCCATATATCTCGGAACGGGAACGATCGTTGGAAATATGGTTCAGAGTCATGGGGGTCACATGCTCCAGCACACGCCAGTCACCGTTCTCATCCTCCTCAACCTTACCGAAGGAGCAGTCGGGCTTTTGTGCGGAGACATGATAGGTCACACTGTCAATCAGTTCCTTTCCGCTTTGGTCATACAATGCCAAATAGGCAAGGTCACCACCCACCAAACCGGTGTCGGAGAGTTTGAAATTCACATGAAACGCGCCCCGAGTAGGTTCGTTGTATGCGAAAAACACAGCGTAGGCCTTAGGGGGCAGCGTGGCATTCTGCGCCGTTTTGGGAATACGGTATTTTTTTGGATTGCTGGGGTCGTTGGTCACATAGCAACCGCCCACAGTCAATGTTTTCACACCGCTGTTGTAAATTTCGAACCAACCGCCACGGACACCATAATCATCCTGGTAGCCGCTGTCGTTATACACCAAAACCTCGTTGATGTGAATGGCCTTTATGCCCTGTGCATGTGCCGCAAAAGGCATTCCCAGACAAACCAACGCGAAAATCAAAACGAAATTCTTTCTCATCAGTATTGTTATTTACTCTGTATTAACCTATTATCCCTAAATAAAACTAATTTTTGAAAGTTGCAAAGATAAACAAAAAAGTAATACCTCACGCTTCAAAAAGGGCAAAAAAAAAATCGCTTGCGAAGGCAAGCGATTTCATTCTTCACAAAAATTTACGCTTCTCCCTGACTTCCATTCAAATTCAGCGGCATTCCACCATGGTCGCCAGTCTCCTGGATCAATCCGTGGAAAGACTCATACCGGTTGATGTTGTCCTGCAAGGCATTCAGCAGCCGCTTGGCGTGCTGAGGCGTAAGTATGATACGGGACTTGACGTTTCCCTTGCGCATTCCGGGCATGATATTCACAAAATCCAGAATGAATTCAGAATTGGAATGGGTGATGATAGCCAAGTTGGAATAAGTGCCTTCAGCCACTTCGTCACTGACGGCAATGTCAATGTTCTGTTCCTTGTTTTCCATGACTACTCCTCCTCTTTTGATGCCATCAGGGTTTCATACTCCTCTTTGGAACCGACAATGATGTTCTCATAGTCTCTCAGGCCGGTGCCTCCAGGAATCAGATGCCCTATAATCACATTCTCCTTCAATCCTTCCAACATGTCCACTCTGGCGTTCACCGCCGCTTCGGTCAGCACCTTGGTCGTCTCCTGGAAGGAGGCGGCGGCAATGAAGCTCTTGTTCTGCAACGAAGCGCGGGTAATACCCTGCAAAATCTGCTTGGCTGTGGCAGGCTGCGCATCGCGCACCTCCATCTCCTTTTTGTCCTGCCGTTTGAGTGAGGAGTTCTCATCCCTCAGCTCGCGCACGGAAACAATCTGACCCTCCTGGAAACGTGTGGAATCTCCGGCGAGCACAACCACCTTCTTGTCCCAAATGTTGTCGTTCTCCTCCTGGAAATCCAATTTGTTGACCAGTTCGCCCTCCAAGAAACGGGTGTCACCCGGATCGATGATTTCCACTTTACGCATCATCTGACGCACAATCACCTCAAAATGTTTGTCATCAATCTTCACGCCCTGTCCGCGGTACACACTTTGCACCTCATTGACAATATACTCCTGCACCTGTTTCGGACCTTTGATGGCCAAAATGTCGGCAGGGGTCAGGGCACCATCCGAAAGTGGCGTGCCGGCGCGCACAAAGTCATTCTCCTGAGCCAAAATCTGCTTGGAAGTCGGAATAAGGTAGCGCTTCTCCTCTCCGGTACGGGAAGTGATGATAACTTCACGGTTGTTACGTTTCAATTTCTTGCTGAAAGAGACCACACCGTCAATTTCCGCCACAATGGCCGGATCGGAAGGGTTACGGGCTTCAAACAGCTCTGTCACACGAGGCAGACCTCCGGTGATATCGCCCGCTTTTCCAAAAATACGCGGAATTTTCACCAGAATGTCGCCAGCTTTCAGCTTGCTGCCCTCCTTCACCTCCAGACGGGCTCCCACCGGCAAGTCGTACTCCTTGATAACCTCATCGGCCTCGTCCAAAATCCGGATGGAAGGGTTCTTAGTCTTCTGGCGGCTTTCAATGATGACCTTGGAGGTCATACCAGTCTGCTCCTCTGTTTCAGCACGGTAGGTGACACCTTCAATAATGTTCTCGAAATGGACCTTACCACCCACTTCGGAAATGATCAAAGCGTTGAACGCATCCCATTCCGCAATGACATCGCCCTTCTCCAGCATGTCCCCCGACTTTTTGTAGAGGAATGAACCATAAGGGATATTGGTGGTTGTCAGTACAATATGGGTTTCAGGATCCACAATGTGCATTTCGGCGGAACGACCGATGACACGCTTGCAGGCCAACGGCTTTCCGGTCATGGGATCATCCTTCTCCACATTCACGGTACGCAATTCGTCAATCTGCAAAAGTCCGCTGTATTTCGCCTTGATGTCGGCTTCGGTACGGGAGGCTCCAGCCACACCACCAACGTGGAAAGTACGCAGGGTCAGCTGAGTTCCAGGCTCTCCGATAGACTGCGCGGCAATCACACCGACCGTTTCACCCCGCTGCACCATCTTTGAGGTAGCCAAGTTGCGGCCATAACATCTGGCACACACACCTCTATGCGATTCGCACGTCAGCACTGAACGGATTTCCACCTCTTCAATGCCAGAAGCCTCAATACGCTTGCCAATAGCCTCGTTGATTTCCTCACCAGCACGGACAATCAGCTCGTTGGTTTGGGGATCATATATGTCATGCAGGCTGGTACGTCCCAAAATACGCTCGTAAAGTGATGCCACCACAACATCGTTCTGTTTGAAGGCGCTCACTGTCAATCCTCTCAATGTTCCACAATCCTCTTCGGTGATAATGACATCGTGCGCCACATCCACCAGACGGCGGGTCAGGTAACCGGCATCAGCGGTTTTCAGAGCGGTATCGGCCAAACCCTTACGGGCACCGTGAGTGGAAATGAAGTATTCCAACACGGACAAGCCCTCCTTGAAGTTGGACAAGATGGGGTTCTCCACAATCTCACCTCCAATGGCTCCGGCTTTGGTAGGCTTGGCCATCAGACCACGCATACCAGACAGCTGGGTGATCTGTGCGTCGGAACCACGGGCACCGGAATCCAGCATCATGTACACGGAGTTGAATCCCTGCTTGTCGTTCTTAAGCTGTTTCAGCAGAATGTCCTTGATTTGGATGTTCACGCTCGACCAGACGTCAATCACCTGGTTATAACGCTCCGTACCGGTAATCCAGCCGTTGTAGAACTGGTCCATGATATCCTCCACCTGCTTGTTGGCCTCTTCAATAATGGAGGCTTTCTCCTTCGGGATGATCACATCGCCCAAATTGAAGGAAAGACCGCCACGGAAAGCCATCAGGTATCCCATGTTCTTGATATCGTCCAAAAATTGGGCTGTTTTTGCCGTTCCAGTCTTTTTCAGGATATCTCCGATGATGTCCCTCAAAGATTTTTTTGTCAAAAGCTTGTTGATGTATCCATATTCATCCGGAACAACGCGGTTGAACATGACACGGCCCACCGTGGTGTCAATCAGCTGCATTTTGCCGTCACCATTGAGATTGACGCGGCACTTGATGCAGGCGTTCATGTGCACCTTGCCCTCGTTATAGGCCATAATCACCTCCTCCGGACCATAAAACACCTTGCCTTCACCCGGCACATTCTGGTCAGGCGTGGAATGCAACTCTTTCGTTATATAATAGAGTCCCAGCACCATGTCCTGAGAAGGAACCGTAATCGGGCTTCCGTTGGCAGGGTTCAAAATATTGTGCGAACAAAGCATCAGCAATTGGGCTTCCAAAATGGCGGCGTTCCCCAGAGGGACATGCACGGCCATTTGGTCACCGTCAAAGTCGGCGTTGAAAGCGGTACAGGCCAACGGATGCAGACGGATGGCCTTGCCCTCCACCAATTTCGGCTGGAAAGCCTGAATACCCAAACGGTGCAAGGTAGGAGCACGGTTCAGCAGCACGGGATGCCCTTTCAAAATATTTTCAAGAATATCCCAAATGACGGCATCCTTGCGGTCCACAATCTTTTTGGCAGACTTCACTGTCTTGACAATGCCACGTTCCAACAACTGTCGGATGATGAACGGTTTGAACAATTCAGCCGCCATATCCTTTGGCAGACCGCACTCGTTCAGATGCAAATCCGGTCCGACAATGATCACTGAACGTCCGGAATAGTCCACACGCTTACCCAGCAGGTTCTGACGGAAACGGCCCTGTTTTCCCTTCAAACTGTCTGACAATGATTTCAAGGCACGGGAATCGGACTTGAAAGCATTGGTCTTGCGGGAATTGTCAAACAGGGAATCCACCGCCTCCTGCAACATTCGCTTCTCATTGCGCATGATGACACCTGGAGCCTTGATGTCCATCAGCCGTTTCAAACGGTTGTTACGGATGATGACACGACGATAGAGCTCGTTCAAATCAGAAGTGGCGAAACGGCCTCCGTCCAACGGCACCAACGGACGCAACTCCGGCGGAATAACCGGAATAATCTTCATTATCATCCATTCCGGACGGTTTTCAATCCGCTTGCGGCTGTCCCTGAACGATTCAAAAACGTGCAACCGTTTCAGGTATTCCTGCTTGCGCTGCTGTGAAGTTTCAGTGTCCGCCTTGTGACGCAATTCATACGATTCCTTGTCAATGTCAATGCTGACAATTACATCGTACAAGGCTTCCGCACCCATCTTGGCAATGAACTTGCTGGGGTCGCTGTCCTCCAAATTGGCATTCTCCTTGGGCAAACGATCCAGAATTTCAAAATACTCCTCTTCGGACAACAAATCCATCTTCCTGATTTTCACATCGCCCAAATCGGCAGCGGCACCCGGTTGGATTACAAGGTATTTCTCATAATATATGACCGCTTCCACAGCCTTGGAGGGCAAACCTACAAAAGCTCCAATTTTGTTCGGGGAGGATTTGAAGAACCAGATGTGGGCTACCGGTATCACCAGTTTGATGTGTCCCATGCGTTCCCTACGCACTTTACGCTCGGTAACCTCCACACCGCAATGCTCGCACACCATGCCTTTGTAGCGAATACGCTTGTACTTTCCGCAATGGCACTCCCAGTCCTTGGTGGGGCCGAAAATACGCTCGCAGAACAAGCCGTCCCTTTCTGCCTTGTAGGTGCGGTAGTTAATCGTTTCCGGCTTGGTCACCTCTCCATACGACTGGTCGAAAATGGATTCGGGAGAAGCCAAACTGATGGTGATTTTTGAAAAATCTTTTCGTGAATTATTATCTTTCTTTAAAACCATTTTTCCAAATTTAAAAATTATTCCGGGACAGCATTTTATTCAAAAGTGACTTCCAGTCCCAATCCACGCAATTCGTTCACCAATACGTTAAACGATTCGGGCAAGCCCGGCTCAGGCATGTTCTCGCCCTTGACAATGGCTTCGTATGCCTTGGCACGTCCCATCACGTCATCAGATTTCACAGTCAGAATCTCCTGCAGGATGTTCGCGGCACCGAAAGCCTCCAGCGCCCAGACCTCCATTTCACCGAAACGCTGACCACCGAACTGGGCTTTACCTCCCAACGGCTGTTGCGTAATCAGCGAATAAGGTCCGATGGAACGGGCATGCATCTTGTCATCCACCAAGTGGTGCAGTTTCAGCATGTAAATGTAACCGACCGTGACCTTCTGCTCGAAACGGTCACCCGTTCCGCCATCATACAGGTAAACGCTTCCGTTTTCAGGCAAACCGGCTTTGGAAAGATAGGAATTGACCTCATCGGCGGAGGCACCGTCAAAGATAGGCGTGGCAAATTTCAAGCCCAGTTCCTTGCCGGCCCAGCCCAAAATGGTTTCGTAAATCTGTCCGATATTCATACGGGAAGGCACGCCCAACGGGTTCAACACAATGTCAACCGGCGTACCGTCTTCCATGAACGGCATATCCTCCTCCTTGACTATCTTGGCCACAATACCCTTGTTACCGTGGCGTCCGGCCATCTTGTCACCAATTTTCAGCTTACGTTTGTCGGCTATATACACCTTAGCCATCTGGACAATACCGGAAGGCAGCTCGTCACCCACTGTGACGGCAAATTTCTCACGGGTGTATTTGGCTCTCAGAATCCTCAGTTTCTCATTGTAGTTGCGCACCACCTGCTGCACCATCTGGTTGATGTGCTTGTCAGTGGTCCATCCGTTCAGGTTTACAATGTTGAAATCGATGGTGGCCAATGCCTTTTGTGAGAACTTGGGACCCTTGGGGATGAAGATGTTCTTGTTGTTGTCCATCACACCATGGGAGAGCTTGCCCTCCAAAATGCGGTACAGCTTCAACACCAGGGCGTCCTTCAACTCCGATGACTCTTTCTGCTCCCTTGCCTCAATCTCCTTGAGGGTGTCCTTTTCCTTCAATTTGCCTTTTCTCGACTTCATCATGCGGGAGAAAAGGTAATTATCCAGCACAATACCTTCCATGGATGACGGGGCCTTCAACGAAGCGTCCTTCACATCACCCGCCTTGTCACCGAAAATGGCGCGGAGCAGCTTTTCTTCCGGTGTGGGATAGGATTCGCCTTTGGGCGTGATTTTTCCAATTAGGATATCCCCCTCCTTCACATGGGCACCAATCCGGATTAGACCATTTTCGTCCAAATCCTTGGTAGCCTCTGAACTGACATTGGGGATATCGTTGGTCAGTTCCTCGATACCACGCTTGGTGTCACGCACTTCCAGAGTGAATTCCTCAATGTGGATGGAAGTGAAGATGTCCTCTTTAATCACACGCTCCGAAATCACGATGGCATCCTCGAAATTGTACCCCTTCCAAGGCATGAAGGCGACTTTCAGGTTGCGGCCCAAGGCCAGCTCACCGTTCTGGGTGCCGTAGCCTTCGGTCATCACCTGCCCTTTCACTACCTTCTGACCCTTATGTACAATAGGATAGATATTTATGCAGGTGCTTTGGTTGGTGCGCTGATATTTGGTCAGTTCGTAAACCTTGGTCTGAGGGTCGAAACTCACCAATTCCTCAGCCTCAGTTCTGTTATATTTTACACGGATTTGTGTATTGTCCACATATTCCACCACGCCGTTGGCCTCCGCATAAATTTGGGAACGGGAGCTGCGGCAGACACGCTCTTCAATACCGGTCCCCACAATTGGTGCTTCCGGCTTCAGCAACGGAACCGCCTGACGCATCATGTTTGAACCCATCAGGGCACGGTTGGCGTCATCATGCTCCAGGAAAGGAATCAATGAAGCGGCGATGGAGGCAATCTGGTTAGGTGCCACATCAATCAGGTCAATCTCCTCCGGACTGGCAATAGGATAGTCCACGCTGCGACGCGCCTTGATGCGCTTGCTGGTGAAACGCCCCTCCGCATCTGTCGGCTCAATGGCCTGTGCTATGGTCAGATTCTCCTCCTCCTCGGCAGTCATGTAGACCAGCGGCTCATTCATCTGCACCTGTCCGTCCTTCACCTTGCGGTAAGGAGTTTCAATGAATCCCAGATGGTTGATCTTGGCATACACACAAAGTGATGAAATCAGACCGATATTGGGACCTTCAGGAGTCTCAATGGTACAGAGACGGCCATAATGCGTATAATGCACGTCACGAACCTCAAATCCGGCACGGTCACGGGAGATACCACCCTGACCCAACGCCGAAATCCTCCGCTTGTGGGTGATTTCCGCCAGCGTGTTGGTCTGGTCCATGAACTGTGACAACTGGTTGGTGCCGAAAAACGAATTGATGACCGAAGACAAAGCCTTGGCATTAATCAGATCAATCGGCGTGAAAAGCTCATTGTCACGCACGTTCATCCTGTCACGGATAGTTCTTGCCATCCTGTTCAAACCAACACCGAAATGGTTGGAAAACTGTTCGCCCACAGTGCGGATACGACGGTTGCTCAAGTGGTCGATGTCATCCACCTCCTCCTTGGAGTTGATCAGCTTGATGAGGTGCTTGATGATGCTGATGATATCCTCATTGGTCAGGACACGGGTGTCGGGATCAATGTTCAGGTTCAATTTGCGGTTGATACGGTAACGTCCCATCTCACCCAAATCATAACGCTTGTCCGAAAAGAAGAGTTTTTCCAATGTGGAACGGGCTGTCTCCTCATCTGGTGGCGCCGTGCTCCGCAACTGGAAATAAATATAGTCGACGGCCTCCTTTTCCGAATTGGTCGGATCTTTCTGCAAAGTATTGAAAATGATAGAATAGTCCGAAGAGGTCTCATCATCCTTGTGCAACAGAATGGTTTTCACATCTGCATTGGTAATCATGTTGATATGAGGCTCCTCCAAAATGGTTTCGCGCTCCACAATCACCTCCGGACGAGAAATGGTCACCACCTCGCCCGTTTCTTCGTCTACAAAATCCTCATTCTTGAATTTCAAGACATTAGCAGCCAATTTACGACCCAAAAGACGTTTCAGATTGGTTTTGGTGGCCTTCTCTTCGTTGGCCATGTCAAAAATGGTGAGGATGTCCTTGTCCGTCTCATAACCGATGGCTCTCAACAACGTAGTGACCGGCAATTTCTTCTTGCGGTCGATGTAGGCGTACATCACATTGGAGATATCGGTGGTGAACTCTATCCAGGAACCTCTGAACGGAATGATTCGGGCGGAATAGAGCTGCGTGCCGTTTGTATGGAATGATGTGCCGAAAAAGACACCGGGAGAACGGTGCAATTGGGAGACAATGACCCGTTCCGCTCCATTAATGACAAAAGTCCCCTTTTCCGTCATGTAAGGGATCAAACCCAGATACACATCCTGTATGATGGTTTCAAAATCCTCATTGTCCACATCATTGCAATAGAGCTTTAATCTTGCTTTCAAAGGGACACTGTATGTCAAACCTCTCTCGATACACTCTTTAACCGAATAGCGGGGCGCGTCAAAAAAATAATCCACAAAATCCAATACGAAGCAGTTGCGCGTATCGGTAATGGGAAAATTCTCCGCAAAAACCTTATATAACCCTTCTTTACATCTCAACTCCGGATTCGTGTCAATTTGAAAGAAGTCCCTAAAAGACTTTATCTGAATATCCAAAAAATCGGGATACTCCGTCTGCACCGCAGAGGCAAAATTGATTCTTTCTGTTTTATTAACCAAGGCTTTAGCTTTTAAAAATTTTTAAATATAAAGAACGTTAAAAAAAGAACATATAAGCCCTGTGCAAGGGCTTATATGTCAGTCGGGAATTGAAACTATTTAATTTCAACCTCGGCACCTGCCTCTTCCAAAACTTTCTTCAAAGCTTCGGCAGTTGCCTTGTCAGCACCCTCTTTGAGGGCCTTGGGAGCGGCGTCAACCAACTCTTTGGCCTCTTTCAAGCCAAGACCGGTCTGTTCCTTCACCAATTTGACCACGGCCAGTTTCTGAGGACCGGCGGCTTTCAGGATCACATCGAAAGATGTTTTCTCTTCAGCGGCTTCGGCGGCACCGCCAGCGGCGGGACCGGCTGCAACTGCAACAGCGGCGGCGGCGGGTTCAATGCCGTACTCCTCTTTCAATATCTGTGCCAATTCATTAACTTCTTTAACAGTTAAATTAACTAATTGTTCAGCAAAAGCTTTTAAATCTGCCATTTTATTCTAATTTTTTGTGTTAATTACTTTTTTTAATTTTGTTTTTTTAATTTTCTCTCTCTGAGAGGGTTTTAACAATACCAGCCAACTTGCCGCCGCCCGACTGCAATGCGGAAATCACATTGCGTGCAGGTGACTGCAGCAGACCGATAATGTCGCCAATCAACTCTTCGCGGGACTTCAGACTGGCCAAGATGTCTATCTGGTTGTCCCCCAAGTAAACCGACTGGTCAATGTAAGCTGCCTTGATAGCGGGAATCGCAGCTTTTCCGCGAAAATCCTTGATGATGCGGGCGGGAAGGTTTCCCACTTCGGCCATCATGATTGCGGAATTGCCGTGCAAAGCCTCGTACATTTCGGAATAGTCCGCATCAAGCTGCTCCATCGCCTTGCGCAGAAGGGTGTTTTTCACCATTCTGACCTTCACTCCCTTGCGGAAGCAGGTTCTGCGCAAATTGTTGGTCTTTTCAACGGTCAATCCAGTCAAATCAGCTACATAAACCGTGCTGTACTTGGAAAGAATCTCAGCGATTTCATTAATTTCCTGTGCTTTCTCTTCTTTTCGCATGTTCTTTTAATTTAATGTAACTGACTTCATATCCACTTGTACACCCGGGCTCATGGTACTGGACAAATACACGCTTTTGATGTAGGTTCCCTTGGCGGCGCTCGGCTTCAGCTTCACGATGGTGGCCAATATCTCCTTGACATTGTCATAAATCTTCTCTGTGGAAAAGGAGACCTTCGCCACTGCAGCATGCACAATGCCAAACTTATCGACTTTAAAGTCGATTTTACCGGCTTTCACCTCGGTGACGGCCTTGCCCACCTCCATGGTAACCGTTCCGGTCTTCGGATTCGGCATCAAGCCACGCGGACCCAAAATCCTTCCCAGCGCACCGATTTTCGGCATCACGCTCGGCATGGTGATGATGACATCCACATCCGTCCAACCTTCCTTAATCTTTTTCACGTACTCATCCAAACCAACATAATCGGCTCCCGCAGCTTTCGCCTCCTCCTCCTTTTCAGGAGTCACCAGCGCAAGTACACGAACAACTTTTCCTGTTCCATGCGGTAAAGTGACAACACCACGCACCATCTGGTTGGCCTTGCGGGGATCGACACCCAAACGGACGTCAATATCCACAGAGGCGTCAAATTTGGTGTAGGTAATGTCTTTTACTACTTGAACGGCTTCAGTCAGGCTATACACTTTCGACAAATCGTGTTTAGCGATGGCTTCTTTGCGTTTTTTCGATATTTTTGCCATTTTTGATTTTTTTAACTTTGATGATTAACTTTAAAACGGGCTTGTGCCTCCTTTTACTGTGACACCCATGCTGCGCGCAGTTCCGGCCACCATCTTCATGGCTGACTCCACCGTGAAACAGTTCAAGTCAGGCATTTTTTCTTCGGCGATGGCACGAACCTGATCCCAGGTAAGGTTGGCGACTTTGGTACGGTTGGGTTCACCGGAACCCTTGGCGGCTTTCGTCGCCTCCAAAATCATCACGGCTACGGGAGATACTTTCAGTATGAAGTCAAAGGATTTGTCCTTGTACACAGTGATGATGACAGGAATAATTTTTCCCGCCTTATCCTGAGTACGGGCATTGAACTGCTTGCAGAAATCCATGATGTTCACACCTTTGGAACCCAAAGCGGGTCCTACGGGCGGAGCAGGATTGGCAGCACCTCCTTTGATTTGCAACTTAATAAGCCCTGCAACTTCTTTTGCCATTAATGTACTTTTTTAACAGATTAATAACTAACCTTTCTAAGCCTCTTTCGCAACCTGCGAATAGTTCAGTTCCAATGGGGTTTTCCTGCCGAAGATTTTCACCGTAACCTTCAGCTTCTTCTTCTCCTGATTCACCTCCTCTATCACTCCGCTGAAACTGTTGAAAGGCCCGTCAATCACCGTAATGGATTCTCCAACAATGAAAGATGAAATCATCTCCTCCTCGTTTTCAATCAACTCGTCCACTTTGCCCAACAAACGTTTCACCTCGCTTTCACGCAGAGGTTCCGGTTCGTTGCTGGCGCCAAGGAATCCCAAGACACCCGGTGTCTGACGCAACAGGTGCTTGATTTCGCCCTGGGACAAGTCGGCTTCAACAAAGATGTAACCGGGATAGAAGTTCTTCTCTTTCGAGATTTTCTTACCGTTCCTGATCTGATACACCTTTTCAATAGGAATCAATACTTGTGATACATAATCCTGAAAATTCCGACTGGCAACCTCACTCTCGATGTGCTGCTTGATCTTCTTTTCATGACCCGTAATGGTTCGTAACACATACCACTGCAAATTTGTCTCACTCATATCCTATCCAATTACGCTAATTAAACAGATTATCTATGTTAAACCGCCTCAATAACTTGGGAAGCAAGACGGCCTTACATTCATTTTATGCTCCGTATAAGAAACCTAAGATTCCTTTCCACACAAAAGATCCGAATCCGATGTGCTGGATTCCGAAAATAAAATCCATCACAAATACAATAAGTGCAATGATCAAAGCGGCAACACTCACGACAATGGCGCTGCTCTGCAACTCCTCCCATGTCGGCCATGTAACCTTCTGCACCAATTCTGTATAAGATTCCTTACAATAATTGATCAACTTTTTCATCTATATATAGCATTTCGAATTCTGGCAGGAGAAGAAAGATTCGAACTCTCATCAACGGTTTTGGAGACCGCTATTCTAC
>CAJOQK010000176.1 GCA_905236885.1 uncultured Bacteroidales bacterium
CAGCGCGTCGTCTGTAAGCAGTTCGTAGGGAAATTCCGTGACCAGCTGTTCCAGCAGCCGGTCTGCTGTTTCAAACTGTCTGGTGTGAAACGCTATTTCCGCCTTGCGGTACAGTATGTCGTCCTCCAGCTGGTGTGAGGCTGACAGCATTCCAATACTGTCCAGATATGACGAAGCCTTTTCGTATTCTTGGTTTTCAATCAGATAATCCGCTTTTGCATAATAGGAGAGGGGCAGGTTCAGGCTGTCGTCGCTCTCGTTGTCCGATATGAGCAGGGAAAGGTACATGGCATCGTTTGCAATCAGTTTGGAGGTGGCTGCGCGGAGCATGTCCAGTTGCGCCTTGGCCCACTCGAATTCGTTCATGTAGAAGGCCAGTTTCGCGTTTTTGAATTTGGCGGTCTGTCCCAGAGTGTCGTTTGGGAAATCCTTTTCAACCTGGCTGTACAGCAGCGTGGCCTCCCAAACCTCCTCTTCCGCGTGGAAAATGTCTCCCAGCAGCAGTTTGCAGCGTGCCTTGGACTGGGCTGACAACTTGGGCTGACGGATGGCCGTTTGCAGCATTGACTTGGCTTTTTCCGTGTTTTTCAATCCGAAGGCTGTTGTCCTCACATAGGTGAGATAAAGGTCGATGTTGTTGTCCTGCAGCGGATGGTGCGTAAAAAAGGTGTCCAGTTCGTTGCTTAGCTGCCGTATCTCACCAGTTTTGGGCGGATAGGTGGCGGTGATTTGCCGGTAGCGTGTCCACAGGCTGCCTGTCTGTGCCGCTTCGTAGCAGAGCGAAAACTCGTTGTAGTGTTTCAGAATATAATGGTAGGCGTCCAATGCCACTCCATAGGCTCCGTTTTCCGTTGCAATGTTGGCCAAATCATACACCGGTTTCCCTTCGCCTTTAAAACGTTTGTCAATTGCTACGGCCTGTTTGAGCGCTTCCGAAAAGCGTCCTTCCTGCATGCTGAACCAGAGCAGAAGGTTGGCGTAGCAAAGCTGGTCCGGCTCCTTGTAGGTGAATGTCATCAATCCTCGTTCTATCAGGTCCCTTTTGTGATGTTCGGGGTCGTCGGCCAGCCAGGTGGTGAGAATGTTCTCCAATGTGGCAGTATGCTCATTTGCGGTTTTCACCCATAGCAGATATTCCCATAATGCCTTGTCATACAATCCTCTTTGTGAATATATGCCGGCCATTTCAAAGGCGTTGGCCAGTGGGTCGCCGCTTGTTTTCCGAATCTGTTCGTAGCAGGAAATGGCCTGTTCCGGAAGTCCGCAGGCAATGAAGGCGGCGGCGAGTTCCTTCAGCGAGGGAATCTGGTTTGCCGCCTTCTGGATGCAGTTCTCGAATTGCTTTTTGGCCTTGGTGCTGTTCCCTTCGGCTTCGTACACCAGCCCCAAATCCACGCCATACCGCTGCATTTGCGGAAAGCGTTTCATCTGCCGGTTGACCAGCTGCTCCGCCTCCTTGTAGGACTGGGTCTGCATGAGGCACTGCAGGTAGTAGGAGTAGTAATAGTTGTTGGGCTGCCGCTTGTACAGTTCCGCAAACAGCTCTATGGCCTTCTCAAATTCCTGATTTTTGAAGTATTCGATGGCCAGCTGCTCCTGTTGCGTGCCGGTCTGGGCGTAGGCTTGTTGTGGCAATGACAGGCAAACCAATACCATTCCAACTATTAATAATATGTAATATGTCTTTTTCACGGAATCCATAACGGCCTTTCCCCTTATTTATTATGTGTAAGAAGAAATTTTTTTTCTCGCTCCGCATGGAATTCGTATTCAATAATTGTATATATTTGCAAACTTAAAACAATAGTATAGTTATTAATGTAAACTGTATCTAATCAGTAAGTTTCAAATTTGCTGAGCGGTATTAGTTTAAATTCATCAATTAAAAGGATACAAATGAAGGTATATCAGACAAGTGAAATCAGAAACGTGGCACTCTTGGGAGGTGCTCGTGCGGGTAAAACAACTTTGGCGGAAGCCATGGCATTTCACGGTGGCGTAATCAGCCGTCGCGGAAGTGTGGAGGATAAAAACACAGTTTCCGATTATCGGGATGTGGAGCTGGAACGTCAGAACTCCATTTATGCCACAGCCATGTATGCTGCATGGAAAAATGGTAAAATCAATATGATAGACTGCCCGGGTTTCGATGATTTCGTGGGCGAGATTGTCAGTGCTTTGCGCGTGGCGGATACTGCGGTGATGGTGCTGAATGCGCAGAACGGTGTGGAGGTCGGTGCAGAGGTGCAGTGGCGCAGCGTGAAGAGGTTCAACAAACCTGTGGTTTTTGTCGCCAACCAGATGGATCATGAAAAGGCCAATTTTGATGAGACATTGCGCCAGCTGAAACTGTATTTCGGCAATGGTGTCACCGCCATCCAATACCCGACCAATGCGGCAGGCTCCGCCTTTGAGGGTGTGATTGACGTGCTGCATGGCAAAATGGTCAAATTTCCTGTGAACGGGGGCGAACCTGTGGTGTCTGATATTCCCGACAGCGAAAAAGCCAAAGCGGAGGAGATGCTGAACACTTTGATTGAGAATGCGGCGGAGAATGATGAGGCTTTGATGGAGAAGTTCTTTGAAGAGGGCACTTTGTCACCCGATGAAATTAAGAAAGGTTTGCGTCTTGGTATCATCAGCCGTTCCGTTTTTCCGGTGTTGTGCTGTTCAGCCAAAACCGACCAGGGGGTGACCTCCCTGATGGATTTCATTCAGGAGAATTGTCCCGCCCCTGACCAGATGCCGTTTGAAAAGACGGTGGACGGCAAGGAGTTGAAGTGCAGCTCAACCGAGCCTTTGTCTGCGTTTGTCTTCAAGATGAATGTGGAGCCTCATTTGGGTGAGGTGGCCATGATGAAGATTTACAATGGTGAGATGACTTTGGGTATGGATGTGGTTAATGCTGCCAACGGCTCCAAAGAGCGTATCTCCCAATTGATTTGTGTGGCCGGTAAAAACCGCGAACAGGTGGAGAAGGCTTGTGCAGGTGACATTGTGGGCACCATCAAACTGAAGAGTGTGTTCCCGCAGAACACACTGAACTCTGCCAAAAATCCGGACGATACCTTGGCACCCACGGCTTATCCTGAACCCAAGTTCCGTACTGCGGTGAGAGCCAAAAACTCCTCTGACGATGAAAAACTGGGTCAGATTTTGAATGATATCAAGAAAATGGACCAGACTTTCCTCGTGGAGCAGTCCAAAGAGTTGAAACAGACCATCATTTCCGGTCAGGGCGAGCAGCATCTGAACATTAACAAATGGATTATCGAGAAAATCAATAAGATTGAAATCGAATTCTTTGCTCCGAAAATCCCGTACCGTGAAACCATCACCAAACCTTCTGAGGCAATGTATCGTCACAAAAAGCAGTCCGGCGGCTCCGGCCAGTTCGGTGAGGTGCACATGCTGATTGAGCCTTACTATGAGGGCATGCCCAACCAGACCAAATACCCCATCCGTGACACACAGGTCTATCCGTTGGATTGGGGCGGCCAGCTGGTTTTCAATAACTGTATCGTGGGTGGTGCCATCGATGCCCGTTTCATGCCTGCCATTCTGAAGGGTATCATGGAGAAGATGGAGGAAGGACCTTTGACCGGTTCCTATGCCCGTGACATTGTGGTGAACATTTACGATGGTAAGATGCACCCTGTGGATTCCAACGAAACCGCTTTCAAAATTGCCGGCCGTACCGCTTTCCGCGAGGCTTTCAAGAATGCCGGTCCGCGTATTCTTGAACCTATCTATGATGTGGATGTGTTTGTTCCTGCTGAAAACATGGGCGGTGTGATGACCGACCTGCAGGGACGTCGCGGCATCGTGATGGGCATGGACAGTGAAGGTGCATATCAGATTATCCACGCTAAAGTTCCGTTGGCGGAAATGAACAAATATTCCACCTCCTTGAGCTCCATTACGAGCGGCCGTGCCTCCTATGGCATGAAGTTCGCCGAGTACCAGCAGGTGCCTGCCGATGTGCAGTCCGCCCTGTTGAAAGCATACGAGGAGTCGCAATCGGATGAGGATTAATGTGAACTTCTAAAAATTCCACGCTTTATTGCACATGAAGTGATTTTTAGAGGTCCTCTGATGTCAACATAAAATTTTGATGAAGATGTGCCGGTAACGGCACATCTTTTTTATTGCCATTTTGACGGATTTGGCAATGATTTTGCAAGTCATTGAAAAAATTGCGTGTCAGCAGGCGCGGATGTGTAAATATTTGCTATTTTTGCAAGTTTGAAAAATTAGGGTAAAAGCATGATGGTTGAATCTTCCGAAAAAATAAAAGAAACGGCTGTTCAATGTATTAAAATGGAAGCTGAGGCTGTTGGACAGTTAACGCACTTCGTGGACGACGCCTTTGTGGAAAGCGTGAAAATCATGTTTCATGCCACCGAAGGGCGTATCATCGTCACCGGCATCGGCAAAAGCGCCATTATCGGGCAGAAAATGGTGGCGACTTTGAACTCCACCGGCACGCCCGCCATTTTCATGCATGCCGCCGATGCCATTCATGGGGATTTGGGAATCATTCAGCCGCACGATGTTGTGGTCTGCATTTCTAAAAGCGGAAACACACCGGAAATCACGCTGTTACTTCCTATGATCCGCATGCGGGACAACAAGGTTATTGCAATTGTTGGGAACATGGACTCCTATTTGGCGAAACATGCGGACTATGTGATCAATTCCACTGTGCCAAGCGAGGCCTGCCCCAATAACCTTGCGCCGACCAGCAGTTCGACCGCCCAGTTGGTGATAGCGGATGCCTTGGCGGTTTGCCTGAGTGCCCTGCGCGGCTTTTCCGCCGCCGATTTTGCCCGCTATCATCCGGGAGGAGCTTTGGGCAAGCGGCTCTATCTTAGGGTGGAGGATTTAAGCAAGGAGAATGCACGTCCGGTTGTTCATCCTGATGACGAGTTGGATGCCGTGATTTATGAAATATCTTCCAAACGCTTGGGAATGACAGCGGTGTTGGATGACGAAGGACAGATTGTGGGTATCATTACCGATGGCGATCTGCGCCGCATGCTTTCGCGGGTGGCGGATGTTCACAAAGTGACGGCCAAGGAAATCATGTCATCGTATCCCAAGACAATAGGGGAGAAGGAGTTGGTTGTGAAGGCTTTGGAAATGATGCGCCAAAACAGTATCACCAGTATTCT
The DNA here is from genome assembly GCA_905236885.1 of uncultured Bacteroidales bacterium. GTDB lineage: Bacteria > Bacteroidota > Bacteroidia > Bacteroidales > WCHB1-69 > UBA1195. The sequence goes on from CAJOQK010000176.1 coordinate 5,175, forward strand.
GGTGCTGGATGCGCAAAAAAATTACGCGGGGGTCATCCATCTGCACGATATTATCAAGGAAGGCATAATTTGAGGTAGCATTTTTAGAAATAAATACGTCTTATATGGGAATTGAAATAAAAAACGTCATGAAAAAGAGATGCTATATTTCGGTTTTGTTGGGAGTTTTCCTGTGGGGAATGCCGCTGTTTGCACAGAAGAAAGCTTCCCGGAAGGTTGCTTCCCCCTATAATTATGAGGTGACCATTGTGTTGGAGGGAGTTCCGGACACGATGCTGTTTGTCGGCTATTATTATGCCGATAAGACCTATTCCAAGGATTCTATTTTTGTGGAAAAGCGGAAGCCCTACACCTACGTGCTGCATGGCAAGGATACATTGCATCGTGGCGTGTATATTGTGGCGGGACAGCGGCACAACAAGTATCTGGAGTTCATTGTGGATTCCTCCATGTTCTTTACAATCAGGGCCACGGGACTGACACCACCCTACTATGATGTGCTTGACCATTTGAGTTTTGAAAATTCTCCAGAAAATGATGTGTTCCTTCATTTCCAGAAAACTATGGTGCGCTATCAGGTCAAGGCTGCGGAACTGTCCAAGGCTATCAAGCAGGAGAGTTCCAAGGAGGCTCCAAATCAGACTTTGCTGGATACGCTGAAGGCGGAACGTTCCCGCAATTATGACAGTATGCATCTTTTCACCGACTGGCAGATAGAGACTTATCCGAACCAGCTCTTCTCCAAGCTTCAGAAGATGGGCTTGGAGGTGGAGGTTCCGCCGCTGCCGGAGGGACGGGATTCGGTATGGCTGCTGTGGTATTACATCTCCCATTATTGGGACAACACTGATTTGACAGATGACGGCATGATTTTCTCCCCGATGTTCCATCCCTTTTTGAAGCATTATTATGAGCAGGTGGCACCGACAGCAGTGGATTCACTGATCAAATATACTGATTTGCTGATTGAAAAAACGACTTCCAAAGAGTTGTTCAAATATATTGTATGGTATGTGACTCATAAGTATGAGCGCAGCAAGTATGTTGGGCAGGATGCTGTCTTCGTGCACATGGTCAAGAAGTATTATGAGCAGGGGCTTTGCCCGTGGGTTGATTCGACCACGCTGGAGGCTATGGTGGAACGGGCGGACAAGCTGGATCCCATTCTTGTTGGGCGTCAGGCTCCGCATCTTATGATGATGGATCTCAGCAAACGGCTTCGCTCCTCCTACGAATTTGACAAGAAATACACCATCATGTGGTTCTGGGATGTGGATTGCTCCCATTGCAAATCGGCCACGCCAAAACTGGTGGAGTTCTATAACCGCCTTAAGGACAGTCTTGATTTGGAGGTGTTTGCTGTCTGTATGAGTGCCGATACGGTCGCTTGGCGGAAATATGTCAATGATCACAATCTGCCTTGGGTGAATGTGGGTGGCAATGTGGCCAACATTGATTTTGTGCAGGTGTATGACGTGCATTCCACTCCGCAGATATATGTACTTGACAAACAGAAGAAAATAATTGTGAAAAAGATTTCGGTGGATGAGCTGGAAAATTTCATGCGCCGTTATGATAAAGGGGAAATAAGATACTAAACGCAGTAATTTTTGATAGAGATGAAGAACATTCGGATTTACGATATTCTCAAGCAGAAGGAAGGGATTGAAATAGGCAGTGTCATCAATGTCAAGGGATGGGTGAGGACCAAGCGCGGCAACAGCGCGGTCAATTTCATAGCCCTGAACGACGGTTCAATCGTGCATTCGTTGCAGATTGTGGCCGATACGGAAAAGTTTGATGCTGAATTGTTGAAAAAGGTGACCACGGGGGCCTGCCTTTCGGTGACAGGCAAACTGGTCGCCTCAATGGGTAAGGGACAGTCCGTGGAGATTCAGGCGGAACAGATTGAGGTGTTAGGCACAGCCGACCCTGAGAAATATCCTTTGCAGAAAAAGGGCCACAGCATGGAATTCCTGCGGGAGATTGCCCACTTGCGTTTCCGGACCAACTATTTCGGCTGCGTGATGCGTTTGCGCCATGCCATGGCTTTTGCCATCCACCAGTATTTCAACGATCATGGTTTTGTGTACATGCACACGCCGCTGATTACGGGTGCCGATGCGGAAGGGGCGGGGGAGATGTTCCAGGTGACCACCCTGGATTTGGAGAACCTGCCGCGCAACGAATCAGGCAAGGTGGACTACACCAAGGACTTTTTCGGCAAAATAACCAGCCTTACTGTTTCCGGACAGCTCAACGGGGAGTTGGGTGCGCTGGCATTGGGCAAAATCTACACTTTCGGTCCCACTTTCCGTGCCGAAAACTCCAACACGCCGCGCCATTTGGCCGAGTTTTGGATGATTGAGCCTGAAATGGCCTTTTATGACATCACCGACAACATGGATTTGGCCGAGGATTTCATCCGCTATGTGGTGAAATATGCCCTGGAGCACAATCCCGATGATTTGCAGTTCCTCAACGACATGTTTGACAAGGGACTGATTGAACGTCTGCAGCATGTTGACAAAGAGCCATTCCAGCGTCTGACCTACTCTGAAGGAATTGACATTCTGTTGCAGTCCAAACATAAGTTTGAGGTGCCGGTCAAATGGGGTATTGACCTCCAGTCGGAACACGAACGCTTCCTAGTGGAGCAGCATTTTGGCAAACCGGTCATTCTGACAGACTATCCCAAGGAAATCAAGGCGTTCTATATGAAACAGAACGATGATGGCAGGACTGTACGCGGCATGGACATCCTTTTCCCGAAAATCGGTGAAATTATCGGCGGTTCCGAAAGGGAGTCCGATTTGGACAAGCTGCTTGGCATAATGCGGGAACGAAATATGAACGAGGATATTTTGGACTGGTATCTGGATACCCGCCGTTTCGGTACGGCTCCGCACAGCGGTTTCGGCCTCGGCTTTGAACGGCTGATGCTCTTTGTGACCGGCATGGCCAATATCCGTGATGTGATTCCTTTCCCGCGCACGCCGCAAAATGCTGAATTTTAACATTTTCAAATATTCTTCAATGTCTGGCTGACATGTCTGGAATTTTGGAAAAACAGAATTTATGATTTTTAGTTTTTTTCGTAGAAATGGTCGTGTATGGGGATGTGTCGCGGTAACGCTCGCATTGCTGGTGTTGCTTCTGTCATGCGGGGAGGGAACCTATACCCCCAAGCCGCGTGCCTATTACCGCATCGAGCTGCCGGAGGCTGCATATCAGTTGTTTGACACCGCCACCTATCCGTATGCCTTTGAATATTCCACCTTGGCGGAAATTGTGCCGCGTACGGATGTACAAGAACCTTATTGGATAAATCTACATTATCCGCAATGGGAAGCCACGTTGCATGTGAGTTATAAACCGGTACAAAACAATTTGGACCAATTGATGGAAGATTCCCGTTTTTTCACCACAAAACAGATTCCCAAGGCGGAGGATATGTTGGAATCCAATGTGTACGATACAGTGGCCAAGGTGTATGGGCGGATTTATGAGATTACTGGAACTCATGTGGCCTGCACCTATCAGTTTTGGCTGACCGACAGGGAAAAGCATTTTTTCAGGGGTGCCTTGTATTTCCATACCACGCCCAACAACGATTCCCTTGCTCCGGTACTGCAATATGTGCAAAAGGACATGCTGCATCTGATAGAGACGTTCCGGTGGAAGTGACGTACCATGACCATGACATCAGCAGTATAGACGCAAAATTTTGCGTCTATACTGCTGAACAATGACAAAAAACTGTAAACTGTAAACCATTAAACTCTTTCTTACCTTTTTCCGGCGAACAGCATGTCACTCACGTTTATGCGTACACCAATCAGGTAGTTTGGTTTGAACCGGTAGGGCTCGGAGAGACGGATGCGTATGTATTGCAGTTGGGCGAATGGTTCCAGCGCTGCCCAGTCATTGATTTGCATTGAGAGGCCCAAAGTGGTGCAGCCGCCAAAGCCGACACCGCCCAACATCGGGTCAATGAAAGTCTGGTCGATGGTGGGATCGTAGGTGGCACCCCCGTAATAGTCAATCATTGTGTAACTGTTTCCCTCCACGACAAGGTCAGCATTTTCCACTTTCACGCTGTTCAGTTGGGCGGTCACTTCCCAAAACCATCGGAAGCGGTTATCTGAAATTTGTCTGTATCGCATGCCTATCTCCAGAAAATTTCTGTTTTCCTTTCCCACCAGGTCATACATCAGGTAGTCGGCAGTTTGGTTGCCGGACACCCCTTTGTGATAAGTGAAAACGGCCTGGCTGTGTGCGGTCAATTTCACCTGTCCGACAGTGGCAATGAGGGAGAACTCCTCGTTGAGCCGGTAGGCTGCACCTAAATTGAGGGAGAAACTCCAGTTGTAGTGCATGCTTGCTGGCAGCTCATCAAGAATGATACCCTTTTCGTCAAGGATTATGCCGTTTTTTTCGGAGACAGAGCGGTCAATTTGGTTTTTCAAAATGCTGTTGCCAAGAACTCGCCGTATGTTGATATCTTCGTTGTTGCCGTTGTAGTAGGTGGCGTGGTATCTGTTGCCCTCATAGATGCCGGCGGAGGCAAAAAAGTTGAAGCCTTTTCCATTCCCTTGTCCCAATGAGGTAAGTATCCATCCTAAGCAAATTCCAATAAAACAGATGATTCGTTTCATGTGCCGGATTTTGCTTTATCGGACCAGGGTGACGGAACCGTTGAGCAGGATGTCGCCGCTTTCCGACAATGGCTTGGCCTTGATCACCCAGAAATAAACCCCTTCGGAGAGGTCGCTGCCGGTGGCATTTTTACCATCCCACCAGAATTCGGGATGTTCATAGTCCGGGCATACCCCTTTGTATCCCATGGCATTTTCGCAGGTGCGCATCCATACTCTTTCGCCCCAGCGGTTGTAGATAATCATTTCAATGTGATAAAAATAGCCGCCTGCCTCCAAAGGCTCGAAAAAGTCATTGAAGCCGTCTCCGTTCGGGGAGAATACATTAGGGAAGCGCAACGTTTCCAAAACGAGTATCTGGTGCCGGATGGTGTCCTTGCAGTGGTGGTCATCTTCCACAGCTAACAACACATCCAGATAGCCGGAAATGTCACTATAGGCATAAGTTGTGTTGCCTGGTGCGGCGGTTAAAGCTGTACTGTCACCGTTGCCGAAATGCCATTGCCAAAAACTAATGGGCGCGTCTCCAGCTATGCTCAGGTCGTAGAAATAGGCGGTTTCGCGGGCGGGAAGTCCCCGGACGGCATCGGTCAGGATTTGTCCGCTGTTGTTTTTGATTTCAAATTCCGCAGTGGGGGAGATCCAAGCGGAAATCAGTACGGAGTCAGGGTAGTTTTTGAAACAGTTTTCTGCGTTGAAGGCTACCGTCAGATTGTAATGGTAATAGTTGGATTGGGTGAACTCCCGTTTGACAGGGTTGCCGTTCAGTTGCACTCCATCCTGGAAGGTCCAGGTGAAATCCTTTTCCTCTCCGCAAAGGTTTGTGGCCTCAAATGTCGCGGTCATGGAGACACATGCGGTGGTGTCGGAATGGGTGATGTCAATATCCGGATAATCCATCACTTCAATGGAACGGGTGGCGGATTGGCGGCAGTGTTTGGCTTCTGCCGTATAGGTTACGGCATAGGTGCCTGCGGAGTCGTAATAGCTTTGTCCGTGGAAATTGGTGGAGTCGTTTTTCCCATTGCCGTAGTCCCAGAAATTTTTTAGTTGGAAATCAAAGGGTTTAACACGACTGTGGCTGCTGTCGGTTTCGTTGGTGAAAGGAATGGTGCCTACACAGTAGATGTCTTTTGTGGTGAACCATGGGTTGATTTCCACCGCCCAGATTGTGTCCTTGCTCACAAGGGTGCGCGAGCATTTGTAGGTGTGTCCTGAGGAATCGGTCACCCATTTGATCATTTGTACCGAAGAAAGGTAAAATCCTGGAGCCTGGTATACGTAGGCAAGTTCTTTTATAGTGTCCCCTTTGACATTCATTCCAATGTTGCCACCGTCTCCGGCGATGAGGATGACAGTGTCCGCATCGTTCAGATGAAGTGTGAAAGTCACTTTCAGCGGCAGGCAGCCTTCAGTAGTGTCACATTCAAAATCACCGTAGGGGCCTTCTACATGGATATAATCCGCTTTATAGTTGGTGTCGGTGCAGCCGAAGTTGTCGGTGACCACAAGAGCCGCATCGTAATATCCCGCATAGTTGTAGATGAAGTTAGGCTGCTGCATGATGCTGATGGCCGTGTCCTCATAGTCCTCCAGAATCCATTCCCATTTGTCAATGTAGGAATTGCCGAAATGTTCGCTGACTGTGGATTGGTCAATGTAGGTTGTCTGTAGGGGCGGACAGATGCTGCTTCGTTCTGTGGCGATGAATTCGGCCTTTGGTTTGCGGATTAGGATGGAGTCGGTGTAGCTGCTCCGGCATCCGGTAAGTGTGTCGGTGACAATCAAGGTAATCTGCACATATCTGGTGGTGTCCACGTCAAATGAGCAGACACAGTTTCTGCCGGATACAACCGGTTTGGTGTTCCAGAGGAAACGTCCGTTGTTGACATGCCATTCGTATTTCAGTGAGGTGGATTGGGCCGGATATGTGTTGACCCTGCTGCCGCAAGTGAACCGTGTTTTGTTACATGCCTCATATAAGCCGGAGGCGGTAACCCAAGTGGCGTTTGTGGCATTGACCGTGAGCGCTTTTTTGAATACGGTGCTGCCCACACAGCCTTTTTCGTTGGTGACTCCCAGTGAGACATCATAGGAGCCGCCCGCTGGAATGACATACCAAGGATTTCTTGCAGTGTCAAGTATACCGACACAGCTCCACAGATAGTCGGTGATTTTCAGATGTCCATAAGGTTCGATGGTGCTGCTTGAGTCAAGAAACTGGATGCTGTCCCCAGCGCAGATCTCTTTCGGGAAAATGGCTCCGGGCGTGCTGGGCGGGAACACCTCAATCCGTTTGGTGAAGGTGCGTCCATGAAAAGTGGAGTCGGAAATGCCGGATTCATGCAGTCCATGGAAAAAACTGGTGTCTCCGTTTCCACAGCCAAGCAGATCAATGTTATTAAGTTCAAGGTAATATACTCCCTCCCTTTTGAAATGGAAGGCGAAGGGGTGTGGAATAGTGGTCACCTGATAGGCGATGGAGGAATCAATTTCATAGGTGTAGTTCGGGAAAGGGGAGATTTTGTATTCGTGTCCGCGTGGACTGTATGTTTTCCCAATATATCTTAAAGCATCATCATACTCATTATTAACATTTGCAGATGGTCGGGGGCTCCATGTGGTTTTTATGCTGTCATACACGCCGGAGTATCCATTTTGGGATTGGAAATAGTGTCTCATCAGCCAAAATGCAGTGTCTAAGTCAATGTTGCTGCGATTACTGTCCAAAATGTCCACAAACCACCGCATCAAAGGGGCTGTGCAATAGGTGGAGTCCCAAAAGAGGACGGTGTCGCCCATGCAGAATTCCGAAGTGGAGACGGTGTCCGTGGTGGTGGTGACCAGTTTCATGTCGGCATGTGAAATATACACATTCCGGAAGGCGGAATCCTCGCAATAGCCGCAAAAGTTGTTGAGCGAGTCGTCGTTGTAGACCCAAAGCTTTACCTTAGCATAGTATTTCTGCAGGTATTTGCCTGGCTTGTAGCTGTATACAGGGTTGGCCTCCGTGCTGGTGTCTCCCTCCCAATAAATGCCGGAAGTGCTGGTTGAGTCGTTGCCGAAATGCCACAGGTAGCCGACAGGGCCGTCGGAATTCTCTATGAAATGTACGGTGGGGTAGTCGCAGTAATAGGCCCTTCGGGGTGATTTGATGCGTGCGACCGCAGGACAGACATAAGCGATGTCCTTAATTAGAATGGTGTCGCCCGGACATTGGTTGTACTTGCCCACTAGACGCAGTGTGACACTTCCTGCCCTGTCCCAATTTTTCTTGGCGCTTAAGGTGTCGATCTTGTATTCGGAAAGGATGCCATTTTCCCCGCTTTCTCCAGCTATCCAGTTCCATTGGTTTGTGTATACGCCGGCTATAGGCTTGTCAATGGTGTCCATACCGATATATACACCGTTGAAAAAGACGGAATCGTAGGCACGGTAAGTGGAGTCTCCCGCCTGCAGGTAAAGAAACAGGTCTCCGATGCAGGCTGTGTCAATGGTGTCCCTGGGAATGTAGGTGGTTTTGGGAGGTATACCCACCGGATAGGTGACGATATACTCCTGTTTGTAGACACAGCCATGTGCGTTTTTGACGATAAGGTGTACGTCGTATATGCCGGTCCGTTCATACACATGGTATTGGTCAATAATATCTGTCGAATCCTTGACCGTGGTGTCACCGTCCCCCCAAATCCAAGTGTATTGGACAATGGGGGAGGAGGTGTATTTTTCAAATTCCCAAACTCCCCCCCTGAATGGGATGCAGTTTTTGGGATACAGGTGTGGACGCCAGGAGACATACAGCTCAAAGATGTTCATGGTGTCCGTGTAGGTGTATGTGCAGCCGTATGGAGTGGTGACGTAGGCATGGATTGGCCATCTGCCGTAATTCCCGTAAACGTGGCTGATGGAATCTCCGTACATGTTGGGGTATCCGTCGCCAGTGTTCCATACTGTGGAAGCATATCCGAAATCGTCGGTGCTGGTGTATTTTGTCCGGTTTATGAATATTATGGGTGTGTCAGGTTGGCAGTGCGGATTGTCAATAATTGTAATGTCCAACGGAACGCTGTCGTATACATGGACGGTGATATAGGCCGTGTCCTTGCATTTGAGGGCGTTGGTGGCTGCCAGTCGGATGGTGTAGGTGCCTTCACTTTGGAAGGTGGGTTTGAAGGTCATGCCCAATCCGGCATCAAAGTAGACACCGTTTTTGAATATGTCCCAGCGGAAGGTGCTGCCTCCTGTGCCGTTGAATGTGGTTTGTCCCGGCACAGCGCAGATTATGGTGTCGGAAACAGTGTAAGTTGCTTTGTATATATTTATGGAGACATAGCCCCGTTTGGTCAGTGTGTCGCTACAGCCATTTGCTCCAATAGCCACCAATGTGATGTCATATTCACCATAACTGAATGTTTCGGAGGGATTCTTTTGGCTGCTGGTATGGCCGTTGTCAAAGTTCCACTGGAATCCCACAGCATCGGAGGATGAGTTGTTTTTGAACTGAATCACCTTTTGGGACTGGAGATTTTCAATGCAGTAGATGGAGTCGTTGGCGCTGAAGGCTGCCTTAGGTTTCGGTTTTACATAGATGGACTGGCTGACAGAGTCAGTGGTTGTGCAGCCAAGAGTGTCCGTCACTTTCAAGGTGACGCGGTATCTGCCGGAATTGGCGAAGGAGTGGGATGGAGAACTTTGGGTGCTTACCATGCCGTCCTTAAAATCCCAAACGATGCTTTGGACACCGAAATTGCTGCTGATTTGTTCCTTAAAGCGTACAATTTCTCCCGGACAGACAGAATCCGGTGTTCCACTGAAGGAGATGACCGGTCCGGTTGAGACCTTGATGTATTGGGAAAAGGTAGTGTCGCGGGTGCTGCTGTCGGAATAGATGACTGTCAACTTGATAGTATAGATGCCTCCATTGAAGAAGGTTTTGGATGGGTTCTGCAGATGGGAGGGGGAGGAACCGTCCCCGAAATCCCATGTCCAACCAACCGGACTGTTGGTGGACAAATCGGTGAAATCAACGACAAAGGGAGCGCAGCCCTCCGTCCGGTTCGCTTGGAACAGGGCGGTTTGAGCATGAATTGCCTGGCTCAGGATGAACAGCATGCCGAATAGAAGGATTCTTTTCATCGTGATTTTTTTTTAGGTCAGCTATTTTGTTTTTTCTTTGCCGTTGTTTGTATGAAAGCAACTCCCCGTGCAAGCGCGGGGAGTTGCCATAATCAGTTATCGGATTAAAGTGACGGATCCGTTCAGGATGATGTCCCCGCTTTCCGAAAGAGGTCTGGCTTTCAACACCCAGTAGTAAACGCCATCGGCCACATCCGATCCCATGTGGTTCTTGCCGTTCCACCAAAAATCGGGATCATTGTAGTTCGGGCATTCCTTGTTGCCGCCTTCCACATCTTCGCAGGAGCGTCTCCATACCCTTTCGCCCCATTTGTTATAGATGATCATTTCCATGAAGAGGAAATAGCCGCCATCTTCAACAGGTTCGAAAATGTCGTTGATACCGTCTCCGTTGGGGGAGAAGACATTCGGGAATTTCAGTGATTCCAGAATCAAAATTTGGTGTACAGAGGTGTCGAAGCAGCCGTATTGGTCTTCCACCCTTAGAATCACATCCACATAACCGGAAGTGGTGGTGTATGCATGGATGGTGTTGCCGGAAATGCCAGTGTTGATGATGGTGGAGTCGTCATCACCCCAGAACCATTTCCATTCCACTAAGGCACCATTGCCGACCTGAGACAAGTCGTTGAAGTGGGCATCCTTGCGCGCGGCGATACCAAGTACCGCATCTGTCAGCACGTTTCCGTCGTCATCCTTGATTTCAAAGTCTGCCGTAGGCGGAATCCAGGCGTTGATGTCAACAGTATCCTTGTAAACATACACGCAGTTGTCCGGTGAGAAGGTGACCGTAACGGAGAACGGGTATTGTCCGGAAACGGTGAAGTCTCTGGTAATCGGGTTGCCGCTACTGGTTTCTCCGTCTTCCCAAACCCAGTCGAACTGCCGTTCCTCCCCGTTCAGGTTCTCCGCAGTGAATTCCACATCAAGGGCGATACAGTTGGAGGTGTCACCATGGGAGAAGGTGATGTCTGGGAATTCCATTACTTTGATTTGTCGGGTGTTGGCCTTGTTGCAAGTTTTGGCTTTCGCCCACAGTGTCACATTGTAGATGCCTGCGGAATCGTATTGCGTCATGCCATTGAAATGCATTGAATCGTAGGTGTTGTTGCCGAAGGACCAGTAGACCGAGTCCACACTGATGAGGTCAGTAGGTTTCAGGTTGCCGTGCAGGGTGTCGGTGACGTTGATGAAGGTTACCGGCACGCCTTTGCAGTATAGATCCTTGATTTCAAACCATGGATTCAGGTCAATGACCCAGACAGTGTCTTCAGCCACGAATGTTCTCACGCATTTTACTTTGTGTCCGTTGGTATCTGTCACCCATCTGGTCAATTGGATGACGGGAATGTATCTTCCGTCTTTGTTGTAGGTGTATTGTATTGGCATCTGCATTTGTGCAGGCTTGGTCAGGTAACGGCTGTTACCGTCTCCGAAAATCACACGCAGCGTGTCCGTATCCTCCACCTTGAATTTGAACTGCACCTTGAATGGCGAGCAGCCGGAGAGGGTGTCCATGGTGAATTCTCCGTAAGGGCCTTGTACAATCACATAATCCTTTTTATATAATGTGTCAGTACAATCCCGGTCATCGGTAACAACCAAGGTGGCGTCGAAACGTCCCGCGTAGGCGTAGATGAAGACTGGGTTCTGTGCAGTGGAGTAGCCGGTGTCCTTTTTATCCTCCAGGAACCATTCCCATTTTTTAATGTAGGTGTTTCCGTGGGAGACACTCACATAGGATTCGTCCTTGTAGTTCAACTGTAGTTCGGGACATGCAGCAATGTGTTCGGAGGAAGAGAATTGGGCAATCGGCTTGTGAACTAGTATGGAATCCAGGAATGTGCTTTGGCATCCGGTTACGGTATCCGTAACAATCAGGCTAATGTGCACATACATGGTGGAGTCCACATCAAAGGCGGCGATAGCGTTCTTTGTTGTTGCTCTTCTTGATGTGTTCCACAGTTTTTTGCCGTAGTTGAAATCCCATGCGTAACTCAGGTTGGTTGAGTTGGGGTTTGTCTTCACCTTGCTCAGGAAAGTTATCTGTGTCTTGTTGCAGGCATCATAATCTCCTGTGGCCGTTACCCAAGAGGCTGCTACGGAGGCTACACTGATTTTTCTTCGGAAAATTGCCGTACTGTCGCAACCCATTTCGTTAGTTACGGTCAGTGAAACATCGAACACACCGCCCGTCGTGTATACAAAATATGGGTTCTGTGCTGTGTCGGTCGTTCCTCCGGAGTTCCATATGTAGTCGGTAATCTTGTAATGGGAGAAGGGATCCGCTGTGGAGCTGGCATCGAAAAATTGGACAGAGTCACCGGCACAGGCTGCGGGAGGCACCACCACATTCGGGATGCTTCTCGGATGCACGGTCAGGTGAATGGTGTCAGTACGGCCCTCAAATTGTGTTGTGTCAGGCCAGTCGGTGTCGGCCAATCCCACATACACGCCACCGAATCCGCAAGTGTATGAGTCGGTGTCTTTCAAAATGATATCATAATATCCGTATTTCGGGAAGAAATGTTTGTATGCCCTCGGATGGTTGACCACATGCGGGTTCCAGCGCTGGCTGGTGGAGTCGATGGACCAGGAGAAAGGTGCGCACACGCCTTGGGTTCTGACTTCCTCGTTACGTGTCCGGTCAATGATGCGTATGCCCCATGTGCCCAAAGAAGTGGTGCAATATGTGGAATCCCAGAACAGCAGTCCCTCGTTCTCACAAATCTCATGCACTGTGGTGGAGTCCAAAGCGGTGGCTCTTAAACGCATGTCGGCATGGGTAATGTAAATCCACTGGTCGGTTGAGTCAACACAGAAGATGCATGGGTTGTTGACGGAGTCCAAACAGGTCACCATCAATCTGATTCTGACAGCACCGTTGCGTCTCCAATCGGTGATGTATGAACCCGGCTTGTAGGCATGGGTGGGGTTCTGCTGGGTGCTGGTGTCCCCCTCCCAGTAGATACCGTTGGTGCTGGTTGTGTCATTTCCGAAATGCCACAGCCACGTTGTGGCTCCATCGGAACCGTCGGCACAGGTTATGGTCGGATAGTCGCAATAGAAGGGATCCTGTTGGGTCATTGGGTTCTTGGTCGGATAGTTTATGATTGCGATACCCGGACAAATATAGCCGTAATTGGAGATGGTGGGGCCGGAACCTGTACATTGGTTATGCGAAGGTGACAGCGAGAATGAGACTGGACCTGAAGCTCCGAAGGATTTTCCGCTGAGGCTTGCCTGTTTGCCGGTGGCAACAGGGGAACCTGTGGCATTGTCGATCCATTGCCAGTCATTGGCGTATGTGCCTGCGCAGGGTACGGTGTCCCATCCTACCAGTACGCCTCCACGGATTATGGAATCCAGACACATGGAGTCCATGGCGGATACTGAAATGTTGAAGTCGTTCACACAGAGTGTGTCGCCCTCTTCCGGAATCTTCCAAATGTTCAAAGGCGGCATACCGACCGGAATGGCTTGGATAAATACATTATATACACATCCTTGTTCATTGGTGATTTGCAGGAACACCAAGAAATTTCCGGTATCCGTATAGGTGTGGCTGCCAACGCTCACCATTTTGGTGTCTGTGGAGTCTCCATCGCCCCACAGCCAGGTGTAGTTGGTGATAGGCGAGGAGGTGATCAGGGAGTCATCGATTGAACCCACCACAATTGGGTGAGGCACGCATCCCCCTGGAGGATTGGGTGGTGCAGGATCCAGCATTTCACCGGCCGTTCGGATGGCGTAAATGTCAATTTGCTGTTTGTAGTCAGGCAGCCGGCAGCCGTATGGGGTTGTGATGTAGGCGGTTGCAACCCAGCTTCCCAACATGCCGTATACGTGGGTGACGGAGTCTCCGCCCAAGTTGGAGCCGTCTCCGAAGTTCCAGATTGTGGATCCGAGACCCAGATTGTCATTGCTGTCGTAGGGCGTATTGTTGATAAATACGATTGAGGCGTTGGGGTTACAATGGTCGGTGTCACGGATGGTGATTACCGGCGTGATTTCATCGTAAACCCTGATATAATTCTTGTAATAAACTGTATCCGTACAACCTAACTGGCTGGTGGCAATCAGCCGGACATCGTAGGAGCCGGTATTTGAAAATTCAGCCAGGAAAGTGCCTCCCAAACCTTCCTTCATAAGCACACCGCCTTGGTAGGTTGCCCAACGGTAGTTTGTACCGCCCGTTCCAGTGAAGGTTGTGGTGCCGGGGACTTTACATACAATGGTGTCCGTTACGGTGAAGGTGGCGGCAAACAGGTTAACCGATATATGACCTCTTTTCACCAATGTGTCCTTGCATCCGTTGGCGGAGGTGGCAATCAGCATGATGTCATAGTCTCCCCAAGTGAAGGTTTCGGTGGGGCTTTGCAAAGAGCTGGAATCCCCGTTGTCAAAAAACCATTTGAAAGAGACCGCATCGCTGCTGGAGGTGTTGGTGAAGCTGACCACTTTCTGTTCCGAAGCCGATTTGATACAGAAGATGGAGTCACTGGTAGTGAATCTTGCTTGGGGGTTTTGGCGCACGAAAATGCTCTTGCTGACAGAGTCCACGCTGACGCAACCCAATGTGTCTGTCACCCTTAACACCGGACGGTAGGTGCCCGGATTGGCAAAAGCATGGGTGGGTTTGGAGTTGGTGCTGATGGCTCCGTCCTTAAAATCCCACAGGATGCCTTGTACCATTCCCGGATTGCTGATGCTTTCCGTAAAGCTGACAATTTCTCCCGGACAAACTGAGTCGGGTGCGGCCGTATAGCTGATTTGAGGACCGGCGGAGACCACAATGTAATTGGTGAATGTGGTGTCTTTGGTACTCTGGTCGCTAAATAAAACCGTCAGTTTGACACTGTAGACACCTGCGTTGTAGTAGGTCTTTACAGGTGTTTGTACGTTGGATGTGGGAGAACCGTCTCCGAAATCCCATGTCCAGGCCACCGGACTTCCTGTGGAGAGGTCTGTGAAGGTGACCACTAAGGGTGCGCAACCTTGCTTTGTATCCGCTTTAAAATTGGCTGACTGGGCTTTTGCTCCCCAGATGCCTACCAAAAGCAGCATACTGAAAATGATAAGTCTTTTCATGTTGTACTTATTTGTTATTTAATTGCAATTAATTTTTTCTTTGATAAATTTTTCCGCTTTTGTCATGTAAGACGACAGACATTGCCAAAATGCTACCGTTTTGTACGTTTTTTTTTGTTTTTTTTATTTCACTGGTGCTATATTATTGTCTTTCAATACCACATCATGTGCCCCGCCTTCAATGATACTGACTGATGAGACCAATGTCAGCCTGGCTTTCTCCTGTAGCTCCGGAATGCTCAGCGCTCCGCAATTGCACATGGTGGAACGCACTTTGCTCAAAGTGATGTTCAGGTTGTCGTGCAGGCTGCCGGCGTAGGGTACGTATGAGTCCACCCCCTCTTCGAAGGAGAGTTTGGCGCTGCCTCCCATGTCGTAACGCTGCCAGTTTCGGGCTCGTGCGGAACCCTCACCCCAATATTCCTTCATGTAGTTGCCATTCACAATCACTTTATTGGTGGGGCTTTCGTCGAAACGGGAGAAATAGCGGCCCAGCATGCAGAAGTCGGCACCCATTGCCAATGCCAGGGTGATGTGGTAGTCATGCACGATGCCGCCGTCAGAACAGATGGGCACGTACACTCCCTTCTCTTGGAAATAGGTGTCGCGGGCCTTGGCCACCTCAATGACTGACGTTGCCTGTCCTCTTCCTATACCCTTGGTTTCCCGTGTGATGCAGATTGATCCTCCTCCGATGCCCACCTTGATGAAGTCGGCGCCTGCATCGGCCAAAAAGCGGAATCCCTCCGCATCAACCACATTTCCTGCTCCAATTTTCACCTTGTCCCCGTATTTTTCGCGGACAAATGCAATGGTGCGTTTCTGCCATTCGGAATAGCCTTCCGAGGAATCGATGCAGAGGATGTCGGCACCCGCCTCCACCAAGGCAGGTATGCGCTGCTCGTAGTCCCTGGTGTTCACGCCGGCTCCTACAATATAGCGTTTGTGATCGTCCAGCAATTCCAGCGGATAGACTTGATGGGAATCGTAGTCCTTGCGGAATACAAATGCCACCAGATGCTTGTCTTTGCTTAAAATTGGCAGTGTGTTCAGCTTGTGCTCCCAAATTATGTCGTTGGCTTCCGACAGGCTGATGCCCTCCTCCGCGTAAATAATCTGCTCGATGGGGGTCATGAAGGTGGAAACCTTGGTGTTCTCGTCCATTCGGCTGGGCCGGTAGTCGCGGCTGGTCACCATGCCAATCAGTTTTCCGTTGGCAGAACCGTCATCAGTGACGGCCACGGTGGAGTGGCCAGTCTTTTCCTCCAATGCCAGAATATCTTTCAGGGTTTGGTCTGGACGGATGTTGGAGTCGCTGCGGACAAACCCCGCCTTGTAGTTCTTGACCCGTTTCACCATCTCTACTTGGCTTTCAATACTCTGTGATACAAAGATGAAGGATATTCCTCCCTCCTTGGCGAGGGAGATGGCCATGCGATCGTCAGATACGGACTGCATGATGGCCGAAACCAGCGGAATGTTCATGCACAATGCCGGTTTTTCTCCTTTTTTAAACTTCGTGACAGCTGTTTTCAAGGAGGCGTTGGCAGGGACACATTGTGAAGAAGAATATCCTGGAATCAGCAAATATTCACTGAATGTGCGCGATACCTCATCGTAATAATAGGCCATTGCTCTTATTTTGGTTAAAATAATAAATATAATATGTCAGCTACAAAAGTATACAATTTATTAATATGTAAACGGCTTTTCAGTAATTTTTTTTACCTCCTTCCAGATTCCTCATTTTTAGAACTCCCATCAGTTTTTTTTCAAATAAAAAACAGATTGTGACATGGAATACAATAATCCGCTTTTTTTTGCGTTTGAATAAAAAATTTTCGGAATGAAAAAGATCCTGTCGGGAATCGGTTTTTTGTTGATAAGTGTTACATTATCAGTAGCTCAGAATAATATTTATTTCAGGGCGGTTACTGTGGACACTGCTGGAAATGTCGTGTTGTCCTGGCATGCGGACGTTAACTTGTCTTCAAGTGATACCCTGCGGGTATATTCGGCTACGGCTTTGGAAGGCCCCTTCAGCCTGGTTGGAAAGGCAGGTGGCAGGGACTCTGTTTTCACTCATGTCGGGGCAGAGGCAAAAGCAAAGGAGCGGCAGCTCTTCTATTGCCTGCATGCCTCTTCCGCTTTTTCTGACACGGTTTCCACTCTTTTCATGGGGATGGACAACCATGGGGGTGGCATCGCCGATTTGGCATGGCGTATTTATACAAGATGCAATGCCATTCCTAAATTTGTGCTGTACAGAAGGGGATTGGGCAGGGATTCTGTGGCGCGGACAAGCAGCTTTTCATATCAGGACACCATAACAGATTGCGGCGACACACTGCAGTATGTTTTGGAACTGAACCATTGCGGATGCCATTTTGTCTCTCCGGTGTGCAAGGATTATTTCTTTGATTTCACTGCGCCCGACACCTCACGTCTTGACAGTGTCAGCCTTCACCCGTTGTACCATTATGCTGAATTGGGATGGCAGCCTTCCCGTTCTGTAGATGTAATGGGCTATATCACATATATTTATAAAGATGGAATATGGCAGGCGATGGATACGCTGTATGGCGCGGAAAATACCCATTACATTGACAGCCTGTATGCCGACGGTGAAGTGTGGCAGTATCGTATTGCCGCAATGGATACCTGCCGGAACGTGAGCCCTTTGGGTGAAATCCACCATACTGTCAAACTGACTGCCTCCCCAAACAAATGCGACAGCAGTGTACGGCTTTCCTGGAATGACTACCACCATCTGCCCGGAGGGGCTGATGCCTTTGAGGTGTATGCGTCGGCGGAGGGCGGAGCTTTTGTGCTCGTGGGCAGTGGAAGCGGAAAGGCCGCACAGTTCACCTGCCGTTCCTTGGATGTGCTGAAACCTTACAGTTTTTATGTGCGGATTTGGAATGCGGACAGGAGCGCCTCATCCACCTCTTCAGTGGCTTCGGTGGATTTTCACAGGAACATATCAGTGGGGAGTGTCTGTGTGAGCAGTGTCAGTGTCTGCGAGGATAGTGGGGGAATTATGATTAATACCTATGTGCCGGACACGGTGAGCTTCAACCATTGGATTTTGTGTTACAGGGCTGCGGATGAATCCCATTTTATTCCGTTGGACACTTTACCTGTCAATCAGCACGCTTATTTGCATTCCGGTTTGGATTTGGAGAGGTCGCATTGCTATAAGGTGCAGCTGACCGATGAGTGTGACCAGCCGTTTGCCGAGTCGGCGGAGGCCTGCAGCATAGTGTTGCGGCTTACGGCTGCCCAGCAGGGAGAGAACCGGTTGGAATGGAATGCTTATCAGGGTTTTGAAAGGAATCCGGATAGCTATCGGCTTTACCGCCGTTCAGTTGCCACGGAACCTTGGAACCTGCTGGATACGCTGTCGTCCAACACGCTTGTCTATTCCGATATGGTGGAGGAAGGGAAGATTTTCTATTATCATGTGGCGGCTGTCGGAAGCCATCGTGACATGCCGCACGGGGATGTGTGTTATTCCAATACGGTGCGTTCACAACAGGATCCTGTCACCTATGTTCCCAACAGTTTTGTGCCTTCCAGTGCGATAGCGGCCAATCGTCTGTTCAAGCCGGTTAACCTTTATGTTGAGGCAAAGGAATATACCTTCACCATTTTTGACCGTTGGGGGCAGGTGGTGTTTGAAACCCATTCCCCCGATGAAGGGTGGGACGGCAACATAAATGGCAGACCTGCCAGCATGGGGGTTTATGTCTATCAGCTGACCTACCGTTTGAATGAGAAAAAAATGTTCAGTAAGCGCGGCATGGTGAACCTGATCAGGTGATACTTTCCGTCTTGCTGTTATTATTTAAAATAAACGAAATGAGATATTTGTATTGTTTATTGTGTGGTATGTTCTTGGCTATGGGATACGCCTGGGCGCGGCCTTCCGACACCATTGTGCGGGTGGACAGGCCTTTGCCCGCTTTTTCCCAAATTGTGATTCAGGATGGGGTTGAGGTTTTTTTCACCACAGGAAGTTTTGGCTGTGTTATCGAGTGCCGTCCGGGGAATGACAGTTTTTTGGTTACTGAGGTGGAAAAATCGGTGCTGACATTGCGTATCACTGCGCCCAAAATCGGCACAAGGGTCTATCTGTCCGCTCCCCAGCTTGAAAGGGTTGAAATTGCAACCATCGGGAGTTTTACCGCTCTTAATCCGTTGCAGGCAGGTCATTTGGAACTGCTGCTCAAGGGGGCGGCACGTATGGAGACTCGTGGTGTGCGTGCTAGCACTTTGTCGGTGAAACAATATGGTACAGCCATGTTTAAGGACATGGGTAACATTGCGGCTCATCAGGTGGAGGCATTGATGTACGGTGTGGGCAGCATGCAGATGGACAGTCTGCGCGCCAAATCAGTGATGCTGCATATCAAAGGTTCGGGTGCCATTAAAGTGGCCGGATGCGTGAATGCTCCGCTGCTTGAGTTGCTGGTGAACGGTTTGGGCAGTTTGCAGTGCAGGGGCGTGGATGCCCAACAGACAAATGCGGAGCTCAAGGGTGCAGGGTTGATCCGCCTGGAAGGGAAGACCGTGCATCTGCAGTCAAATGTTGTCGGATTGGGAAAACTGGACACGGAAAAACTGAGGAGGGATTGAGATGAAAAAGCTGTTGTTGTGCCTGCTGTGTGCCTGGTGCTGCTCTCTGCATGCGCAGATGGATGTGGCGGTGGGGGATTGGAAGAGCTATTTTTCCTTTAACAAGGGGCTGGATTTGTTGGAATATGACAACCGTATCTATGTGGCAACCACCAATGCGTTGTATACGTTGGATTTGAGAGACGGACTCTATCAGCGCATCGACATGTCGGACGGCTTGACCGATGTGGGCATTTCCCGTATCTATATGGATGAGAAAATTGGGACATTGCTGGTATGCTATGAAAATTCCAACCTGGATCTGTGCAGTAAGGGGAAGTTTTATAACCTGCCAGACCTGTATGAAAAACAGATGGCCGGGGACAAATCGGTTTACAAGGCCTGTCTCTCCTCTCCTTATGCATATTTGGCCTGTGGATTCGGGATTATGGTTTTGGATTTGCAAAAACGCTATGTCCGCGAGACCTGGATGTTCCAGCAGCAGGACCAAACCCTGCCGGTATATGATGTCTGTATTCTAGGTGACAGTGTTTTTGCGGCCACTTCCCGAGGCATATACCTTAACCGGCTCAGCAACCGTAGAATTGCCCAGTTTTCCACGTGGGAGAAGATGGAAGACAGTGTTTTGCCTGCCAATATAATGGTCAAACAGCTCTGTTCCTACCGGAATTCCGTTTTTGCCTTTGAGGATACAAGCTACCAGTTATATGTGTATAACGGGGAAGGCTGGCGCAAGGATACGATGGTGGAAAAGGCTGAATTGCGTGATGTACGGGTGAGCCGCGACCGGATGGTGGTCACCTATTGGAACAAAAGCGTTGCCTATACTGCAGACAACAGCGGCCATTTGGCGGCGGCCAGCGCTTTTGGCAGTGAAGAGCCGCATGCGGCCATTTGTGACGAAAGCGGCTATTTGTGGCTGGCGGACGGCCTTCAC
>CAJOQK010000177.1 GCA_905236885.1 uncultured Bacteroidales bacterium
AAACATCTTTGGCACTCCAGGGCAAAAAAACGACCGAATCACCAATCACTTCA
Source organism: uncultured Bacteroidales bacterium (assembly GCA_905236885.1). Lineage (GTDB taxonomy): Bacteria > Bacteroidota > Bacteroidia > Bacteroidales > WCHB1-69 > UBA1195. The sequence goes on from CAJOQK010000177.1 coordinate 54, forward strand.
CCCCAGTCATTGATAATCTCAATACGTTTGGTTTCACCCATGCTGTTCTTCAATTCAGCGGGCGAGACAGGCACATTTACAAATTCATTGGTAAACACCATCAGGGGGGTAGGATTCTCCTCGGAAGAATCCAAGGCATTCAACACCACCTGCATCAAGCTCCTGCGATTTCCCCTTTCTTCTGTCGGGAAATAGAGCGGATGGTTCATTTTCTCACGCAAATCAAGCACTCTCCAGATGAAAGTGGCCTCGTAAAGATAATCCTGGCTGATGTACTGCAATGCAACAGGCTTGTTGTCCGCAACATTCTGTTCCGACCAGGGTCTGTCCACCGGTTTACGAATCGCCTTGGCATTGTTTGCCGCAGCGGGAGCCGTTGCCCCTCCTTCCTCACTCCCTATCACCTGCGCAAAGGAGACCGAGCTGAGGCAGATCAAGACTAATGCTAATTTAAACGCTTTCATAATATATATGTTTTAAAGTTCTATCCTATTTGATACGGACCAAAATGGTCTTCAATGTTCTGGCACCTGCAATGCTCTGCACCTTGATGTCCGAGATTTCCATCTGGGTACCGGAAGATGCTGAACGGATCTTGCTGACCACATTGTCAGGGAAACGACCGCCAGAAACAGTGATAGGAGCCTCCTCCACATTGTTCTTCACAAAAGTCACCTTATAGGAGACCACGTTCCAACGCAACTCATAGTTGAAGTCAGGGGACATTCTGGCAACAATCAGAGGATTGGCCAGCAACAAGTCCTTGGGTTGACGACCGGAAGTGATATTGGAACCGATTGAAGCGGTAGGCTCCGGAACCGGTTTCACACGGAATGGAGTGGTACCCATATTCTGAGCCTTTCCTCCACCCATATCGGCACTGACCGTGACATTGACGGTTTTGCCCGCCAAATTCTGCGGCACAGTCACATCGTAACGGCCTCCGCCCAACGAGGTGGCATTGCATCCGCCCCAATTGATTCTCAGTTTCTCCGCCGCAACAGGAGCGGAAATGGTCACGGGATTGGGAATACCGGCATAGAAGACATTCATTTTTTCAGCAGCCACAGCCGCCGTCGGTTTGGTGACGGTATAAGCCTCTGAGAAGTCATAGTATTTGTCACCCTCAGGACCCTGCACCTTGATTTTTCCGGCAAATTTCTGGTCACCGATGCCACCTGTCGGAATTTTCAGGTGCACAACTCCACCGCTGTCGCTGACCTCTTTTTTCAGTTTGTCAAGTTCATCCTCGGAAACCTTGTCGCGGCCACCGGCCCAGAAGACCTCCAGTGCCTGACGGGAATCGGAAGCGGCAACAATGATGTCCGCCTCAAAAGCGTCACCGGAGAAAACAATTCGGCTGTTAGGAATAACCTTAGCACTCACATTGTCAAACTTGAAGGTACCGGCATCAATCTGATCAATCAGGTATTTCACCGTCTCATACTCCATGTTCTTCATCTCACCGATCATGTTGTTAAGCAGGGTATAGACACCGGCAGCCACCACATGCTCGAAGTTGTGCTGAGCCCATGTTTCCGGCTCCTTATTCGCATTTTCGAACTTTTTGTCAACATTCAGACCATTCAGCTTGAACTTTCCGGAAGTATCCACACTGGCGACCACAGCCTCAACATCCGCCTTCATCTTATTGAACTTGGCGACCATCTCATCCGCTTTCTTGTTGTTGATGAAATAGGTGGTGGGCTTGTCAAAGTTATCCTTGGCATCCATTTCAGCCAATGTCTTCCCTTTAATCAGCTCCGGCTTTTTTCCATCAATATAGCAGAAGAAGTCGAGCTTCAGATCCTCCATATACTGCACATTTTCGGCGAAGATTTTCTTGGCTTCCATCGCCTTCTCGTAATAGGGTTTCGCCTTGGGCTGGTTTTCCAGCAGTTTGGCAAAAACAGCATAGGTCTCATCAATCTTGGAGGTAAAATTGAGGTTAGTTTCCTCCAATGTACCGTTCACCGTGGCAAAGGCGTTCAGGATGTCCTTGGAGACATTCAAGGCCAGCATGGCGGTCAGCACGAGGTACATCATGCCTATCATCTTTTGTCGCGGGGTTTCCGGACAGTTTTTTGAACCCATTTATCTCTCTTTTAAAATTAAAAACTCCGTTCTTTCTTTATGGTGCCACAACCTATCTGTTGTTCATGGCAGCCAACATGTTACCATAAATACCATTCAGTTTGCTGACATTCTGTGCCAACATGTCAATCTGCTGCTTGTAAGCGACCACACTATCGGTGGAATCGGTCAGGTTGGCAGCCAGTTTCTTGATATACTCATCCAGCGACTGGGCGGTGTTCTTTGTGTTGTTCGCCGATTGGATCTGAATTTCGTATGCCGCGTTCATGGCGGAGAGATTCTTCGACAAACGGTCCATCTGGGCACTGAAGCCGGTATCCTCCGACATGGTGGCGATGTTCTTCTCATACAGGTCAGCCAAAGCTTTGACAGAGTTGGTGGCTTTGTTCACATTTTCAAAATACTGGTCAGATCTGCTGGCAGTATTATTCAATGTTTCAGCTGTTTTGTCATAGGTATTGCTCAAATTGCGCACTGACTCGGCAGCTTTGGAGAGATTGGAGACATAACCGTCGGTAGCGGCAGCGGCATCGGATACTCCGGAGAGCTTCTTCGCATTCTCACCCAAGTTGCGCATGCCGGAAGCAAGGCTTTCCAACAATTCGGGACCAATTTTCGCTTCCGTAAGCGCATTGTCCAGCTGTTGGGTTATGGGAGCATTGGACGGCAACTTTTTCTTTTTGTCCTTTTCTGCAGGTGCCTCCTCGCCTACGGCCAATTCGGGGAACACCAATGCCCAGTTGTAATGCGCCATAGGCGGCTCAAAAGCGGAGAAAAAGAAGATCAAAGCTTCCGTGAGCATACCAATAGTCAACACAACACCGGCACCCGGGAAGTGCATGATTTTGAACAACGCACCGATGATAACGACAGAAGCGCCCCATCCGTACAATTTAGTCATAAAGTTGACATACCCTTTACTAGTGACAAGTTCATTCAGTCCCATAATTCAGTTTTTTTTAGTATTTTTTTAATTTGTTAATTATCTTTTTAATAAACGTTGGAGGAGGTTGTACGATCCCCATAGTTCCTTCCTAAATAGGTCTGCACACAGCGGAATCCGATATAGGATTTTCCCGTATCCTGATAGCAGTAGGAACGCACACCGTTCTGCATGTAGTAGCTGATGTCCTTCCAGGAGCCGCCGCGCACCACTTTGCGCTTCAGTGTGGGAGGATCACTCTCCTTGGCATAGTAGGTGTAGACCATGTTCAGGTCATGGGCGAAGTTGTAGGCCGATTCGTTATAGGCATCCTCGCACCACTCAGCCACGTTGCCTGCCATGTCATACAAACCCCAATCGTTGGGATGGAAGTGGGCCACAATGATGGTCTGCACTCCACCGTCCGCACTGTAGTTACCACGTTCAGGCTTGAAATTGCCAAGGAAGCAGCCTTTGTTGGTGGAAGCGTAAGGTCCGCCCCACGGATATGGGTTGTTTGGGGTGGCGCGGGCTGCCCATTCCCATTCCACCTCATTCGGTAGACGGAATTCATTCTCAAAAGCCCAATCCCTGCTGGTCAGGTAGGTGTTGCGCAACTGGGTCCTCCAGGCACAGAAAGCGCGCGCCTGCTTCCAACTGACACCAACCACAGGATAGTCGTCATAACGGGGATGGGAGAAATAGTTCTCGGTCAAAGGCTCGTTGAAAGAATAGGTGAAATCGTGAATCCAGCACAAAGTGTCAGGATAGATATTCACAACCTCCTTGCGCAGGAAAGGTTTCTTGCCCTGATTGTAAGCCGTAGGACGGTTGGAGAACATACCCATATCCTTGGTGGAGGGGTCGTTGTTGTCAAATTCCTTGTAAGCGGCACCCATCACCTCCGGATCTTCGGGATCGCGATAGGCACGACGGTCTGTCCACCAATATTCAAAATTTAACATTTTCACATTCAAATCCTTGGCTTTGTAATGATAGTAACGTTCATTACCGGCTGGAGAGCTGTAGAGGTTCTCCAGTACAGCCTGATACTCCTCATTATCAGAATCCCAATAGATAGGAGTTCTCCAGTTGATACGCTTGGGTTCAATCACATCACCTTCGTTCTCACCCCTGCGATATTTCAAATAATGTTCATTCTCATCTTCCACCTCGGCATCGCCCAAAAGGACATGCGCAATGGAATCTCTCACCCACATCACGAACTGGCGATACTCGTTGTTGGTGATTTCAGTTTCATCCATCCAGAAAGACTGTACCGTCACATTTTTGGCGGCGTATGTCTGCGAATAGGTGGCATCTGCCTCTCCTCCACCCATCAGGAAATGTCCCAACGGAATGATTTTCATGCCAAAAGGCACCACTTCCACATATTCCTGTCTGTTTTCCACACCGACCAACTGTCCATTGCCGGCGTTCTTACAGGAGACCATGACCATCATCATGGCCACCCAACCTAAAATTAAAACCGATTTTTTCATATCTCAACAGTTTTATAATGTTTTCTTCTTTATAATATAATGTATTAATATCTGATAGACCTGTTACCCAAATGGTGGGTGTTACGATAACCCTCCACCGAAGGATGGGTGACAATATTGAAACAGTATTTCAGCATGAGTTCGGGGCTACCGAAGCTGCGCCCGTGGGTATAGCCCAATTTGGAGGTGGCCACATCATAGGCAACCCCAACCTGCAGACCACGGATTGCAGAGGAGGATCTGATGAAGGGCTGTGCTCCGAACATCAGCACCAATGCATCGGTGAAACGGTAAGAGACACCGGCCCAAAGTACCTTTTCATATTCACCCAACACCGTCAAATCCAACTGTGTCTTGGAAACATCACTCTTCAACATGAAACTTGGTTTGACAATCCAATGGGGGTTCAATGGGAACGGGAAGGAATAGCCGCCCATCAGATAGATGTGCCGCGTAGAGCTCTGGTGGGTGTTTTCACCCTCACCACCAATAATCTGTGTCATGCTCAAACCGCCGTACATTTTGTCATCCTTGTAATACAAGCCGAAAGAGAAATCTGTAAAGAAATCGCTGACAGAGGCGTTCGGGATGCGCGGATCACCCGGAACGCGAGGATGCAACTCATCCCCAGTCAAAGTGAGGTTGGACATTTGTAAAGCAGCACCGATGTTCAGGAAGCCGGCACCGATGTTCATTTTAAAGGCATAGGCCACCTTCACATCGATGTTGTTCTGGTGCCCCTCCTGATCACGGTAGAAGGAGGCTCCCAGACCACCATGAAGGATTTTCACAGGTGAATGGATATTGAAAACAATTTCTTGGGGAGAGGTTTTGTAGGTAGTGGTGTTGCCCGATTCCGGATCAACGTACTTGTCCTCAAATCCGGCCCATTGCTGACGGAAAAGTGTCGTCGCACAAATGCCCGCACTACCCGCAATGGCAGGATTAATTGTAAAATCGCTGTACATATACTGGGAGAACTGGGGATCCTGCTGTCCCCTGCATGTACAGACAACCATCAGTATGACCAACGATAACCAAAACCTCTTATGATACATATCTACCTCATTAACAATTTATTATAAAAGACTCCCTTTGACTTGCCTTTACCTATTTATACGATCATTTTCCTCAAAAAGTTTCCTTTTTCTGCAAGGAAAACAACCATTTCTTTTAATTGACAAAAGTATAAAATTATGGCTTACTCTGCCTGTTTTTTTTGAAAATGTTTTTTCACCACCTATTGTTAAGAAATGCAATATCTTATATATATCTATAATTTTTAATATTTTACAAACTATTTTAAACTGATTTTAAATTTCAATCGGACGACAACAACACGTTCCTTTCTATCATCACCGGATTACGCCTTTTATATTCGGAACGGAGATAACGACGTATCAGCACATGCTCTTTCAGAGACTCGTCACCGTTGAAATAGGCCCAGAAAAGACGGTCAACCTCCTCGTAAGTAGGCACTCCCAACTGCTCCAAATCGGATTTGGAAATGCCAAGTCCGTCAGTCGGAACAGCCTCAACACAAGCGGCCAATGCTTTCCTTTGGCTTTCAGAAAGTTCAGAATAAAGGTATCGGCAGGCAGCATAAACTTCTGTCTTCCAAAGATGGATGAATGGAGCGAAATCCCCAACATCACCGTGCAGGGTCCAGAATCCGGTCAGGTATTCGGTGAAATTGTCGGTGGAAATAACCATACCACCATGCTGCTGTGCCAAGTCATAGAGGGTGATCATGCGGAGGCGTGCCTTGCAGTTGCCCATGCGCAGCTTGGAAAGCATATCCTCATGCAAATCCGGCATCAGCTCCTTGTGACGCAGATACAAGCCGGTCAAATCCACATGCTCAAACTGGTTACAGAAGGCCTCCCCCACTGCAATGGAGCGGTCAATCTCCTCCTTTTTATTGGTTTCAATGGTGATGGAACGGCCAATGAGGGGAATACCCAACCTCACGCAGACCGGCCTGAGCAGGGCGGCGGCAAAGGCGCTGTCCACGCCACCGGAAATTCCCAGCACGAGCGACTGTAAGTGCGCATTCCGGACATACTCCGCCGTAAGGTCGCGCATGCGACGGATCACGGGTGCCATTTCCTCCGGCTTTTCCCGGATTACAAACTGTGCAAGGGTGTTGTTTCTTAAAAAAAGTTCATTCATACACAACCGTATTATTCGTTACCTGACAAGGTTTCCGCATCTGCTGACGGTTCCACGCCGTTTTTCAGCTCCAAAGTGTCCCCATTGGGCAGGACGGGCGGATTCTTCAGCCGGTATTTTTCCAAACTGGCCTCATACTTTGCCTGATACGCCTGAAATTCATCGAAATCAGGCAAATCTCTGAAACTCCACTTGTCAAGGATATAGCCATCTTTTAACAGCAGTAGTCCCAAATTGTTGCGCAGGGCAGTCTTCAACGGAGTCGCGTCCGAATAATAAAACGGGAAACAGAGCCGGAGCGAATCCTGCATCAATGCAACCTTGTCCGGCAGCGATGAGGTGACTGCCACAAAGGGTATTCCGGTCTCCTTACAGCGCAGGGCAAACCGGTTCATCTCCTCCACGTATCTCCAATCGGATTTGCTGATGTCGCGGTCTATCATCAGAAAATGATAACCCGGTGATTCAATGTAGGAGAGTTTTTCATCCTCCAGCGTTTCCGCATTCAACATGGTGAAATCCGACAGTTTCGCGTCAATGCCCGCCTTCAAGACCTTCTCCACCCTGTCAACATACACGTAATTCTGCTCAAAGCCGGCAGATTCCGCGCTGTCCTCCGTGATGCGCATCAGCTCATCCATCGTGATTTCCTTCAACTCCTTGGTTTGTATGTGACGGTAACGGAACAGATAATCCACCTCCGGCGGCGCCGAATAGGTCTCGGCTGCAATGAAATGCCCTTTGTTCCAAGGACGGAAATCATGCCAAGGCTCGTGACGGAGGCAATGCACCTGCATGAAAACCATGAACAGCGTAGCCAGAAGTAGCGGCCCCCACTCTGTAATATAATGGAAAGGAGTGGTCTTGAAATTTTTCCTTTGCGCAAAAATCACCAGAGTCGGCAGCATGAAAATCACATTCTTCCAAAAAGTCTGCATGTTGGTGAGCTTGATGAAGTCGCCGAAGCAGCCACAATCGCTGGGCACAAAAACCTGATAGGCGGTACCCGCCATCCGGTTGATAAAGGCGACAATACCTGTGATGAATGCGAGATAGGCGGTCAGCACAAGGAAGAAAAGCATGAACAACAACAATATCCAGGAAAAAAAGCGCACCTGGATGTTGAAGAGCATGGCCACACCAATCAGAAACTCCGCCAACAGCATGCAACAGGCGGTGAACTGTGCGAGGGGAAGCATGAAATCCATGCCCCAGGAGAGAAAATACTCCTCTATTTTCAACGAAAAGCCAAAGGGATCAACCCCCTTGACGTAGGCGGAAAAAATGAAGAGGACCCCGATGAAAATGCGGCAGGCATGCCGGAGATAATAGCCCTCCCTTTTCTCCCTTACGCGGTAAGAACTGTTGTAAGTACTCATATCATTGGTTGTTTATCTGGATCATGGCGAAAACGGCATAGTTGAAGATGTCGTAGTAGTTGGCATCCAAGCCTTCCGAGACTTCAGTGTTTCCCTGGTTGTCCTCAATCTGCTTGATGCGCATCAGCTTCATCAGAATTATGTCGGTGAAGGAGGAAAGCCGCATCTTGCGCCAGGCTTCGCCATAATCATGATTTTTGTCCTTCAATAAGTTGCGTGCATTCTCCACATACTGGTCGTAAAGGCGCAGCACCTGTACGTCATCCAAGGAATCCTGTTCCACGGAAACGAACGGGATTGCCAGCTGGATTTGGGCCATAACCGCGTAGTTGATAATGCCGGTATATTCCGCAGGAATCCCATCCGCCACCTTATGGCAGCCTTTTTCCTCTATGCTGCGGATTCTTTGTGCTTTGATATATATCTGATCCGTAATGGAAGGTGCGCGAAGGATGCGCCATGCAAGCCCATAATCCTTCATCTTTTTTACAAATAATTCCCTACACCCCGCTATGACAGCATCAAATTCTTTTAATGTCTTTTCCATAAAAACACGATTTGCATAAAATGCAAAATTAAACAAAAAAATATTAACTTATGACGGTTTAAACTATTTATTCGCACAAAAGAGGAAGATATGTCAAAAAAAGCTATTTTTACAAAATGTTATGCATCGTATAATAATATTATATATATCTAAAAACAAATAATTTACAATTTATGAAAAAACGGTTTTTGCGCCACACGCCACTTTTCGCCGCCTTTTGCGTTCTTATGGCCTGCGCCGGATGCCATTCTTCGCAGCAGGAGGAGATAACCGACCCCGTCACCACCTACTCCATCATAAAGACTGACAGCAGCAGCGGCATTGCCATTGTCAGTGAGACAGCCAGCAACCCCATGAAAGTAAGGGCTTTCATAGACCAGTACCCCATTCCAGAGCAGAGCTACACAGAAAAACGGCGCAAATTCTACGAACTTCTTGACAGGCTCAGCCTGCTCTCCCAAAATAAGGACACGCTGGCCTACAACGAAGTGGACTCCCTGAATTACATGGCCATCCATTATCTGACCAACCTGCTGGAGGACAAGCTCAGCCTCACCTCTCCAATCCGTCACCGTGCCTTGAAAATCAACAGTTCCACTGACAAACGGCTTAACATCTACTCCTGGAACGAAAACATCGGATACGAAACCTACAGTTATATCAATGTATTCCAGTACCGCTGTGACGACCGACAGTTGAAAGCCAGTTTCAACAAAGAGATCAATTCCGACAACGAACTGAACATCAGTTCAGGAAAAATAGAAAAAATTTGCATGCTCCCATCATCCGGACAATCGGAGCAATACTACCTGCTGCTGATTTCCGGCACTCAGGGAAGCAACGGCTACAAAGGGGCCGGCCTGCTCCTGCTGGACAATGACACACTACTTTTCGACCAGCCGCTGCTCGGCCCGCAGGCAGGAAGTCCCAATTCCCTGGTGTTCCATTACCAACAAGAGAAGGAAGTGCGTATGTGGTACGACAGCAAAAAAAAGCAACTGCACATCGGACAGCTGCACACGAAGGAGGGGGACACGGACACCCTTTCGCAGGCCTATCGTTTTGAGCAAAATCATTTTCAAGCCGTTACAGAATAAAAAAATAGCTTTTCATGGCCAAAGACTATCGGAAAATAATCCAACTCCTGAAACCCTACCCGCTACGGCTGTCGGCCATTGCCCTGTTGAACCTTGTTTCGGTGCTTTTCTCCATCTTTTCCATCACGATGATAGCGCCATTCCTTTCCATTATCTTCAATCCGGAAAGCATGATGACCTCGTTGCCCGAACCCTCTTTCAACGCAGACACGCTGATTGCCTTCCTGCAGTATGCCATCGGTCTGGTGGTGCGGGAAAAAGGCACAGCCTTCGCCTTAGGTACGGTCATTCTGTTTGTTTTTCTGCTGTTTGCCCTGAAAAACATTTTTTCCTACCTTTCCATTGTCTGTTCCGTTCCCATGCGCTCCCGCATCACACAGCAATTGCGGGAAAAATGCTACGACAGACTGCTGATCCTGCCGCTCTCCTTTTACGGTAAAAAGCGGAAAGGCGACCTTCTCTCCCGTGTTATCAATGACATCCAGGAGGTGGACACCTCCATACTGCAATATGTGCAACAACTGTTGAAAGAGCTGCTCACCCTGCTGCTGTTTTTTGGCATGCTGCTGTTCATTCACGTGAAATTCACCCTTTTCGTCCTGGCTGTTATTCCTATAGGAGGATTAATTATCAGCAGTATACAACGAAAGTTAAAGAAAAAGTCCCTCGCCGCAAAACAACAGGAGAGCCTGATTCTTACACTTTCGGAAGAGAGCATCTATGGATTGAAAGTCATCAAGGCCTTCAACGGTATCCGGCACAGGATGGGACAATTTGCGAAAGAGAATGGAAAATACAATCGGATTCTTATAAAAATCAACAGATTGAAAGATTTATCCTCCCCTATCAGCGATTTTTTGGGCATGTGCATGGTGGTCATCATCCTAATTGCCGGTAGCCGTCTGCTCTCCACAAACAGCCGTTTCACCGCAGAAATCTTCATCACCTACCTGATTTTGTTCACTCAAATCATCAACCCCATCAAAATCATCGCAGAAGCCAACGCAAACTTCAAGAAGGGCTTCGCCTCCCTGCAACGGATCGAAGAGCTTCTCCAGGCTGAGGAGGAAATCAAAGAAAAAGCCAATGCTAAAGGCATTAACGAACTTGAAGAGGGCATTTGCTTTGAAAACGTGGGTTTTTCCTACGCTGACAAAAAGGTGCTGCAACACCTTTCGTTTAAAATCCCCAAAGGGAAAACAGTGGCCATTTGCGGCCCTTCCGGAGCCGGAAAATCCACCATAGCCGATCTGCTGCCACGGTTCTATGATGTATGCGAAGGCAGCATCCGTGTAGGAAAGACAGATATCAGAGATTTAAAAATCAATGAATTGAGACAATTGTTCAGCATTGTTTCCCAAGAAAGCATACTGTTCAACGACACCCTTTTCAACAACATTGCCTTAGGCAGACCGGAAACCGATGTGGAAGCGGTTTGGAAAGCGGCACAAATGGCGCAAATAGATGAATTCATTCGGGGACTGGACCAGGGGATGCAAACTGAAGTGGGAGACCGTGGCATGAAACTTTCCGGAGGAGAACGGCAACGCATAAACATTGCACGCGCATTTCTGCGGAACGCCCCCATCCTCATCTTGGACGAGGCCACCTCCGCCCTGGACGCCACCTCCGAACGGCAGGTGCAGCAAGCCATCAACCAGCTGATGCGGGACAAGACATGTCTGATAATTGCACACCGCCTCTCCACCATCCGCCTTGCTGATGTGATTCTGGTGCTGGAAGAGGGGAAAATCATAGAACGGGGCAACCATGAAACGCTGATGGCAGCCAATGGCCGCTATAAAAAAATGGTGGATCTGCAATCTTTCATGGAATGACAGAACAGGCAAAACTATACATACTGAGCGACTTTTCAGTTAAGGAAAAGGAAATGCCACTATTAGTCCACCAGTGCTGCCAACTGGATTTCAGCCGCATTGCCGACCATTTGACCGCACACCGAAGTCTGTTTTACAGCTTTCCGGAAAAAACCACCACGCAAGTCACCTGGAAAAAACGGACGGAAGAGGGCGACATATATCTGTTTTTCAACGGTATTTGCATCCGCATCAGCAGACATGTGATTCAATTCTATGTGGATGCGCCATTCCAGACATGGGTGGACTACGAAGCGTTCCGACTGCTGCTCAACGACTTCCTGTCAGCATTCCTACGCCCATTCGCCCCAAAACAGCTGCTGTTTCTCCCCTCCTATTGGGAACAGCCCTTTGGCACGGTCAAAAACGAATGGCACGAAAAAAGACTGCAAATCCTGCAAGAAAAAATAACCCAAGAGGCGGTCTCCTTCAAAAGGAGCCTGCTCCATTTGCGGCAATGCCTTGGAGAACCGCAGCAGAACTGGCCGCCAGCCAATAGCGGCGCCTGTTACTGGATGCTGCCCTTTTCCGACATTGACAGCGGAAAACTGACCGTTTGGTGCAAGCTGAAAACAGCTGTGGATGTTGAGTCTTTTGCCCAGACAACGACGAAAGGCATTTCTATTCCCTGTCACCGCGAATGGCGGAACAATGTCTGCCCATTTCTCAACTATTCAGGAAAACAGCCAGAGAAAATGGAAGATAACGATGAGCCAACGCTGTGCCGACTGGTTCCGTTCATCGGAAAACAGGAGAACCTGCCTGCTTTCATCGCCCAAGAAGGATACGCCTGCTGGAACAAACACTGTTTTTTCACATTGGAGCTGCACAACCATTTTGTATGCCTCACATTCAGCAAACCGGCATCCATCCTGATGCACCCTAACAACCGGAAAGAGTGCATGCGGTTTATAGCCCATCTCCTCTCCCACTTCCCCTTACAACACGCATGGCTCGGCTCTGAAGAATCGTTTGCGGAACTCGGCACTTTTACCACGACGGAAGAAATTGAGCAGTATTTGGACAGCCACTATCTGCTCTGTCAGGACATATCCATGATTTCCTCCTGGAGACAGGAGATTCTCATCCTATAAGAATCTGCCAAAATTTACCACCTTGCGGGAAATTTATAGAAGTCCCCTATAGAAGTTTCCTTTAGAAGCCCATTCCTACAAAAAAAGGTGCAGCTTATTCAGCTGCACCCACAAAACTTATTAATCAATTAAAATGAATTGCAGAAAAACAAATGTGTGAAAACTATTGTACAATCTTAAATTCCACACGACGGTTCAAAGCACGGCCCTCTTCCGTCTCATTGGTGGCGATAGGCTCGCTTTCGCCACGACCGACTGAGGTCAGACGGCTGCGGTCAATGCCATGTTCCACAATGTAATCCACAGCAATCTTGGCACGACGCTCCGACAACGCCTGGTTGTACTGCTCAGTACCCTTGTTGTCAGTATGGCCTCTCACCTCCACCTTCACATCGGGATAAGCCTTCATATAGTTAATCACCTTATCCAATCTATCAGCAGTTTCAGTTCCGTGAATATCGGATTTGTCAAAATCAAACTGGATGTTCTGGAAATCAGCAGGCATAACTTTGCCGTCACCCTCCAGCTCTACGAGCACATCCTGATTCTGGAATCCGGTGGAATCCTGAATGTCAAAATCTTCAGAATAGTCATTGTAACCCTCAGCCTTGGCGGTAATACGGTAGTTATGGCCGGCAGGCAGAGAAATAAGGAATTTTCCATTGTCAGAACAGGACTCAAAATCAGCAATCTTTTTGTTGGAATCCAAATCGTACAATTCAATAACAGCGGAGATGGGCTCCTTGGTCTTCTTGTCACGTACCTGTCCGTTCAACAGGGTCATCATCGGGGTAGGAAGCCCCTTGTCACCCATTTCATCCTCTTCGCCGTAAGGCTCTTCCTCTTCCAACAGTTGGTTTTCAGCCAAAGTGGTGAAAATCTTGTCAGATTTGAAGGAGATACCGTAGATATCCTCTTCACCCCAGCCTTCAGCCTGGGAAGAGGCATAATAGGCGCTTCTGCCACTGGCGGAAATCACAAAGTAGATTTCATCGGCGGCAGTGTTGATAGGACGGCCCAAGTTGACAGGTTTGGTCCATTTGCCATTGTTCAGCATAGTGATATAAATGTCATGACCACCCATGCCACCATGGCCTTTTGAGCTGAAATACATGGTTTTGTTATCCGGATGCATGAAAACTGAAATTTCATCCTCCGGCGTGTTGATCACACTTCCCATGTTTTCCACCACTTTCCATTTGCCCTTGTCATTCTGGGTCACCTTGTAGATGTCATGTCCGCCATAGCCTCCCGGACGATTTGAGCAGAAATAGATGGTCTTGCCATCGTAGGAATAGGAGGCGGAAGTCTCATGACACTTGGTGTTCACACACTTGGGCAGACGTTTTGGGCAGCTGAAACGTTTCTTTTTCAGTTTGGCCTCATACAGGTCGCCACCTCTCTTCTCGCGATAGAGAATAATGTGTTTGCCATCGTTGGAAACACCCTGAACTGCAAAATGGCCACGGAAATTGGCGCCGATGACCTTGCGTGCGGAATCCCACCGGTTGTTGGAATCACGCAGGGAACGGAAGATTTTTTCCGTATACTTTCCATCGGAAGCGTACAGGTTGCGATATTTCTTCTTCACATTCCTGCGGGAGGTGAAGAAAAGGGTGCTGTCATCAGCAGTGATGGCGGGACCGTAATCGTCCAAACGGCAGTTGACGGTGGTGTCCAGCAAAAAGAAGGTGCAGGGGATTTCCTGTTGCATCAGCTTTTTGCCATTGCTGCACTCTTCCATTCTCCTTGTAGCTTTCTCCTTCCCTTCCGGTGTAACTTTTCCCGAAGCAATGTACTGCCTGTAGCACTCCATTGCCTTGCCAAACTCATATTTCAATTGATGGGAATAACCTTTATAGTAAAGAATGTCATCCGCCACCTTGGGATCAAGTTCATAAGCTTTCTCCGCATATCTGGAGGCTGTCACACACTGTCCCAACTGCTCGTAGCAGGTGGCAATCTCATAATTAAGTTGTGCGTTCTTACCATTGAACTCATTGGCTTTCAACAGGAAATCAAGAGCCCTCCGATAGTCTTCGCTCTTCATGGTTTTTTCACCCATTTTTTTCTGTCTGATGGCAGTTTTCAATTCTCTCTTGCTTTTGTCAGGAAAGTTGCTGGCGGTAAAGTCCACGTTTTGGGCAAACAAACCCAACAGCAGCACTTGAAAGAACCCTAAAAAAAGAAACTTTTTCATTGATTTAATTTTAATATATACCTTTTAATTATTTACAATTGATAAATTTCAAACTCTCTGACGCACTTTTAACCCCCAAGGCCTCGGCACGGCTCCAATCCTCACAGGCTCCAGCCTTATCCTCCAGCATGTCCTTGATGTTACCCCTATGCAGATAGGCCATGCCATTGGGATTCAAGGAGACCACCTTGTCAAAATCGGAAAGTGACTTTTCAAACTCACGCAATTTGTAGTAGGCGATGCCCCTGTTGGTGTAAGCCTGATAATAGGATGGATTCAAACGGATACATGCAGTGAAGTCATCCACAGCCAATTCAAAATCAGCCGTTTTCATATATGCCAATCCACGGTTGTTCAATGCAATGTAATAGGTGGAATCCAATGCACAAGCCTGATTGTAGTCGGCAATGGCAGCCTCAAAATCCTCCAGCTTCATCCGGACACTTGCACGGTTGTTATAGTAGACGGCCTTTGGCTGCAAACGTATGGCCTCATCGTAGTCGGCCAACGCCTTGTTATAGGCCTTCATCATGCGGTAGGCACTGCCACGGTCGTTGTAAGCTTTGGCGGCATCTGCCTGCAGGAAAAGCACCTTGGAAAAAGAGGAGACCGCCTTCTCGTAATTTTTGGCATCGAAATAGATTTTCCCCTCCAAATAATAAGCCTCCGCATCCATCGGCTGCAGCTCCATATACTGCCAAAGCACGAATAATGCAGAATCCGGAGCATGCTGGCGGTAATAGGAGTCCGCTTTTTCCAACAGATTGGCAGCCGATGTTTCCGAATCTGAAACATCATTTTGCGCCATTGCCGAAACCGCAAACATGCACACTACTGATAATGAATATTTTAAAAATCTATATTTCATTACTTTGCACTTAGCTTATGAAATGCAAAAGTACTAAAAAAGTTCCATATAAAAATCAAATATCCCAAAAAAAAACGATATTAACCCAACAATTTGTTTTTCAGGCTATTTTATAACTAATTTTTTGACATAACCCGCACCTGCCTGCTGCTGGAGCTTTTGAAGGATTTCATTTTGCAGCAACCGGAGTTCCTGCTTGACAATGGGAGAAACCACCGTCACATAGAGCGTGTCGCCCTGCAATTCCACCTTCAGGGTATAGCGGGCCAGCGGTCCCATGGCACTGTTCCACCACCTGGCGATGCTGCGCGCCCTGTAGGCATCCGTCAAATGGGTTTCATCCAGCATTTTCAGCAGGACATCCCCAATCAGATATTCGGAATTTGTCTTGACATTTCGGCCCATTTTATCGCAACTAACTGTTTTCCAAAACAAATTTGATTACTCTTTCCACTCGGGTTCAGGCTGCTTTGTTTTTATTTTTTCGCGCTTCCCCGATTTGGGGTAAAGCATTTCAGTGCAACGTTCGAACTCCTTCGTCGCCTTTTCAAAAAGCTCCTTTTCACCCAATGCCTCATAAACTGTCGACAGCAGGCCATAAGTTTGGAACCTCATCTCCAAATCACCATCCTCCGGTATCAGTCTGAGGGCTCTTTCCAACTCCTCCGCCGCCTCCCAATAGTCCTGCTGTTTCCACAGGCACCAGCCGCTTGCCACATACGGATAGGGCTGCATGGGGAACAAGCTCTTCGCACGTTCCGCCTCATCGCAGGTCTCATCACGACCCTCATGCACCAGTAACTGAAGGTAGGCCTGCCATACTTTATATACGGAAGAGTCCAACGACAGCGAATGCTCCAACGCAGTAATGGCCTCACCGTATTTTCCCTTGGCAACCAGAATATCCGATTGCTGTGCCCAAAGCGAAGCCTCTTTGGGATGGGTTTCAAGAAGAATGACGATCAGTTGGGAGAGCTGATCTCCATACTTGTCATTTTGTTTGTTTTCCTGCAGAAACCTTAAAAAATAATTGGCCATAACCTTCCGCTTGGGCTCCAATGGCACATCGGGACTGGCAAAGATTTTTTTCAGCAGCCTGTAGGCCTGTTCTTCCTGCTCCTTTTGCACATAATAGTCATACAAGGAGGTCAGGACCTGCGGATTGTTGGAATCTAGGCGGCATGCCGCTTCCAGATAGGGAACCGCCTTTTTCATTTTACCGTTAGTGCGATAGATGTCGGCCACTTCCACAAGATATTTGGGATCATTGGGATAACACTCCGACAAATGAATGATTTCCTGCGCCGCCTGCTCCACTTTGTTCAGATAAAGATAGATGTTCTTCTTGGCCTCCACAAGCTCCTCGTCCGGCCCAATCTGCTGCTGCATCCGGTCATATACCGCCACCGCCTCCTTAAGTTTATGCTGCTGTAATAAGGCGAATGCATAGTTGTTCAGGTATTCCAGATTTTCCGGAAAGTTTTCCGACAAACGTTTCCAAACCGGAACGCTTTTGTCAAACTGCAATGTTTGATTGTACAAATCACCCATCATGACCTGATACCACTGGTTGTCCGGATCCAGCTTCGCCGCCCGGTTCACTTGAAGAAGGGCCTCTTTCACCTCCCCCTTGAGCACCATCAGCACCGCAAGCTCATAATGGGCGGCAGCATGCTGCGAATCGGCCAAAATCACGCGGTGCAGCTTCTCTTCCGCCAACTCGTAATTCTCACAAAGCCGCTCCTTAACAGCATCAACAAACATGGCACTATTGGCCTCCTGCTCCTGTTCCGAAAGGAGTGAGGATCCGGAAGCGGACTTTACGTTCCCTTTCTGGGCCAAAAGCGTTAACTGCGCCCCCGCGCACAGCAGTGCTATGAAAGCGGTTTTCACCAAACAACGGAACCGTTTCATGACCATTCTATTTTCCGGTATGTCCGAAACCGCCGCTGCCACGTTCGCTGCTTTCCAGGGTCTCCACCTCCACCCACTCGGCCTGCTCATGGCTGGCAACCACCATTTGGGCAACGCGTTCCCCATCCTTGATAACAAAGTCTGTATCGGAGAGATTCACCATAATCAGCTTTATTTCGCCCCGATAATCCGCATCTATGGTGCCGGGGGTGTTCAAAAGAGTGATGCCATGCTTGATGGCCAATCCGCTGCGCGGACGGATTTGCGCCTCATAACCGACTGGCAGTTCAATATAAAGTCCGGTCGGAACCAGTTTCCGCTCCAACGGTTTCAAAACAATCTCCTCTTCCAAATTGGCCCTCAAATCCATACCGGCAGAGGCAATAGTCTCATAGGCAGGCAGGGGATGGCTCGATGTATTGATCACTTTTATTTTCATAGTATATAAAATATAATATATGGTAAGATAACGCTGTTCCCCGCTTTTTAGTGTGTCCGGATGAAAAAAAACTTTCCAAATCTTCCGAATCACAATCCACCAATAGTTTATGGGACTTTTTTAGGGGACTTCAAAAATTAGGGGTCCTCTAAAAATTACTTTGCAAACAATTCAGGCAACAGTTCCCTTTCAAAAATGGAACGGGCCACAATACGGTAATGTGGCCGGTAGGCGGCGTTGTAGCTACGGCTGTGGTGAACCGGCAGATCCCCTTTTTCCAGCAAGGCGTCAATCATGGCCTTGTCAGCAGCGAAATCCTCCAATTCCAAACCCAATTCCTCAATCACGGAAAGAACCACCGTCCACTCGCTTTTCCAATCAAAAGGATAGGAGACCTGCAACTGCGAGCTTCGCACCAGGGCATCCGTCAGCTGTTCCGTCCGCAAACCGCCCTGAAGCACACAGGACAGATAAACCCGAACATAATTTCCATCATAAGCGGTAGGCTCATAATATGGGGAAAGCCCTGTGTCGCAACGGCGCAGCTCCTCCCGCAAATAGGCGGCTGCGGCGGCGGTGTCCTCCAGCAGATGCGCAGGTCCGAACCGGTCCTGATAAAAATTCTTGTAAATGTCCCGCAACGTGGACTGTGGATACTGCTGCATCTGCTGCAACAGGCTGCAACGAACCAACATCGTGTCAACAGTCTGGGACATGACGGAACTCTCCAACAACACACAAATACAAAGTAAACAATGCCTCATATTTGGATAATGTGCAAAAATCATGCCTTGCTTCGGGTAAAAATAGGAATAAAAAATGGAAAAGCTGTCTTATTTTTGACTACTTTTGCATGTTTGGCACATTTTATACAGTCATGAGGTTATTCATCAAAAAAACAAAAATTTATGGAACCGTTTCCCAACAAATGGAGTCATTTGTTGGAGACCACCTATACCGGAAGCCACTACTCCTGCCTGCTGTGCATCCTTGGAAGGAGCAACCGATGAAACCGCTGACAGCATTGTCAAAAATCTGCCTCATACTGTTGTCATGCATCGGCCTGGCCGCATGTGAGCGGCAGCAGCTGACCGTTTCCGGCCATCTGGAGGATTGCAACGAAAACTACCTTTTTCTTGACGAAATCACCCCGGACGGCATCAATATTCTTGACACCATTCTCATAATGGGCGGTGATTTCAAATATCCAATTAAAAAAAAGGAGGAAAGCCTGTACCGGCTTCGGCTGAACGACACCAATTTCATCTCTTTTATGGGAAAACGCGGTGACAAAGTTGAAATTTCAGGCAATGCGCAAGATTTGGCGCACACTTATCAAATCAGCGGAAACGAGGCCTCGAAAGTCTTGCGGGAGGTCAGCCAACGGGTAGATATCATGTATCAAATCACAGATTCTCTGAGCAAACTATTTCAACAGGCACAAACGAATGGGTATTCCGACAGCATCATCCGCACTTTGGACAGCTGTTATAACACCCATTTCCAATCCTGTAAATCCTATCTTCAGCAGACAATTGAAAACCATTTCGGCCAACTGGTCACCCTGCCCCTTTTCTACCAGAAAGTGGGTTGGCGAAGGTTCTTTACCGAAGAGAACGACCATGCCCTTTGGGTGGAAATGATCCGACATTTGCAGGAAACCCAGCCCGAGAGTCCCCATGTCAAAGCACTTCAACAGTATCTGGAACCATGAACAAAAAGGAGAGATACCGGTATATCATCGACTATTTCCGGAAGGAGATGCCGGAAGCCCACAGCGAACTGGAGTTCAACAATCCGTTCCAGTTGCTGGTGGCTGTCATTTTGTCCGCACAATGCACGGACAAACGGGTGAACATGGTCACGCCAGGCCTGTTCGCCGCCTTTCCCGATGCGGAAAAAATGGCACAGGCGGATATCCCGGAAATCTACGAACGGATCAAAAGTGTCTCCTATCCCAACAACAAGGCCAGACACCTGAAAGGAATGGCACAGATGCTGACTGAAAAATTCAAAGGTGTGGTGCCGGATAAAATGGAAGCTCTGCAAAAACTGCCTGGCGTAGGCCGAAAAACAGCCAATGTGATGCTGGCAGTCGCCTTTGACCGGCCGGCAATGGCGGTCGACACCCATGTTTTCCGTGTGGCGGCACGAATTGGCTTGAGCGAGAATGCCAAAACCCCTTTGGAGACTGAAAAACAGCTGGTGGCACACATTCCCAAAAAGGAGATTGCACGTGCCCACCACTGGCTGATCCTGCATGGCCGCTACACCTGCACCGCCCGAAAGCCGCAATGCGACCGGTGCGGCATACGCCAGGCCTGTCTGTTTCACGAAAAAAATGAGAGCTGATGCGCTATTTCCTCCATTTGGCATATAACGGAAAGAACTATTTCGGCTGGCAAATCCAGCCCGACCGTCCCAGCGTGCAGGCCTGTCTGGAAAACGTTTTCAGCAATCTGCTGCATGAAAAGATTGGCATCACCGGAGCGGGGCGCACCGACACCGGTGTGCATGCAACCGATTTTTATGCACATCTCGACACGACACAAGATTTGACAACAGACAAAAAGCAATGGCTCCACCGCATCAACGCCTTTTTGCCGGAAGATATTGTGGTTTATGACATTCTGTCGGTACGTCCAGAAGCCCACGCACGTTTTGACGCATTGGAAAGGCAATACCGATACACTGTCAGCTACCAAAAGAACCCCTTTGTGACAGAAACTGCCTACCGCATCTATTTCAAACCGGACATGGAGGCAATGAACCATTGCGCAGCTATGCTGAAGGAATACCGAGACTTCACCTCCTTTTCCAAGCTGCACACACAAACCAAGACCAATATCTGCGAGATTCACCACGCAGCCTGGCGGGAGGAGAACGGACTGCTGCTGTTTGAAATCAGTGCCAACCGTTTTTTACGTAACATGGTGCGTGCCATTGTCGGCACCCTTCTGGAGGTAGGCAGGCACAAAATTACCCCAGATGCGTTCCGCGCCCTGATTGAAGCCAAAAACCGCTGCGAGGCGGGAAGTTCCGTTCCCGCGCACGCACTCTGCCTCACACATATCCTCTATCCGGAATGGCTGTTTTGCGACGGATAACCTGTTGGGGCTGCTAATTCCACCAATGTCTGGCCACAGAACGACAACCGTTTGTGCCGCCAAATAGCCATAAATCATTTCACATGTGCTGAAAAAAAACGGAAAAACAAAAGAAAAACTTTTTCCCCGTTAATGCAACGGACAAATTGACAAAAAAATGGACAAACAAAGCATCAGAAAACAGATACGCGCCTGCAAAAAGGCACAGCTGCCACAACAGAAAAGAGAGGAGTCGGAGAGGATTTGGAGAGAGCTGGAACAGCATCCACTGTTTCAAAAAAGTCACAACATCCTTATATATTGGTCAATGGATGATGAGGTGGAAACCCCTGCCTTCATTTTGAAATGGCAGGAAAAAAAGCAGTTCCTGCTTCCCTGCGTCAATGGAGATCAACTGGATATTAAGTTTTTTGAAAACACAAGCGCCTTACAGGAAGGCGAACTGTTCCAGATTCCGGAGCCTCAAGGGGAGGCACTTAAGGATTACAGCCTCATCGATCTGGCCATTGTCCCCGGTGTGGCCTTTGACCGGCACCTCCATCGTCTTGGACGCGGTCGGGGCTACTATGACAAGACCCTCTGCCATATCACGGCTCCAAAAATAGGGGTCTGCTTCAGTTTCCAGTATCTGGATGAAATCCCCACAGATGCATTCGATATTCCAATGGACGAGGTGATTCACGCCTGAACGGCCGTCAAAACAGCCATTCCTTCTCCTCTTTCTTCACAATGGAACCGAACTGGAGGGACATGCCGGCTGTAAGTGTGATTTTGGAAAAATTGGTGATATCAATGGCAGGAAGGATACTCTGTGTTGCCAAATAGAAATTGAAAAAGCCCAATTTGACGGCAACACCCACGGCGAGATTGTCAAACGATTTCTTGGAAAGGGTGTATGCGGCACAAACATCCAAAATGTCTAAAAACCGCTTGTCCAAAGCCACTGTAAAGGCGGGACGGAAGGTATGGTTCTGAAAGTTTCCCTGCGCCACTGCGGTGATCCGGAAACTTTCAATCGGATCATAATCTACCTGCAGCACATACCGTGGCTGCAGGGTCACCGTATAGGATGAGGTGGATTTGATTTCGTAGGAGAAATAGTTTTTCAAACTGTCCGCCAACGCTTCACCGTCAAACGTACCGTTCTGGATGGCATCAATATCTTCTCTGGTAAGTCCTTGGAACAGGAAGCCTCCGTTATTGTAGTATTTTCCGCCATCTTCCATCAGACTGGAAGCCTTGTAGGTGTTCACATTCCACTTGATGTAGCCCCAATCCAACATGGAGGCCGCCACAGTAAGTTTCTTGATAGGAGTGTAACGCGCCCCTATATCCACGCCAAAACCTCTGTTTCTCATCATATCCTGCACTATGCCCCGGATTTTGGCCATATCCATCTCCTTGAAATCATCCATCGGAAAATCAACCTTCATACTGTCCAAGTTCACAGTCCATTGGGAGGGAAGCGTATAGGAACACTGGACATCTGCCTTGTATGTCATGAAAATGCTGTAATCGTCCGGATTTGTGTGAATTTGAGCGGCAATTTTGTTGGTCTGCACATTCAGCATGCCTACCAGAAACTTGGGCCGCACCCCGACGGACAGATTTTCCAACTGAAGTCCCATATTGAGAGCGAACTCATTGTAGACATTGGCATTGATTCCCAACTCCATTTGAGCGGCATTTGATTCACCCAAATAATGCATGTTTCCGTTTACAAAAAAGCCGAACAGATCCTTGGAATAGGAAAAGTCCATATTAGCCCGAATCCGGTAGTTAAAACCGAAATAGAGCCGCTGCGTCCTGAAACCGAAAGCGAGAATCTCCTCATTGAAGGCAAAATTCAAGTAGTTATCCTTTTTCGCCAAGCTATTCACAAAGGTATTGGGAGTTATTTTCACCGGATATCCTTCGGCATCCGTCTCAAACAATTTCTTGTAGCGGAACGAAGAATTCTGCAATCCCACATGCAGATTACCCAAAGCTGGAAAACTAATGTAAAAGCGCGATAAGGGCAAACGGGCAGGATCGGTGTAATGCTGCGTCTGGTAGGTCAAAAAATGCGTCACATCCATCTGCTGGGCAAACGTAAAGGAGATGACGGCAAGAAAGGTGGTCAGTAAGGCTGTTCTTTTCATGGCTGCACTCCTTATTTTTCAGGTTTGTTGTTGTTCTTGTCATTGTCCTTATCCAGGAACTCCTTGTAGACCCGGTTATAATCCACGTTGCATTTTGCGGAGACAGCGCAACGGAGATACTGGGAGGTGCTGAACTGCACCTGCCGTCCGTCCGTGTGCATTACAGCATGGACGATAGCCTTGTCAGCTGTCAGGATACGGTTGATTTGACTGATATCCTTAATCTCAACATATTTGCTCGTGGTAACAGGCTTGTCATAACCACCCGCAATACTGGTGGCGTTTGTGAACAGCGAATCCACAATCCGCATGTTCTGGCTGCTGTCACAGAAATAGACCTGTACCTGAACATCAAGTGGAAGGCCGTTCTCCAATTTCAGCCGTAGCACCAGATTTCTCACCACATCCTCCATGTCAATGGCATCCGTTCCAAAGTCAAGGGTATCACGGATAGAGAGGTCGTCCACCTTTAATTTCAAAGGCACCTTGACAGCAGCACGCAATCCGATGACCTCCTGATCGGTCACATGAAGAGTTGGGGTAGCCATACCCAACGGATTGATGGTAGCCTTGCCTGAAAAATCAAACTGTGAAACTTTAGTGGAGAGGGTCAGCGCACGTGTGATGGGAATGTCCACCTTGGTGAAATCCGCCGTTGCGGAAGGGATGGTGACCTTGGCAGGTGTTTCAGAAAGCAGGGGGCAGTAATAGCCGCCGCTACCCTTCAAGGCCAGGCGGTTCAAATCCAAATCCACCTTGATAGGCAGAGAATTGTAGAGATAGAGATCAATCTGCGGATCATACAGGGTCAGCGAACCGTCCACATAATCGGAAAGCATTCCCACATCAAAAGTCTCCGTCATGGAGGTGTCAATGACTACCGGGGCAAACTTGCCGCTAATTTTCCGGACAGCAAATTCATTAAGTTTCACGGTAAAATCAAGCCAAATACTGTCAGGCAAAGGCTCAAGAACAAGGGGATAACAGGTTATGTGCAAAATCATTGTCAGGATACTGTCGGACAAGACAAAAGCGCACCCGGAAAGATCCATGACATTTTCATGATGCTGTGAGTCCACCTCAATCACCCGTGTGAACCCTGTTCCATCCGCCTCACAGATGTTTGGGGATGACATCTCAACCCTGACATCCAATGGACAATTGTGATTAAGTATGAATGTAATTTTTCCGGAACGGAGCATGACGGAATCCAACGCATATTGGTCATAAGAGATGCCTGTTGTAGTTAATATACTGTCATACAAGTCAATGGGGAAACCTGGAATAATGACTGGAGGAGCCTTCGGAAGAGTAACGTCTCCTGAAAAGACATACTCCTTCCCCAACATGGACTCCATCACCTCACCAGAGGTGATCAGAGTGTCCTTGTTAAAACTGTACACCAACGAAAGGGAGCCGTCCTCCGCCACTTCGACATACTGGTCCTCCTTGTCGGTCATGTCAAGCAAATCACCAATGGTATACTTGGCGTCCAACAGGGAG
This sequence comes from uncultured Bacteroidales bacterium, assembly GCA_905236885.1. Classification (GTDB taxonomy): domain Bacteria; phylum Bacteroidota; class Bacteroidia; order Bacteroidales; family WCHB1-69; genus UBA1195. Next base: position 24,910 of record CAJOQK010000177.1, read on the forward strand.
ACCCCCCATTCCCCTCCGCCATCCATGCCGTCAATCCGACTAAAATCAAAGGATCTTTTCAACTCGTCCAGCTTATTACAGGCGGAAAAAAAGAGCAGGCAGCCCACCAACACGATTCCGAGGGATTTGAAATATAATCTTCTCATTGACTGTCAATATTTTAATAAAAAAAATATGTATAGTTATTATTGAATAATAACGAAACATTGTATAATTTATTGCAATCTGAAAAAAAAATTTTTCAAAAAATTCAATGGTAAGCATATATAACTAACTATCAATAATTTAAATAATCTCAAATTATAAACATATTTTGTGAAATACTTTATGGAAAAAAAGATTCGGTCATGAGACAAAGCTTGTTAATTTTGCCTGTTGCGTATGCGGTTTCATATCTGTACAGGAAAGAGGCTCAAAATCATGTTATTCTATCTTTCCATCTTTGCGGAAAAAGAACCGGACGCGGACTTTTGGTGTCATATTTGAAAAAAGAGGGTGCTTATGAATGATTTTTTTAACATCTTGTTCGGGAACAACAGCTCCGACAAAACAGAAATGGCGGAGGACAACAAGCTGATTGGTTCCCGAACCCTGAAACTGAAGGATGTCTCGGACAAAGGCAAACAAAAGTGGGTGGAACAACGGGAGGAGAACCGTCCGGCAGCTCCATACAAGACCACGGAAAACAGCGCTTCCGGACAGCGGAGCGTACAGCACAAGGCTCCCTATGAACTTGACATTGACCCGGAATTTGAGATTCCCGACCGTGTGGAAGGCGATGAGTCAGCCCATTTTCAGGCACCAGAAACGGCAAAACAGGCCGACCATACAAACCTGCCGGAAAACAAGCTGGAGCTCTCATCTGATACAAAAATAAATGACGAACAGCCAGCTGTTTCCAATGAGGCAAAAGAAACAAACAACATTTTTTTAGAAGACAACCAACAGACCATGGAATCGTACGACAGCAAAGAGGTTTTGGAGGCCGCCC
>CAJOQK010000178.1 GCA_905236885.1 uncultured Bacteroidales bacterium
ATTTCCGAACTGGAAAGCTATGTGAACGAAAACAAACATTTGCCAGGCATCCCTTCGGCAAGTGAAGTGGAGAAAGAAGGCAGCGTGGATTTGGGAGAGATGAACACCCTTCTGCTACAGAAGGTGGAGGAATTGACCCGCTACATCATTGACCTGCAAAAACAGATTGACGAACTGAAAAATGGGAAGGAGGAATAAGATGAAAAAAGTAGTTATAGCATTATTCGTCCTCTCCTTTAGCGGGATTGTCACATCCTGCAAAAGGGAGCATCATGCGTTTCCTTATGAACTGAGAGCCTATTTCCCTTACGTGATAAATCAGGAATTGGCATTTGTCAACGACAGCGACCAATCCCTTTCTGGCAGGATTTCCTATATGAGAACTTCTGAGACACAATATCTTCCATATACATGCAAATGCGGTAGCGGATACGATTCCCAAATGGATGTTATTATTGCAGCTGATAATATGGAACTTAGTGCGATAATGTCTACAACAAATTCTTCCTTTATTATATCGTTGGCTTATCAATCAGTTGGAAAGACGATAGTATTGGAAAAAGAGTATAATGGAGATCCATTTTCAGGACATTTTTCGGAAACCCTTGGAGATACGGTGACCTTATCAAAAGGGAATGACAGGATGGTTGTCATCAAAGGGAAAGGAATAGCCGAAATAAAAGCAGGGGATGATGTCTGGCATCTGAAAGACTAAAACTTAAGGAGTTATGAGAAGAAACATTCATTTATTCGTATTATGCTGTTTGTTTTACACATTAAGGACATACAGCCAAACAATATCGTTCAATGCAACAAATGGTAACAGTGTAGAGTTCGTCTTTAATCTGCCACAATATAGTGTCAGGGACACGGTACTTCCTGCCGGATATGGTGTTTCCCGTACTTTCAGCTACATTCAAATGGATGACGATGATTTCGGTCTGATTGACAGTGTCGGGTTGCCGTTGCTTCCGCAGCTTACAACAGATGTTCACATGCCTGTCGATGCAATGAATTTCTCCATAGCGCTTTCCTCCTGCCAATACGCCTATTTCTATGTGACAAATCCCATATTGCCTGCTTCAAGTGACATAAATATTGATTCCATAGCCTGTGTGTTCAATATGGATTCCGTACATTATGCATCCAACAATCCTTTTATGACCATTGGTGCGACAATTATGGATGAATATATTGTTTTTGGTGAGAAAGGCCTTTCTGTTGGCATCAACCCGTTTGAATATGAACCGGCAAATGGAAGGATAAAAGTGCTTATGCAGGGAACTGTAACGATTTCATACACTCCGAACCCTTCCGTCAGCATGGCAAACCCGAATAGGAGCACCGTTGCTGTGGAACGCTATTTAAGTTCCTTCTTTTCCAATTATCCACAAAATCCCGTCAGAAGCACAGACAAAGAAAACTATCTAATAATCACTGCACCTTTGTTTGAAAATGCCATTTCCTCTTTTGCCGATTATAAGGAGAACCTGGGTTACAATGTCAATGTGGTCAGCACCAATGTGACTGGCACAAGTGCTGCATCCATAAAAAATTATATACAAAATCAGTATAATACAAATGCAACTCGTCCGGAATATGTGCTGCTTGTTGGTGGAACCTCATTTATCCCTGCTTTTGAAGGAACCAATGGGGATGATGACAATCCTGTTTCAGATTTGCGGTATTCTCTTTTGGATGGCAATGACAGTGTTGCGGATGTGTTTCTTGGCAGATTCCCGGCAGCTTCGGTGAACGAACTGACGGCAATGATAAACAAAACAATTTTTATGGAAATGAATTTGTCTGGAACGACAAAAAAGGCAACCTTTATTGCCGGAGAGGATGATAACAGTTGGATGGAACGTCAATTTGAAAAAGGACACGATTATGTTGTTGATAAAACATTTTCCCCTGAGGGGTTCACTTGCTATAAACTCTATCAGCCAAACATTACGCAAGTGTCCCAAAATCTGTCTGGCAATCCGTTGTTCTTTATATATTCCGGACATGGAAATGCATCAAGTTGGGCGGGTAATACTTTTACATTAGACAACAATACTCTGTTAAACGCCACAAACACTTATTATCCTTTTGTGTTTTCATTCTCATGTTGGACAGGAAGTTATGCGAATATATATAGCATATGCAAATCATGGTTGAAGACGGCAGACAAAGGTGCTGTAACATATTTCGGTTCTTCTGTTACAACACGATGCCACTCTGATTTGGTCATAGAAAAGAAAATATTTGATTCGGATTTTTCCACAGATGCTCCTATTTCTTCTATCATTAACCATGGGATGAACAAATTCAGGACACATTTTTGGGGAAAATTTAACAGGAAAAGGGTTTATCGTTATTTGAAAGCCTATAACCTGTTGGGAGATCCATCCCTTATTATGGGTGGCATAGAATGTTTCGAAAATTTCATATTCACCCAAAGTGTGAATGTTTCATCAGGTAGCAATCTGAATATACGGGCAGAGGAGCTGATAAGAAACGACAATGCCTTCACTGTCAATAATGGTGCGGACGTTTACCTGCAGGCAGGTGAAGAAATATTATTATCCGATGGTTTCTATGCTGCGGAAGGCTCCGATTTTGAAGCGGTCATCGCACCCTGTTCCGGCAGAGCAACACCTCAGATGGCTACAGATGAAGCCCAACTCTATGAAAACATGTCCTGGCAGGATTCCTCCGCAACTTCTATCACCAGTCCCAATGCCAAACAGTCCCTCAAAGTCTGGCCCAATCCGGTGTCGGGCATGCTGCACATCCAACTGCCGGATGCGGAGCAGGACATTGCACAAATCTCAGTCTGTGACCTGCTGGGAAAAATAGTGCTGCAAAAAGAGAACCTGAACCATTCCGAACTGGATGTATCCTCGCTGCCATCAGGCATGTATTTGCTTCGGGTGCGGACAACGGGCGGCACAGGCATGACCGCAAAGTTTGTCAAGGAATGAAACAGGAAATCATTGTGCGTTTGACGTGAATTGCGGCCATGAACAGGCTGTGCTTTGCAAACAAGGGCGGAACGATGAGTCTCCGCCCTTTTGCAATTTTTTGCCGCAAAAAAAATCGGCATTGAAAAAACTTTTTTTCACCTGCTGGAAGAAAATAAACCTCCATATGCGATTTGCAAAAAAAATATGATAAAAACAGGCTGGCCTATTGAATTAATAAGTACTTTTGCAAAGTTGTTTTTTCGGATTTTGTTTAACGGGCTTCGCAAGGTCGGGAATTACGACGGAAAATCTGCAAAAATAGAAGCCCCCTTTATTTGAAATTTTAAATTGGAAAACAATGGGATCAAACAGAACAATGCCTCTCCTTTCAGCGGTAATCATCGCAGGCGCAATGCTTTTCCTCGCACCTTCGTGCATCATGTACCGCCCGCAGTCGGTGGATGTCCCGTTAATCCATCATAAGGAGGATTTGCGCGTGGACGCGGCCTTTTCGCTCACTCCGCTCGGGTTCGCCCCAGCGCTCAACGCAACGGGTTCCTATGGTTTGACCGATTGGAATGCCCTGCAATTCCACATCAATTGGGACGGTTACAAAACCATGTATACCCAGGCGTCGGTTGGTGCCTATAAAACCTTTGGGGGCCATTTTGTGACGGAGGCATATCTGGGATACGGATTCGGATACAGTTGCTATCAAAATCACAGTGATTCAATTGGTTCTACAAGTTCGGGCTCTTCCTCAAGTACGATTAACTATACAAAAAAATATGCCGGGGCTTACCATCTTCCCCATTTGCAGCTCAATGCCGGTTGGGTGGATTTGATCAAAGGCCATCTGGACTTGGGTGTCGGTTTGAAAAGTGGTGTCATGTTCCCCAATTTCAAGGAGGAGCATGTGAATTCCGACCCTGTGTATCATGACGCTCCATGTCCGCTGTTGGAGCCGCAGGCCTTTTTGAGGCTGGGCTCGCATAAGCTCAAGCTGACGTTGCGTGTGGGCTTCTGCACCTTTTTTGACAACGCCTCCTTCGGCTATGTGCCTATGAATGTTAGTGTTGGCCTCAATTATAGGTTTTAGGGTGTAAGTTGCTTGCCGGACGTGGAGTTTTTAGAAGTCCCCTAGAGTCGTTCTTAAGCCCCCATTTCTATCTCTTCCGTGTGGAAATATTTGTAGACCAAGCTTCCCTTGGCTTTTCCGATGGCCTGTTGCAAATCGCTTTCTCTGGCGTTTTTCACTCCATTGACTGAATGGAATATGCGCAGGAGCTTGTCGGCTGTTTCTTTGCCAATCCCTTGAATTACGGTTAGTTCTGTTTTTACCAGTCCTTTGCCGTGAAGCTTGCGGTAGTGGGTGATTCCGAAACGGTGCGCCTCATCGCGCAAATGCTGCAGAACCCGCTGTGTTTCGGATTTCTTGTCCACGTACAGCGGCAGGGAGTCGCCCGGACGGTAGATGTCCTCCAGCCGCTCCGCCAGTCCCAACACACTGACCCGCTCCATTATGCCCAATTTTTCCAGGGCTTCCACTGCGGCGGAGATCTGTCCTTTGCCGCCATCTATCAGAATCAGGTCGGGCAGAGGCTTCTCCTCGGCCAGCAGACGGCTGTACCGGCGTGTCAGCACCTCCTTCATGGTGGCGTAGTCGTCAGGGCCTTCCACAGTCTTTATTTTGAAAATGCGGTATTCCCTTTTGGAGGGCTTCCCGTTGCGGAAGCAGACCATCGCACCCACAGGGTACTGTCCTAACAGGTTGGAGTTGTCGAAGCATTCAATGTAGGCCGGCTCCTTTGGCAGCATCAGGTCTTCCTTCATTTTCTGCATCAGCCGGATGCCGGGACGGCCAGCCTCCAGCAGCTCCCGTTGGTTGTGGATATCCTGCTTGAAAGCCAATGCGTTGCGTTGGGCCAATTGGAGCAGCTGGTATTTGTCGCCCGCTTTGGGCAGAACAATTTTGGTTTCCTGAAAAGTGCAGGAGATGGGGAATGGAAGCAGGATTTCATGGGTGTGGTCTTCGGCGCGGGCCCGCAATTCCAGTATGGCCATGGCCAGCAGGTCTTCCTTGCTCTCCTCAATTTTTTTTCTGACCTCCAAGTTCTGGGTCTGTACAATGGCGCCGTTCATCACTTTGAAATAGCTGACAAAGGCGCTTTCATCATCTTCGGTAAATCCGAACACGTTGGTGTCGTGGATGTTAGGATTTACCACCGTGGATTTGGCCTGATAGTTCTCCATGCTGTTGATTTTCAATTTGATTGCTTGTGCCTTTTCAAATTCCCATGCCTCAGCGTATTGCATCATCTCCGCGTGAAGCGCCTTGATGACGGAACGGATGTCCCCCTCAATCAGTTTGGTGGCCAGCAGTATGTTTTTCCGGTATTCCGCTTCCGATTGGAATCCCTGGCAGGGACCCAAGCATTTTTTTATGTGATAGTCCAGGCAGACGCGATATTTGCCTTTATCAATGTTTTCGGCGGTCAGCGGCATTTTGCAGGTGCGGAACGGATACACGTCGCGCAGCACCTCCAGCAGTGTGTTCATGCTTTTTACCGAAGAGTAGGGGCCGAAGTATTTTGAACCGTCGTTGAGCCGCTTGCGGGTGGAGAAAATGCGGGGAAACGCCTCGTTTTTGATGCAGATCCAGGGATAGGTCTTGTCATCCTTCAGCATCACGTTGTAACGGGGCTGGTGTTTTTTGATAAGGTTGTTCTCCAGCAGCAGCGCGTCATATTCGCTGTCGGTGACGGTGAACTTGATTTCAGCTATTTTGCTCACTAACACCCGTGTCTTGGGGCTTTCCTGCTCCTTGTTGAAATAGGAGCTGACGCGTCGTTTCAGATTTTTGGCCTTCCCCACGTAGATTATGGTTCCGTTCTCGTCGTAATAGCGGTAAACCCCGCTTTTTTCGGGCAGGTTTTTCAAAAAATGCTTCAATTCTTCGCTATTCATCACGGGAAGGGGATAATTGGTTGTGGATCATGCGTGTGCTGTAGGATTGCAGGAACGCCTTCAAATATAGTAGGTTGCTGTCAAGGGTTGAATCGTTTCCGTTGGCAGCTTCTGTGGGGTTGCCCGCAGACAAATTGTTTTTGACCATTGGGTCTTTTTTCAAATTGTAGAATCCCACCACTTTCTCCCCGTCAAATTGCAGCAGGTGTTCCCGCCTGTATATCTGGTAGATGCCGGATAGATGATTGACGGCCATCGGTTGGGATTTGGGGTCAAACAGGTTCTGCCCGAAGCAGACCATAGGACTTTGCAGCCGCAGGTAGGCGAACAGGGTTGGCATGATGTCGGTCTGCTGCATGAAATCGTCGCAAAAAAAGGCTGTGTCGGCTGCCGGATGGTAGAACAGCATGGGAATGCGGTAGTTGCCGTATGGGTTTTGGGAAAATGAACCGCTGCCTTCGTAGGCATGGTCGGCGGTGATTATGAAGAGTGTGCTGTCGAACCAGCTCTCCTGTGACAGGATTTGGAAAAACTCCCGCAACGCCAAATCGGTGTAGGCACTGACGGTGTGCATCGGATGCGTGCCCTTGGGATAATTCGCCTGCTCTCCAGCGTCCTTTGGCAGCCGGAAGGGATGGTGCGAACTCAGCGTCATCACGCAGCTGAAAAAGGGGCGGGGCTCCTTGCGCAGTGTCTCCGCCATAAAGTGCAGGAAGGAGCGGTCAGGAATGCCCCATGCACCGTCGTAGTCGTCGTGACGGGGATATTCGTCCATGCCGTAGTATTGTTGGAATCCGATTGATTTGCAGAAGCTCTCGAAGTTCATGCTGCCGTTTTCCGCCCCGTGGAAAAAGAGGGTGCGGTAGCCCTTTTCCGCCAGCAGGCTGACCGGACTGTGCAGGTTGTTCATGGCGAAAGGTGTCTCGATAAAGGCATGCTCCATCAGGGTGGGGATGCCGCACACAATGGCCGGCACGCCCTCCATGGTGCGCCTGCCGTCGGCTATGCCGTTCCATGCCCATGAGCGGGCGGCTATGCTGTCCAAAAAAGGGCAGTACTGCGGATAGTCAGGCTCTTCGCTGTGGTAGAACTTGAACATTTCCTGGGAAATGCCCTCCAAAATGATAATCACCACATTCCTGACGGGCGCTGTGTGCAGGGCTGATGCTTCATAGTGCTGGTGCACAGGGGAGAAAAGCTGTTCGGCTGCAGCCAAATCGGGGAAGTCGTGCCGCTCTTCAATGGTTTTCTTGCCAATGGTGCGGATAAGCGTGAAAGGGCTGTTTAGCACCAGAGGGATGTATTGGGGCGTGGCGTATTGTCCGGCGTGGATTATGCCGAGCGGACGGTACTGCCATCCGCCGCGCATGGCGGTCAGCGTAAGAAAAAGCAGCAGCAGGTAGCAGAGCCATTGGCCCATCTTACCGGTGACGGTTTTATTTTCCGTATTATCTGTTACAAATGCTCGCTCTACATTTTTTGTGGTAGGGAAGGTGAATGGGATAATAGTGTGACGGCGTGACTTGGATGCGCTGTCATGGTTTTTCGTCGTGTGGCTGTTACGGCTGCCTGCCAGCAGTGTCACTAATGCAATCCAAATGACTGCAATCCACCAGAATTCTTTCAAAAAGAGCGGAGCCAAGCTGCCGAAATCAAATTGGGCGTGACCCATGTAGGAGAAAATGTCCGCCGTCATCCGTTTGGAGACGTAGGGGAAATAGCCGATGTCGATGCAGGCGGCCAGCAGCGCCAGACTGTTTGCAGCCACAAAATAAATGTTGCAGATGCGCCGGTAAGTCTTGTTGTGTGCGAATTTAAAGGGGAGCAGCATGGCTGCAAGGTATGGGATGTTAAGATAGGCGATGGCGGAGAGGTCGAAACGGATGCCTCCCCAAAAAGGACGGAACCCCGCTTCGGGGAAAAGACTTCGGTTATAGACGTAGAAAACAACACGCAGCAGGCTGTATGTCAGTAAGAGCATTCCCATTCGTCCCAAAACTGGGGCTGCGGCCTGCCGGAAATACCTTTTCATGCCTTATCTTTTTTCGGGTTTGTAGTAGATGTTGTTTCTTTTTTTCTCGTGAATGGGGATTTCCTCTTCACCGCTGTTCCGGTTCCGTCGGCTATTGTCCACATCAGGGCTGCGTCCCAGCACATCCGTCCTGAAATACCATTTGCCGTTCTGCTCGATGAAGGCGTCGTTCAGGCTGGCCTCCCCTACATAGTACTGGGGCAGTTTTTGCAGGCTTTCATCCATGGGAATCAGTCTGTCGAAGATAATCATGTTGACGTATAGGGTGTCAAGTGTGTTTGCGTTTTTCTTTTTGTCGCTTTTTTGGACAACCCCCTGTTTTTCATAGGCGAGATGGAAATAGCCGACTGCCGCCTGTTCGAACAGGATGCGCAGGTTGCGTTTGCCGTAGTTGCGGAAAATGTTGGCTCCGAAAACTGGTCGGTCATGTGCAAAATGCAATACTTCAATAAGATAATATTTTGAGAAAATGTTTCCGCCGTTTCGTCCCAACAGGGTGTAGTAGGTTTTCTCCTCATCCTTGACTTGGATGAGCTGGGTGTAGAGGGCACCAAACCAATGTTCCGGAGAGAGGCTCTGTGTCATTGGGTTGGTGATTTTTGACCAGCAGTCGGTAAGCGGATAGACCACATATTTGCCCTTTTCACTATGATAGGCCTGGATAAAGCCGAAATGGTCGTGCATGCCGTTGTCATCAATCAAGTACCATGTGAAGATGCGCACTTTTTTGTCGGGTGAGCAGAGGATGGAGATGGTTTTTATAGAGTCGAAATTGTAGTTGAAAGAGTTGCGCTGCTCCAGCACATCGCGCAGGAGTTGCTGCAGTTTCTCATTCTTTTGGTAGCGCAATATGGCATTGTTTTCGTTCAGAATCTCCCGATGCAGGTGGACGATGGAGTCCTCGAAGGCGCGAAAAGTCTCCTTGCGCTGTCCGTAGCTTGTAGTGGCTAAAGCGCAAAGTATTAAAATAATAGAAAAATATTTTCGCATCATTCCTTTATCGTTGTAAAAAATATCAAACAAAAATCTCCAAACGCATTGACTATTTTCTTAAATTTGCAAAAATAATCAATTTTTCAAATGATGGACATAGCATCGCGCATAAAAACTTTACATATACTATCCAAATATCTGGATGTGAAATATTTATGTGATGAAAAAAACGCATTGGCCGCCTGTGGGGAAAAATGGAGGGAGGCTGTCGCCAATGAACATTTCTATCATTCCTGGTTTATTCCGGAATTTGTTGACGAGGCGGTGGCCGCTCTGGTCTCCATGATGGAGGGTCCGGATGGAAAGGCGCTGGAGCGTTGGGCGGAGGCTTATCCTGCGTTGGCCGGAAAGAAAAAGAGCCGCCGCATTGGGGTCATCATGGCGGGAAATATCCCTCTGGTAGGTTTCCATGACTTTTTGTGCACCTTTGTGGCAGGGGATCTGTTTGTAGGCAAAATGTCCTCCAATGACACCCGCTTGTGGCCGATATTGCTGGAAATGCTCTGTTTGATTGAACCGGAAGCCGCATCGTATGTTTCGCTTACCGACGGCCGCCTGGAGCAGGTGGATGCGGTGATTGCCACGGGCAGCAACAACTCTTCCCGCTATTTCGAGGCCTATTTCGGAAAATATCCGCACATCATCCGCAAGCATTGCAACGGGGTGGCGGTGCTGGACGGGAATGAATCGGAGGAGGAGCTGCAGGGGCTTGCGAAGGACATCTGCCTCTATTTCGGGCTGGGATGCCGCAATGTGGCCAAAATCTATCTGCCGGAAAAGTACGATTTCAAGCCGCTGTTCGATGCCATTGACACCTTCAAGCCCATTTACAGCATGCATCATTCCTATCTGAACAATCTGGAATACCAGAAAACGGTCCATCTGATCAACAGCATTCCATTTTTGGATCAGGGAATCTGCATGTTCAAGGAAAACGAGGCTTTTGCGTCACCTATAAGTGTTGTGCATTATTCCTATTACACCTCGTTGGACGAGGTTTGGGAACAGTTGCGGACAGATGAGGTGCAGTGTGTGGCCACCCGGCTGGCTGCCCCAATTCCACATGTGGCTTTGGGTGAAACGCAGTACCCGTCCCTCATGCACTATGCCAATGGGGTGGATACGATGGAGTTTTTGATGATGTAACTATGACTGTTGACAATGACTATGACACTTGCCGTGCAAGCTGAGCGCCATCAAGTTTACTTGAATGGCCGAAGCGCAGCCGGCAATCACGGAACGAAGTGACGTAAC
>CAJOQK010000179.1 GCA_905236885.1 uncultured Bacteroidales bacterium
AAAATCCTGATAGTTTGTCAGCAGGATTTTCCCATCGCCAACATAATGTACAATGCCGTCGCTATGGCCATACCTTTCACCGTCCCATGGCAAGAACAGGATGTCGCACTGGAAGGCGTCGCAGAGGATGCGCTCCACTTCGGCAGGGGTTTTGTCCTTGTTTTCAACAAAGACCTTGTCTGTCATCACAACTGTGTCACCGCATTTCACCACGTTGCCGCCATCAAGAATAAGGTCGATGTCTTTGCGGAACTTGAGCAAATCACCGAGATGGTTTTCTTCCGAAAGAAACACCTTTTCGGGGTCGCTTTGAAGTTTTAGATGATAAGCCGTATCATGCAGATAATCAGGAGTGTATTTATAAAACACTAAACTCTCTTCTTCAATCTGTATGGGCATAAAGTCGCGACACCAGATGTCTTTGGTTTCAGAAAGATAAGCATACGGAACGCCATGTTTCCGCAGCACTTCCGTGACCTGCGCGTTCAGCTGAGGGCATTTCTCCGGCAACAGGCCGGAGAAATAAACGGTGTTGGTGAGGGAATCGGTGGTCATTGTCTGATGTTTTCTTGTCTTGTAAAACTCCATTGACGGTTGTCTTTAATTTTTTGTCCATCTACTTCTTTGGGTTCATATATGTTTGGTTTTGTGGATTCAAATACTCCTTTTCTATGTGTCTGCTTAGCTACAATTGTTTGATTTGTTTTTTCATTCACCCAACACACACTTTTTTTATTGAATCCATTTAGGAAATCATATAAATATGTAGATTGTCCATTAATGACATTATCATTTTCTTTGAAATCTCTGAATTTCTGTATAGTCTTGTCATATACTATATAATTCTTACGGGATATGTCCCATATTTCATAAGCTCTAATAAGAGCCGATGCCCTATATTGTTTTTCTTTGTTTTCAAAAGTAATATCAAATCCTGATGCATGAGCATGAATAGACATTAAAGGGAAAAATGGAACATCACCTTCAATATACCTATTGTTTCTATGATATACAATTGGATCGTGCACACCATTTGTTTTTTCACTATGAAAATAAAACTCTACGGTTCTAATGTACACTTTGTAATCATTGCGCACCTGAATATATCCTCCATAAAGGAAGGCAGGCGCAAGTTTTTCAAACAATGTTTGAAGGTCTTCCTCTTTTGTGTTTTCATTGATTTGTTTCTCAAAATCCTCTAATTTTTTCTTTAATGTTTCCATAATAACTCATATTTTAAAATTTTCTGCAAAGGTATAGCAAATTTGTGACACCGGAAGGAATTTTTTTGTTAAAATTTGTTAAAATTTTCAAAATACTTGTTTTTAAAGTTATTTATATTGAAAATAATTTTTTATCAATAATTGTAAAATATTTATATTCACATTCACGCCAAAATTGTTTTCGGCCGCAAATGGTGGTTTTATTGTGTTCAGGTGAAAAAAATTTACCCATTTTTCGGCACATCTCTACATCGGATACACATCCTTGATTTTATTCATCTACCCAATGTAATACATTATTTTTAATATATTGTGCAATGTATTTCATTTCGGTTTCATTTCGTATTATATGGTCATGGAATCGTGTTTGCCACGCAAATGGGATATTATTTTTGTTGGCGTATCTTGTCACTGCAGATTTGAAATTACCAATGGAAAACGACAAATTATTTTTTTGCCGGGATCATTATAATCGTGCCATCCTGCACGTGCAGATGGGATACGATATCTGTCATAAAACCTGTTATCTGACATAAATAAAATTCATTTTGTTCATTTTACATATTAACGGAGGATTGTCCGTTATATTGCATCAATAACCCGTCAAAAAAACCCTTCTGTATCCAATCGTCACAACAATTAAAAAGGGACGCAAAATCTTTTACGTCCCTTCACTTTATGCTGTTCATTTTTTACTGTAGCACCAACCGCAATCCTATATCTCCCTTACGGTCAGCAGGAGGGTTGCCACCACGGGAGGAGGTACGGCAGCCTCTAACAGTCCAGCTGAAACTTCCACCACGGCTCACCTTGACGATACCAGAAGCGGGGCCTTGGGGGTTGGTTTGGGAAGTGCCGCTGTAAGTATCTCTCCAATCCAGACACCATTCATACACATTGCCACTCATATCGTACAAACCTAATTCGTTTGGCATCTTGGTCGCAACTATATGATGGCTGCCACCACTGTTATCCGGATTCCAACCCACAAGATCAAGTGTATTGCTGCCGGAATATTTGTAACCCATGCTCTTTTTACCTCCACGAGCGGCATATTCCCATTGCGCCTCCGTCGGCAAACTGAACTTTTTTTCACCCAACTGGCTTGACAACAATTGGTTCAAAGTGGTGACGAACGCCTGACAATCATCCCAATTAACTCCTTCAACAGGCAGTCTGTCACCTTGGTACACAGATGGATTTACACCCATTACAGCTTCCCACAAAGCTTGGGTTACCTCAGTCGACCCCATGTAAAAGGAAGACAATGTAACCTGATGGACAGGAAACTCATTTTCACCGGCATCATCACCCTGCTCCGAGGTACCTCCCATGGAAAATGTACCGCCTTCAACCTTAATCATTTCCAAATCAACTCCGTTTACGGAAAAAATCATCGGTTCAACGGTGAGTTTGCACACCGCCTTTTTATCTCCAGCAACAGCCATGATTTCGCAGATTCCCACATTCTTGGCTGTTACCAATCCCGTGCTGCTTACCTCGGCTACGTTAATGTCACTGCTACTCCATCTGACATCCTGCGGAGCCTTGTCCGGCATGACCGTTGCTTTTAACTGCAAACTATTGTCGATATAAATCGTTGCATTTTCTGGAGTTACCGTTACACTTTCCACATCTTTTTTACAGCTGGTAAAAACCACAAGCAAAGCCAGCAAACTTTGAAACAAGTATTTTTTCATTATATCTATTTTTTTTAATTTTACTGTATCACCAACCGCAATCCGACATCATTTTTGTCATCCGTAGGAGGAATTCCGCCTCTGGATGAAACACGGCAACCTCTTGTGGTAAAATAAAAGCTTCCGCCACGGGTTATCTTGACAAACTCCGACTCCTGAGTCATATAAACAGGATCCGTTTGAGGCTCTGCCCTATAAACACATCTCCAATCCAGACACCATTCATACACATTGCCGCTCATGTCATAAAGACCCAATTCGTTGGGACGCTTTTGGGCAACTCTATGCAGAGTATTCCCACTGTTTCCGGGATGCCACCCCACCTCGTCTATATTGTTGCTTCCAGCATATTTATAACCCTTAGTCTTATTTCCTCCTCGGGCAGCAAACTCCCACTGCGCCTCGGTAGGCAGACTGAATTTCTTGCCATTAAGCTGGGAGGCGAGCTTTTTGTTCAAACTATCAACAAACGCTTGGCAATCATACCAATCCACAGAAACCACAGGCATACTGTCATCCAAAAATTCGTAATAGGAAGGATTATTCCCCATTACCGCTTTCCATAAGGCCTGGGTCACTTCAGTGTTCATGATATTAAAAGCCTTCAACGTCACCTTGTGCGTTGGGAATTCATTTTCACCGGCATCACTGCCTTGTTCCGATGTGCCGCCCATGATAAAGTAACCCCCTTCAACATAAGGCAGTTCAATAGTCACATCATTGATCGTGAATTTCAAATCAGAAGGGGTTTCCGGATGGACATGCCCTGTATCTCCACCAGGTTTGGCATAGACAATGATTGTACATTCGGCCCTCTTGTCACCGGCATAGGCAAAAATTTTACATTCCCCTTCGCCCACGGCATATATGCCGCCCGGGTGGATGACCCTGGCCACTGTAATGTCATTGCTTTTCCACAAGACATCCTGCGGAGCCTTGTCCGGCTTGACGAACGCTTTCAACTGACGGGCGCTGCCTTTCTCCATCATAATACTTTCCTTGTCCAACGTGATGCTCTCCACCTCATATTTGCAGCCGACAAGAGCTACGAGCACCGACAACAAGCTAAAAAACAATATTTTTTTCATATCAATTGTTTTATATTTTTTTACTGTACATCATCAAAAGTTCCTGCGGCATTTCTCACCGTAAGCTTGCACGATTCTTTAATGGCATCGGCATAGACCAAAATTTCACAATATCCTGCTTTTTTTGCGGTAATCAATCCGGAATTGCTTATCTCAGCGATAGAGGCGTCACTGCTGCTCCATTTTACATGCTGCGAAGCCTTCTCCGGCTTAACCTTGGCATGCATCTGATAGGTATTCCCTACACCCATAATGAGCGTTTCCGGCCTGACCTCCACACTATCAGCTTCATATTTGCAGCCAGTGAAAGTGAATAGCAGAAACACTAACCCAAGGAACAAAAACTTTTTCATACAATTAAATTTTATAAATTACAATATTTAATTTTGCAAATGTACATAAAAATCCCATTCACTCACACCAATATGCACAATTATTTTAGTATATATATATATATATATCAATGAGTTACAACGTTAGTGTTTTTTTTCATTGCACAATGGCATTACATGACCCTATTTTTTGGAAGGATTTTCCGGAATATTTCAGTAATGGGAACTCTAAAAAATGGGCGGAAAGTGCCATAAAGCGGGGAATTTTTACCTCTCCCCCAAAAAAAAAAGCACGGTGCATGCACAGTCTCTGCACGCACCGTACTTATAAAAAATGGAAAAAAATTATTCGTCCATAATGCAGGTAATGCCCGGCAACTGTCTGCCTTCGCAGAATTCGAGCATGGCACCACCGGCGGTGGAAATGTAGCTCACATCCCCCTCCATCTTGAATTTGTGGACTGCCGCCACGGAATCACCGCCTCCAACTAAGGAGAAGGCGCCCTTTTTGGTTGCAGCGGCCACCGCATCGGCCACCATGAAGGTTCCGTTGCTGAACAGGTCAAATTCAAACACACCCATAGGGCCGTTCCACAAAATGGTGGAGGAATTCATGATTACATCCCTGTAATTCAGAGCGGTTTGCGGTCCGATGTCCATACCTTCCATTTCCGCAGGAATGGCATTGGTAGGATAGATGCGCCGGTAGGCATCGTTTCCGAAACGGTCGGAAGTGATGGAATCCACCGACATGTATATGTTCACATTCTTTTCCTTGGCGGTTTTCAGAATGCCACGAGCCACGTCCAGCATCTCATCCTCAACCAGCGACTTACCCACCTGGCCACCCAATGCCTTGTGCATGGTGTAGTTCATGCCGCCACCGAGAATCAGGTTGTCCACCTTGGGGAGCAGGTTGTTGATAATGTCAATTTTAGTGGAGATTTTGGAACCTCCCAAAATGGCCGTGAAAGGATGCTTGGGGCTGTTCATCACCTTGTTCAGCTCGTCAATCTCCTTCTGCATCAGGAAACCGAACATTTTGTCCTTGGGGAAGAACTGCGCAATGACCGCCGTGGTTGCATGGGCACGGTGTGCAGTGGCAAAAGCGTCATTGACATACACATCGCCGTAAGAGGCCAGCTGGCGGGCAAACTCCACGTTGCCGTCGGTCTCCTCCTTGTAAAAACGGACATTTTCCAGCAGCAGGATTTGGCCGGGCTGAAGAGCCTTCACCTTGCTTTCCACCTCCGCTCCGATGCAGTCGCCTGCAAACAGGACCGTGGCTTTGGTCACCTCCCTGAGGTAGTTGAGAATGTGTTCCAAAGAACATTTCGGATCCTTGCCCTTGGGTCTACCCAGATGGGACATGAGGATGATGGAGCCCCCGTCGTCCAATATTTTCCGCAACGTAGGCAGCGATGCGTCAATACGGGCGGTATCGGTGATTTCAAACTGCTCATTCAAAGGCACATTGTAGTCCACTCTGAGCAACACACGCTTGTTCTTGAAAGAATAATCTTGAATTCTGATCATGACTTTAATATTTTGTTATGACTGATTGGTTTTCCGTTAATAAGGCACATCGCCGTTGTCCTGTGAATAATCCACCTGCGGGGTGTCATTGGCATATATATCATCCTTGTCCCCATTGATGCGGGAATTGAAAATCTGCGTGGTAGGCATTTCCGTCATAGGACTGTCAGGCAGAATGCCCTGTGTCATGAAGGGTGCATCCTTTCCTGCATCGCAGAATTTGGCATAATCGGAAATAAAGCGCAACTTCACATCGGCTGTGGCACCGTTACGGTGCTTGGCAATCATAAGTTCGGCCATGCCTGCCGCAGGAGTGCCGTCCTCAAAGGTTTCCGTATGATAGTACTCAGGACGATATATGAACATGACAATGTCAGCATCCTGCTCAATGGCACCCGACTCACGCAAATCGGAGAGCTGGGGGCGCTTTGAGGAGGCCGCACGGGATTCCACGCCACGGTTCAGCTGGGAAAGGGCTATGACCGGGATCTCCAGTTCCTTGGAAAGGGTTTTCAGGGAACGTGAAATCAGGCTTATCTCCTGCTCGCGGTTGCCCTTCAAGTCCGCACCGGCGGTCATAAGCTGCAAATAATCTATAATGACGGCCTGAATGTCATATTGCTGCTTGAACCTGCGGCATTTGGCCCGCAATTCGAACACCGACAGTCCGGAAGTGTCATCAATAATCAGCTTCGCACGCTCCAATTCTGACATGGAATTGATCAGCTTGGCCCAATCATCGTCATTCAACGCCCCACTTTTCAATTGGTTTTGTTTGAAACCGGATTCGGCGGAAATCAAACGGATAACCAAATCGGTTGCGGACATTTCCAATGAAAAAATCGCCAAAGGTTTCTGATATTCCGCCGCAATGTTCCGCGCCATGGAGAGTACAAAGGCAGTTTTTCCCATACCCGGACGGGCTGCGATGATGTTCAGTGTACCCTTCTGCCAGCCGTTGGTGATCCTGTCCAAATCCGAGAAACCGGATGGCAGGCCCCTGAGTTTCTGTCCGGAATTCTTCATGCTCTGCAAATCATTAAGAACCTCATGAATAAGCTCTGACATCTGCTGATGGTTCTGATGGAAATTCTGCTCGGCAATATCAAACAGGTTCTGTTCCGCCTTGTCCAGCTGCTCAAGCACATCCAGAGAGTTGTCGTAGGCGTTGCGGATGGTCTCTGTGGAGACGGAAATCAGCTTGCGCTGGATAAACTTCTCCATCACTATGCGGGCATGGTACTCAATGTTGGCGGAAGAGACCACGCGGTTGGTCAGGGAGGCGAGGTAATAGGCCCCTCCCACCTGCTCCAGATGGCCGTTCTGCCGCAACCGGTTGGTGACGGAAAGCAGATCTATCGGGTCGTTCTTGGTGAACAACTGGTGAATGGCATGGAAAATCTTTTGATGGGCATCCTTGTAGAACATCTCCTCCCGCAGCGAGTCAATGACCAGCACTGCAGCATTGGCTTCCAGCATCATGGCACCCAAAACCGCCTCCTCGAACTCCACTGCCTGCGGCATGACACGCCCCTGCAGGTCAACATCGGGCAATGCGGTGGCAGCCACTGTTTTTTTGGTTGTCTGCGGCATGGCTCTACGATTTGGCGTTAGCAATCCATTGGCGCACCTCCTCCAAAGTCAGGGCGGAGACCTCCAGTTTCAGTTTTTTACGCAATCCGTTCATATCATTGAACAGCTTGGTGTCAACCGCCTGTGCCAAATCAGGCAGAGTGTTGATTTTCAGTTTGCGCAAGGCCTGAATCCAGACGGAAGGGACACCCACGGCCTCAAATTCCTCATCTTTGGCCACCGTCACCACCTTCTCCGGACGCATCTGCGGGAAAAACAGCACATCCTGGATGGAGGCCTGGTCGGTCATCATCATCACCAGACGGTCAATGCCGATGCCCATGCCCGAGGTGGGCGGCATACCAAACTCCAGCGCGCGTACAAAGTCCATGTCGATGAACATGGCCTCGTCGTCGCCCTTCTCGCTCAGCCGCAATTGCTCCTGGAAACGGGAGAGCTGGTCAATTGGGTCGTTAAGCTCGGAATAGGCGTTGGCCAATTCCTTTCCGTTGACAAACAGTTCAAAACGTTCCGTCAAATCGGGATTGTCACGGTGCCGCTTGCAAAGCGGGGACATCTCTAACGGATAGTCGGTCACAAAGGTGGGCTGAATGAGCAGATGCTCGCATTTTTCACCGAAAATGGCATCAATCAGCTTGCCCTTGCCCATGGTGTCGTCAATCTCCACCTGCAGGGTCTTGCAGGTTTCCCGCAACTGCTGCTCGTCCATACCGGTCAGGTCGTAGCCGGTCTGCTCCTTAATCAGTTCCAGCATCGGCACACGGCGGTAGGGCGGCTTGAAGTCGATTGTGTTGCCCCACACGCTCAGTTCGGTCTTGCCATGCAGCGTCATGGCGATGCGGCTCAGCATCTCCTCCACAAACTGCATCATCCAGTTATAATCCTTGTAGGCAACGTATATTTCCATGCAGGTGAACTCCGGATTGTGGGTCCTGTCCATGCCCTCGTTGCGGAAATTGCGTGAAAACTCATACACGCCCGCATATCCGCCCACAATCAGCCGTTTCAGGTACAGCTCGTCGGCAATGCGCAGATAGAGGTCAATATCCAAGCTGTTGTGGTGGGTGATGAAGGGACGGGCCGCCGCTCCTCCAGGAATAGGCTGCAAAATGGGGGTTTCCACCTCCAAATAACCCTGTCCGTTGAAAAAGTCGCGCATGGTGTTGATGATTTTCGCACGCTGCACGAACACCTCCCTCACCTGCGGATTGACAATCAGGTCCACATAGCGCATGCGGTAGCGCTGTTCCGGATCGGTGAAGGCGTCATAGACCTTCTCATCCGTTTGCTTGACAATGGGTAGCGGACGCAATGACTTGGAAAGCAGGGTGAAATCCTGCACATGGATGGTTATCTCCCCCATCTGGGTGATGAACACGAAACCCTTCACCCCAATGATGTCGCCCAAGTCCAGTTTCTTGAAAAGGGCGTTGTAGCGGCTTTTGTCCTCGCCCGGGCACAAATCGTCCCGCTTGGCATAGATTTGGATGCGCCCGTAGGCATCCTGCAACTCGTAAAATGCGGTGGCGCCCATGATGCGCTGGCTCATGATACGGCCTGCAATACACACATTTTCGTACTTTTCCGGATGGGCTTCAAAATTTTCCAATATCTCCGCACTCTTCACATTCACGGGATAGGCCGCCGCCGGATAGGCCTGCACCCCCATGCTCTCAAAGGTTTTCAGTTTTTCTCTCCGAATCACCTCCTGTTCGCTCAATTCCAAACTCATTATCGTCTGATTTCTAATAAATTATATATATAGCAATTTCAACCACAAAGGTAATCAAAAAAAGAATATCACATCCGCTTTTAGGGTGAAGTTGAAAAAAAAGAAAGGAAGTTTTATGCAAATCACACTACCATACGGCATTCGGGCAATCATCCCACTTTTTCACTTTTTCATGTGTAAAGATTTTTTGCCGCAAACATTTTTTCTTGGCAAAGTATCATTATTTTTGCAAACTTTAACAGGAAAGATTCATGGCATATCGGAATATCACATTTTTCGGGATTATCTTCTGCTTGTTCAGCCTGATTGCGCCTGTTTACGGACAGTCGAAAAAGACGGCGCTGACCAATGAAAAGAAGCAGTTGGAAAAGGAAATCAAGCAGCAGCAGACCCTGTTGCAGCAGACCCAAAAGAACAAGAAGGCCTCCCTGCGGGAAATCCAGCTGATCAATTCGCAGGTGCAGAAACAGGAGAAACTCATCCACACCATCCATCACGAAATCGACAACCTCGACACCGCCATTGAAGCCAACACCAAAGCGGTTGCCGAACTGGAGAGCGAACTGGAGACCATGAAAAAGGATTACGCCCAAGCCGTCTACATGGCCTACAAATACCGCCACGTGCTCAACAAGGCCGCCTTTGTCGCCTCTGCGGAAAACATCAGTCAGGCGGTGCGGCGCATGCGCTACCTGCAGGAATACACCAATGCCTTAGACCGGAAAATGAGGCTCATCCAGGAGACCCAGCTCACCTTGAAGGAAAAGGAGACCCTGCTGCAGCAGAACAAACTGGAAAAGGAGCAGCTGCTCAAGGACAAGAATCGCGAAAAGGCCCAGCTGGACCAGCAGAAACGGGAAAAGAACCAGATTGTCAACAAGCTCAAAAAACAGGAGTCGCAAATCAAGGCGGAAATCAACAAAAAGGTGAAGCGGCAGAAAGCGGTCAATGCCGCCATCGACAAAATCATAAAGGAGGAGATTGCCAAGTCCAACGCCAAAAAAAGCAGTGGCAGCAGCAGCAAGACAACCTCCGCACCGGCGACAACCGCCAGCGCCACGCCAGCCCATCTGCAACTGACACCGGCGGAATCCGCCTTAGCAAGTGATTTTGAGAGCAATAAGGGCAAACTGCCCTGGCCGGTGGAAAAGGGCAGCATCGTCACCCCCTTCGGCCCCTACACCCACGCGGAGGTGAACTCGGTACGCATCCCCAACGACGGGGTGAACATCGTGACCGGCAAGGGAAGCAATGTCCGTGCCGTGTTCAAGGGCACCGTTTCAGGAGTGGCAACCATCGGGGAGTCGAAAGTGGTGATCATACGCCACGGCAACTACCTGAGTGTCTACTCCAACTTAGGCGAAGTGTATGTGCAGAAAGGCAGCACCGTCACCACCAAGCAGTCCATCGGCAAGGTGTACTGCGAAAGCGGCGAGAGCACTGCCGAGCTGCATTTTGAAATCCGGAAGGAATCCACACCGCTGAACCCTTCGCTATGGATTTCACAATAATATAACATATTTAATATCAAATTATTGGAATAAAAACAGACAGGCAAAACGAACAGGCGCGCAAAAACCTTGCGCAACAACTTCTGGAAAGAAATATTTGGAAACAGTGTAGCGAGATTTTGAAAACAAATAAGAGAGCAGACAAAACACAATATGGAGAAACAAATGGAGACTAACGGAGCCGCACGCACGGAGGCACATTCGGAGGCAAGCCTGAAGGCGCATTCGGAGGCATATTCGGGAACAAACCCGGAGGCACAGCCGGACAAATACCAACAGGCCGTCAGCCGGCTGCTGAACATCATGGACGAGCTGCGGGCCAAATGCCCATGGGACCGCAAGCAGACCATGGAGTCCCTGCGCTGCAACACCATTGAGGAGACCTACGAACTGGCGGAAGCAATCCTGGCCGGAGAAATGGACGACATCCGGAAAGAGCTGGGCGACCTGCTGCTGCACGTGGTTTTTTATTCAAAAATAGCCTCGGAAAAGCAGGCGTTTGACTTTGCAGATGTTTGCAACATCCTGTGTGAGAAGCTTATAAAAAGGCATCCGCATGTTTTTGGCGAAACGCAGGTGCACTCCGATGCGGAAATCCGCTCCAACTGGGAAAAAATCAAACTCTCCGAAGGGCGCAAATCGGTGCTGGAGGGCATTCCGAACTCGCTTCCGGCCCTTGTGAAATGTGTCCGTCTGCAGGAAAAGGCGCAGGGCATCGGCTTCGACTGGTCGGAAAAGGAAGGCGGCTGGGACAAGCTCAAGGAGGAGATGGCGGAATTTGAGGCGGAGCTGAAAAGCGGCGACGAAGAAAACCGTGAGGAGGAATTCGGCGACATGCTCTTCGCTCTGGTCAAATGCGCCCGTAACTACGGCATCCGTCCGGAAAACGCCTTGGAAAAGACCAACCTGAAGTTCAAGGCCCGTTTCCAGACCATGGAGGAGCTGGTGCGGGCTGACGGAAAGCAGCTGAAAGAGATGCCGCTCTCCAAAATGGAGAAGTATTATCAACAAGCAAAACAAATTCTTAACAAAAAATAAAGGGATATCATGGCAGAGCAAGAAAATGTAAAACCACAGAAAAAACTGAGTTCGTCCTGGTTCTCCACCGTGCTGAGCATCGCTTTGGTGCTGGTGATGGTCGGCCTGTTGGGGGTCATGCTCATCAATGCGCGGCGCATCTCCGACGAGACCAAGGAAAGCATTGATTTTGAAATCATGCTGCAAAATGAGCTGGAGCCTTCGGAAATCGCCGCCTTCCAAAAGGAACTGGGCAAAAAGGAATATGTCAAGGCCACCCGCCTCGTCAGCAAGGAGGAGGCCGCCGAAGAGACCATCGCCCTGCTGGGGCATGATTTCAGGGAGGTGGTGGGCGACATTCTCCCCCCTTCCATTATCCTGAACCTCAAATCGGAATACATCAACAAGGATTTCCTGCGCAAACTGGAGAAGGAGATGCAGCGCGACGTACGGGTGTTTGACGTGCAGTACCAACAGACCTACGTGGAGAACATCCACAAGAACCTCTACGCGGTGAGTGCGGTGCTGATAGGCCTGTGCGTGGTGCTTCTCATCATTGCGGTATCGCTCCTGCTGAACACCATCCGCCTCTCCATCTATGCCAAAAGGTTCCTGATCCGCAGCATGCTCTACGTGGGCGCCAAGAAAACCACCATCCGTAAACCGTTTATAATCAAAGGTATTCTGCAAGGCATATGGGGTGCGCTCATCGCCTGGCTGCTGCTGGCGGCAGGACTTTATTTCGGCAGCCAGTTCATGCCTGGCGGCAATTTCGCCCTCATAAGCCTCGACTCCGCAACACTGCGCTGGTACATTCTGATGTTCATCGCCCTGCTGCTCTTCAGCATACTGATTACCTGGCTATCAACCTATCTAGCCGTCTGCAAGTATATCCGCATGAAGATAGACAAGCTGTATTTTTAACGGGCCATTCCCCGACATATTGGGAAAAATGCTACTTTTGCAACATAAAAATTATCAGACATGGATTTATCAGGAAGAAGACAAAGCACAAACGTGGAGGATCGCCGGGGTAACGGTGGCAAAATAGCGGGAGGCCTCGGCATTGGCGGGGCTATTATCGCAGGACTCATCGCCCTGCTGATGGGCGGCGACCCAAGTGAAGTGGTGCAGCAATTGGCCACCCAAACAGGTGAGACTGAAGCCTACACCCCTACGGAACAGGAAGAGCAGCTTAAAGTGTTCGCCACACAAATTTTAGCCAGCACGGAGGATGTCTGGAGTGCCGAATTCAAAAAGATGGGGCGCACCTACACCCCGCCCAAACTGGTGCTTTTCCATGGAAGCGTGCAGAGCGGCTGCGGCAACGCAACCTCCTCGGTAGGACCTTTCTACTGTTCCGCAGACCAATGCGTTTACTTGGATTTGGATTTTTTCAATGAGATGCCCAAATCATTGGGGGCGGGCGGCGATTTTGCCTACGCCTACGTAATTGCCCATGAAGTGGGGCACCATGTGGAACACCTGCTCGGCATTCTGGACCAGGCGCACAGCCGCATGTCCCAAGCCTCCAAAACAGAGAGCAACCAAATCAGTGTGCGCATCGAACTGCTGGCCGATTTCTACGCCGGTGTGTGGGGATACCATGAAAACGCCATGTTCGGCTCACTGGAAGAGGGGGATTTGGAGGAGGCCATAGCCGCTGCACAGAAAATCGGTGACGACTACCTGCAAAAGAAGGCGCAAGGCTACAGCATGCCGGAATCCTTCACCCACGGCACCTCCGCCCAGCGTGTCAAATGGCTGAAAAAGGGACTGAAATCGGGCAACATGAAGGAAGGGGACACCTTTTCAGTAGCCTACAGCAGTTTGTAATACACTGGGAGGCCTTTGGCCATTGTAGTAATTTTGCCATTCATTTTCATTCAATATAAAAGAAAATTGGGTATAATTTCAAGGCTTTTATATTCAAAAACATTAAAAATAGTTAATTTTTGAACATTAAATGATCATCAAGAGCGCCACATACCTGAAAAGCAGTTCAAACTACCAGCAGTGCCCTCCTGCGGACAAACCGGAGTTCGCCTTCATCGGACGCTCCAATGTGGGAAAATCCTCCTTCATCAACATGCTCACCAACCATCAGCATTTGGCCAAAACCTCTGCCAAGCCGGGAAAAACACAGCTGATCAACCATTTCCTGATTAACGGGAAATGGTACATTGTGGATTTGCCGGGCTACGGCTACGCCCGCACCGCCAAGACACTGCGCATGCAATGGAGCCAGATGAGCATGGACTACATCCTGAACCGGACCAACCTCTACTGCCTGTGCGTACTGATTGACAGCAGGCTCACCCCGCAGAAAATCGATTTGGAGTTTTTGGCGAAGTTAGGGGAGGCACAAGTTCCCTTCGTGCTTATTTTCACCAAGGCGGACAAGCAGAGCGGCCTGCGCACCGAACGCAACGTTCAGGCTTTCATGGAGTCGCTTTCCGAGCAGTGGGAGGAGATGCCGCCCTATTTCATCACCTCCGCCGTCAGCGGCAAAGGCCGCGATGAGTTCCTGAAATTTGTGGAGGAGGTGACCGCCCGGTAGGGACGGGGATTCCCGGAGGGAAAGGCGCTGGAAAAAATGAAACAGTTAGGAATTCTTGCGGAGCAGATTGCCCAATCCACAGGTGTCTCGGTGGAGGAAATCGAAGGATTGTGAAAAAAATTCCCCCGCTGATGGAATCCGTATTGGGAAATCCACTATATTTGCAAAAAATAACAGGTCACAATGTATATCTACAAATTCAGGGTTTTAAACGACGAAACGGACGGCTTTGTGAGGGATTTTGAAATCGGAGCCAAACAAACCTTCAAGGATTTCCACAATGCCATTATTGAAAATGTGAAAGGGTTAAATGCCAAAGAATTGGCCTCCTTCTACATCTGCGACAGAAAATGGAACAAGGTGAAGGAAATCACTCTGCTCGACATGGATGCCGACATGGAGGAGTTCCAGCAGGAGGAGGAGATTGAAGAGCAGGACCAGTACCTCCGCAACAAAAAAACCACCATGGACGAGGCGGTGTTATGCAATTTCATCGATGACCCGCACCAGCGCATGATTTATGAACAGGATTTCATGCATCCGCACACCTTCTACATTGAACTGATCAAATCCTGCGAAGCCAAGGAAAACAAGAAGTATCCCCTCTGCACCCACAGCTGCGGCGAACTTCCCAAACCACTGCATTTGCGGAAAGAGGAGGATTTCGACGATTTGCTGGAGGAGGAGAACTCATTCGATGCCGATGAGGACGACTACTACGACAGCGACGACCTGGACGGTCTCAGCACCGATTTGAGCGAAGACATGGGATTGATGTGATGCCCACGCTCCTCGTTCTGACCGGACCCACCGCCGTCGGCAAGACCGCCTGCGCCATAGCATGGGCGGAAGCCTTAGGCACGGAAATTATCTCTGCGGACTCGCGGCAGTTCTACAAAGAGATGCGCATCGGCACAGCTGCGCCGTCTGCTGAGGAACTGCAACGGGTGAAACACCATTTCATCGGACACCTTTCCATCCATGACAGCTATAACGTCTACCAGTTTGAACAGGCTGCGCTACACAAGCTGCAGGAGCTGTTCCGGACACATGAGCAGGTGATACTGACCGGCGGGAGCGGACTTTACATCGATGCGGTATGCAACGGCATTGACGACCTGCCGGATGCCGACCCCGCCCTGCGGGAAAATCTGCGCCGCATGCTGCAGGAGGACCGTGTGGAGGAGCTGCACCAGATGCTCAAGGAGAAGGATCCCGAATACTA
>CAJOQK010000180.1 GCA_905236885.1 uncultured Bacteroidales bacterium
CCACAGGAAGAAACAACGCCACAGGAAGAGACAAACCAGCAGGAAGAGACAGACCGGATGGAGGAAGCCGCCATAGATTTGGAGGCGTTTGAGCCGGAAATGCCAGATTTCGACATGGATGCCATTGAGTTTGAATTGGACGATGAGGATGATGAGAATGAGGATCCCCATCGCAAAAGTGTGGATAACGGGCAGTCGGAGGATTATCCTCCCTATTATCCGGGCTTGAATCCGCGTGCCATGAACGGAGAATTGGAGCAGGGCGGTTATTACCAGGGACACTCCACACTGGGAGAGCATTTCGCCAACCGTTTCCCATCGTTGAACGACCAATTGTCCCAAAAACGGGGGGAAAATGCCTTAGGTGAACGTATGCAGAAGGAGCAGATTTCTGATTTGACCAAATCCATTGATTTGAATCTCAAATTTTTATTTATTAAAGAACTGTTCAAGGGAGATGCCACGCTACTGACCCAGGAGTTGGGCAACCTGAATCGTTGCCAGCATTTGGAAAAGGCCTTGGCCTATTTCGATGACATGAAACTCAAATACCACTGGAAAGAGGAAAATGAGGCGGTCAACAAACTCTATGAACTGATATTGAGAAAATATGCCAGGTAAAACTGAAAATTTGCAGGCTGTCAAAAGGCAGTATGGCATCATTGCCACTGATCCGGCGATTGACCGGGCCATCCATGTGGCCCTGCAGGTAGCCTCCACCGATCTGACCGTGCTGATTAACGGGGAAAGCGGTGTTGGCAAGGAGAATTTTCCGAAAATTATCCATGATCACAGCGCAATACGCAAACATGGGCAGTATGTGGCCATCAATTGCGGCGCCATTCCGGAGGGTACGGTGGATTCCGAACTCTTCGGACATGAGAAGGGAGCCTTCACCGGTGCGGTTGAGGCGCGCAAGGGCTATTTTGAGCAGGCCGATGGTGGCACCATTTTTTTGGATGAGGTTGGGGAACTTCCGGCTTCAACCCAGGCTCGGCTGCTTCGAGTGCTGGAAACCGGGGAGTTCATGCGCGTTGGTTCCTCCAAGGTGCAGAAGACCGATGTGCGGGTGGTGGCTGCCACAAATGTGAACATTCCTGAGGCCATTGCCCAGGGAAAGTTTCGGGAGGACTTGTATTACAGGCTGAATACGGTTCCCATTGTCATTCCGCCATTGCGTGACCGTAAAGAGGACATCTTGCTGCTGTTTGCCAAGTTTGCCGCCGACATTTCGGAAAAATACCGTATGCCGCCTCTGGAACTGACTCCGGATGCGGAAGTGGCCATGACCAATTACTATTGGCCGGGCAATGTGCGCCAACTTAAAAATGTGACGGAGCAGATTGCCATTGTGGAGCAGGAACGACTGATTGATGTGGAGATTTTGAAAAGATACATTGATGTGCAGTCCATACAGAGCTCCCTGCCTGTGGTGGCTTCCCGAAACGCTGCATCCTCCTCCGACACCTCTTGGGAGAGGGAGATTATTTTCAAGTATCTGTCGGAAATGCACAAGGACATCACCGAACTGAAGCGGCAGATGGCGCGGCTCTCCGCAGGGGAAAAACCGGAGGCTCCTGAGGTTATTCCGATCAAGTCCTACACCAACTATTTTCCGGATCAGGATATTGCGGTGATTCCTTCCGAATCGGAGGCGGTGTCGGAAAAACGGATTCCGCATGTCAGTGGTCTGAAGGGCGACACTATTGTCAATGCGGAGATTGTACCGGATTCCTATTCCCTGTCGGATAATGAGAAGGAGATGATTCAGAAGGCGTTGTCAAAAAATAACGGCAGGCGCAAGGATGCTGCCAAGGATTTGGGCATTTCGGAGCGCACCCTGTACCGGAAAATTAAATTGTACCAGTTGGATGTCAAGTTATAAGCAAGAGATGAAAGGGGAGCGTGCCGGTTGGTGCCGGTCAGTCATCTGTTTTGTATTTGGTGTCTGCCTGGCGGCATGCAGTGTAAAATACTCTTTTTCGGGTGTGGACATCGCACCGGATATAGAGACCGTTTCCATCAAAACCTTCAAGAACAATGCCTCCCTGGTCAATTTGAAATTATCCAACGAATTGACCAATAAGTTGAAGGAGAAATTCATTTCCCAAACTAAACTGATTGTGACAGAAGGAAATGGAGATTTGCAGTTTGAGGGGCAGATCACCCAGTATAATGTCACAGCGACGGCGGTGGGCAGTGACAAGGCGGCGATGAACCGTTTGACCATAACTGTACAGGTTTCCTTTGTAAACACCAAGGATGCCAAGAAAAGCTATGACACACAGTTTTCCCGCTATGCCGATTTCAGCAGCAGCCAAACCCTGGAGCAGGTGCAGGATGCGTTGGTGGGGGAGATTGTGGAGGCATTAGTGGACGATATTTTTTCAAAAGCAGTAACAAATTGGTAATATGATTACAGCAGAAAATTTCAATGCGCAGTTAAAGCAGTTTTTCACACGGACATCCGAGCCGGTTCAAGGTTTGGAGGAACTCATCCGGACATATCCATATTTTCAGCTGGCACGTGTCATGCAGGCAAAAAAATCAGAGGATAAGGCGGAAAGGGGTTATCTGGCCATGGTGTATGAGGATCGGGCCTTTTTGTACAAACTGATCCGGGCGGAGAGCATGCGGGATTTCCTTCCCAAGGAGGAGGCACCTGCAGCGGGCGACGAGGAGGGGGAGATGTCTCTGGACGAACTGGTGCGGAAATTCACTGAAAATCCTCCCAAAATTTCCAAATTCATGGAGGATTTTTCCGAAGAAGTGCAGTATGCCGATTTGGGAAAAAGCAGCAGCATAGAAAGGATGAATATTGTAAGTGAAACATTGGCAGAAATTTATCTGTCCCAAAAAGAATATGACAGAGCGATAAAAATTTATAAAGTGCTGATGGAAAAACATCCGGAAAAAAGTGCTACCTTTGCAGCCGCAATTGAAGCGGTCAAATTGAAGAAAAATACCGCCTCAAATGACCGTTAAAAGAAATAAAAAGTAAATATTATTATAATGTATACAGCAGTTATCATTCTCATTATCATTGACGCCCTTTTATTGGGTATAGTCGTTTTGTTGCAAAATTCCAAAGGTGGCGGTTTGGCCTCCGAGTTCTCCTCTTCCAATCAAATCATGGGAGTTAGGAAAACCGCTGATTTTCTGGAAAAAGCTACATGGACATTGGCCATTATTTTGGTTGTGTTGAGCTTTGCCACCTCTTTCATTGGCGGTCGTGCGGTCACTTCCGGGGAACAGGAAAATGTCAGTAAGGCCCAGAGCGGCCAAAGCATGAGCGCCCCTGCGCCGATGCCCCAGCCTGCTGCCTCTGCCGAGGGTGAAATTCCTGCAGAACCAGTTGCTGAATAAGTCGGGAGTCGGGCGTGGATGCTTATATTTTAGGCATAGAGTCCTCCTGTGATGATACTTCTGCGGCTGTTTTATGCAATAACCGTTTATTGTCCAATGTAATCAATAGTCAGGCGGTACATGCGCAGTATGGCGGTGTGGTGCCTGAACTTGCTTCACGGGCGCATCAGCAGAACATTGTGCCTGTGGTTGATGCTGCGTTGAAGCAGGCCAGCGTGTCGCCCGGACAGTTGTCAGCCGTGGCCTTTACGCGGGGACCGGGACTTTTGGGTTCCCTGCTTGTGGGTATCTCATTTGCCAAAGCTTTTGCCTACACTTTGCATAAACCTCTTATAGAGGTGGATCATTTGCAAGGGCATATCCTTTCCCATTTTTTGCTTCAAGAGGGCAAGGATGCTCCCCGTTTTCCCTTTTTGTGCCTGTTAGTTTCGGGCGGACATACCCAAATTGTCCGGATGAACGGCTATTTTGATATGGAAATAGTCGGCCAGACTATTGATGATGCGGCGGGTGAGGCGTTTGACAAGGCAGCCAAAATTATGGGGTATGCCTATCCGGGCGGACCCATCATTGACCGTCTTGCGCAGCAGGGTGATCCGGATGCATTCAGTTTCAGTGAGGCGCATCTTCCAGGATATGATTACAGTTTCAGTGGGTTGAAGACCTCCTTTTTGTATTTTTTGAGGGATCATTTGCGTCAGAATCCTAATTTTGCCAAGGAAAATGCTGCGGATTTGGCCGCCTCGCTACAACATGCTGTTTGCCATTCGCTGATGCGAAAGCTGATTAAAGCGGCGAATGATCTGCATATCCGCGAAATAGCCATTGCCGGTGGGGTTTCCGCCAATTCCGGTCTGCAGCATGCGTTGCGGATGGCCGCTGAAAGGTATCATTGGAACATCCATATTCCGCCGCTGAAATTTTCCACAGACAATGCGGCTATGATAGCAATCGCAGGGTATTACAAGTTTTTGCGCGGGGAATTTGCAGATATTTCAGCAGTGCCCTATGCGAGATGACACTTATGCCAGCCTGTTCTTGCCCTTTTCAAACACGGGGTGGACAATCTGGGGCTTCCAGTCTTGTGCCTCGTCGGGGGTCATGGAGGCGTAGGATACAATGATTACGGTGTCACCGATCACGGCCTTGCGTGCGGCGGCTCCGTTCAGACAGATGATGCCGCTGTTCCGCTCCCCTTTGATGACGTAGGTTTGCAAACGCTCCCCGTTATTGACATTCAGCACATCCACATGCTCGTATTCCATCAGTCCGGCGGCCTCCATCAGGGCTTCGTCAATGGTGATGCTCCCCACATAGTTGATGTCGGCCTGGGTAACTACGGCACGGTGGATTTTTGATTTCAACAATTTTATCTGCATCTTGTTTTTCTCCTATTTGAATTCAACGTTGTCAATCAGCCGGACACCGTCCAACCAGACGGTGATGCAGCCCACCACATGTTCCGCATCTTCGAAGTTGCGGATTGGTTGCAGGCTTTCCGCATCTGCTATTTGGAAATATTCCAGTTCAAAGTCTGTGTCACCGGCCATCTCTGCTTTGACAAAAGCCTCCACCTCATCAAGTGTGTGTGTGGAGGAGAGGGCTTTGGCCTGCTGGAGGGTGTGGTATATGAAGGGCGCTTTCTGCCGTTTGTCGGGATGAAGCAGGGCGTTGCGGGAACTGAGCGCCAAACCGTCCGAGGCGCGTACAATCTCCACCGGCACGATTTGGATGGGGTAGTGTTTCAGTGCCACCAGCCGCTTGATGACGGCCACCTGCTGGTAGTCCTTTTTCCCAAAATAGGCACGGTCGGGCTGAACCATTTCAAACAGGCGGCTCACCACCATCGCCACCCCCTGGAAGTGTCCGGGGCGGGAGGGACCCTCCATCACTTTTTCCAAATCCCCAAAATCGTAGGTTTCCTCCGGAGTTTCCGGATACATCTCTTCCACAGTGGGGATGAATGCGATGTCGCAGATGCCGCTGACCGCTTCCGCATCCTTTTCGGGCTGTCGTGGGTAGCGTTTCAGGTCGTCGGGGTTGTTAAATTGGGTGGGATTGACAAAAATGCTGCAGACCACCGCTTCGTTTTCCTGCCGGGCCTGACGCATCAGGGTCAGGTGCCCCTCGTGCAGCGCACCCATGGTGGGGATGAAGCCGATTGATTGGTGTGCGGCTTTGTATGCGGCAATTTCGCGGGCTAGTTCCTGACGTGTATGTATGATCTTCATGAATCTCTTTTTTGTGGGCAGGCCTGCCTGATGGCAGCAAATGCGTGCCCGGTTGCTTTTTTTTGTATTTTAAATATTTTCTATAATACTATTTGTCAATATTTTATATAATATAGGCCGCTTAAAAATTTCAGCCTACAAATATTAGAAAAAAATCAATACGAAATGCGCTCTTCAAAAAAAGTATGAAAAAATTATTTTTGGAGAAAAACCGTTTTGTTTAAAAGAAAATGTTTATCTTTGCATTTTATTTAATCATCTAAAATAATATTAAAACATAGGAATATGCAGAAATTATTGTTATTAGGAGATGAGGCTATCGCTCAGGCATTTATAGATGCCGGAGGTAGTGCCATCAACAGTTATCCGGGAACTCCTTCCACCCAAATTACGGAATATGTGATCAAATCGAAAGAGGCGAAGGAGAAGGGCGTGATTGCCAATTGGTGCGCCAATGAGAAAACTGCGCTTGAAGCCTCCATCGGTGTGGCATACGCCGGTAAGCGCGCCATGACCTGCATGAAGCATGTCGGTTTGAATGTTTGCGGCGACCCCTTCATGAATGCGGCCATCATCGGCACCAAGGGTGTGCTGGTGGTTGTGGCTGACGACCCGAGCATGTATTCGTCCCAAGATGAGCAGGACAGCCGTTTTTACGGCCATTGGGCCATGATTCCGATGTTGGAGCCTTCCAACCAGCAGGAGGCCTATGATATGGTGTTCTATGGTTATGAACTGTCTGAAAAACTGGGTACTCCGGTGCTGTACCGTATTCCCACCCGTCTGGCACATAGCCGCGCCGGAGTGGTGCGCCGTCAGCCGGTGGCGCAGAACCCTGTGAAATATCCGGAGGATGCCAGTTCATTCGTGCTGTTGCCTGCCAATGCCAAGCGCCTCTACCGCAATTTGATTGACAAGCAGCCGCTCTTCACCAAGGAATCCGAGGAATCGGGTTACAACCGCTATTTTGAAGGTACTGACAAAAAAATGGGTGTCATTGCCAGTGGTATCGCCTATAACTATCTGATGGAGAATTTTGCCGACGGCAAATGCCCTTATCCGGTGGTGAAAGTCTCCCAATATCCGCTGCCCTATAAGATGTTGAGCAAACTGTATGACGAATGTGACTCCATCATGGTGCTTGAGGACGGACAGCCCTTCATTGAGGAGCATATCCGCGGTTTCCTGGACAAAGGCAAGAAGGTGGTTGGCCGTATGGATGAAACCATCCGTCGTGACGGTGAGATGAATGCCGAAAAAATTGCCAAGGCATTGGGTCTGGAAGTGGCCAAAGGGCCTGCCGTTCCCGATGTGGTGACCAACCGTCCGCCCGCATTGTGCAAAGGATGCCCCCATGTGGACAGCTATAACGCCTTGAATTCGGTGATGGCGAAATACGAGCATGGTAAGGTGTTCGGTGACATCGGTTGCTATACGCTGGGATTCAATATGAAAGCCATTGATACGACGGTCTGTATGGGAGCTTCCATCACCATGGCCAAAGGAGCTTCCGAAGTTGGCATTTTCCCGTCAGTTGCGGTGATTGGTGACGGCACGTTCGGCCACAGCGGCATGACCGGCCTGTTGGATTGTGTCAATGAGAAGGCCAATGTCGTGGTTGTGATTCTCGACAATGACATCACGGCCATGACCGGCGGACAGCCCTCATCCGCGCACAACAAGCTGCGTCGCATCTGCGAAGGTTTGGGCGTGGAACCGGAGCACATCCGTGACATCAATCCGCTGCCGAAATTCCATGAGGAGAATGTGAAGGTGTTTGAGGAGGAGGTTGCCTACAACGGCGTTTCCGTTATCATTCCCCACCGTACATGTCTGGTGGAACTGAAAAAACATATTGGAGCCAATAAATAGTTTACAATTAAAGAAAAATATAGGATTATGAAAAAAGATATAATATTGTGTGGTGTTGGAGGCGACGGTATTGTGTCCGTGGCAAAAATCATTTCCGATGCTGCCTTGAATGAGAATTTATATTTGAAACAGTCCGAAATCCATGGCATGTCCCAGCGCGGCGGTTCCGTGTTTTCACATCTCCGCCTCTCCGACAAACCCATTTTTGCCGATGTGATTCCGGAAGGTCATGCGGACATCATCCTCTCCTCTGAACCGATGGAGGCGTTGCGCTATCTGCCTTTCCTTTCAAAGGAGGGTTGCGTGATCACTAATTCCGACCCGTTTGTCAACATCAGCAATTATCCGGACATGGGCAAGGTGATGGCGGAGTTGGAAAAGATTCCGAACCGGGTGGTTTTCAACGCCAATGAGGTGGCTAAGAAAATTAACGCCCGTTCCAACATGGTGCTTCTGGGTGCTGCGATTCCCTACCTTGGCATTGAAAAGGCCAAATTGGAGGAGGCTATCCGCCACATTTTCGACCGCAAGGGCGAGGAGGTGGTCAAAGCCAACCTGAACGCCATCCAGGCCGGTTTTGAGGCGGCGGTGTAGCAGCCGGTTTAATTTGACGATTCTGTGAGGCCATAATTATATGGGCCGGAGAATACTGCGACGCATTGCATTTGTGTGCAAAGGCGGCTTCAATGATAACGAAAAAAGGGCGGATAAATTCGCCCTTTTTTATTTTTAAAATATCTTTTTGGTAATCCTTTTCAGTTCTTTACAACCACCAGTTTCCGAGTCTGGTTTCCAAATCGGAGAAAATAGAGGCCTGCAGGCAGGGAACGGACATCTATTGTAATTATACGGTCGTTGGCCGGAATTTGGGAAATGCGCCGTCCAGTGGCATCATAGAGGGTGAGTGAACCATCTGCTTCTGGAAGTGTGACTTGAACGGTGCCGCTTGCAGGGTTGGGATAAACAGTAAAGAGCGGATTGAAATCCATGAATAGTGTTTGGATTCCGAGTGCGGAGTCGGATGTGATGCCGCGGATAAACCATGAGAGGCTGCGGTTCGTGGCGGGATCGTCCGATTCAAGTTCGGTGAGATGTTGCCATGTGTCGCCTCCATCGGTGGAAATCCAGTTGCCGTCAGGAATGGAGCTGTTATTGGCTCCGACAAGATACGGGGAGCCGACAAATTGTGTTGTTATCCAAAGGCTGCTGTCCTCAGCAATGGGCAGCGGACGGTCCAACATTATGCTGCGCCATTCCGCCCCTGCATTTTCGGGTTTGAAAGACTGCTCGTGGAGGAGCCTTCCCGGCGCATTCTCCCCGCCACGATAGATGCGCAGGATATACGTTGATTGGGAAGCATAGATGTCCACTTGGATGAGGGTTTTGCGCCCCTGAAGCATTTCAGGAGGGAAGCGGACTCCGATACGGTAGTTGGAATCAATCAATAACGCGCCCAATTTTGTGGTACCGGTGCTGATGTACGAGAGTGTGTCACCGGAACCTGCGTTTGCATCGGCAAAATAGGCCTGCAGTTCAACATCGGACGCCAGGATGGTGTAAGGGTTGGTTTGGACCCCATTGCTCCAATGGTGGAAATAGTACCCGTATGCCGGTATCGCCTTCAGGACGACGGTGTCACCGTGGGTGTAAATGCCGCCTCCTTCGACGCTGCCTTTATTTGAGTCGGCGCTGACCGCCGTCACCGTGCATCGGACTCCACTGCCGAAAAGCGTATCAGGCTCAATGCCAATGATGATTTCCTCGTACTGATTGTACGACACATAGTCGATTTTGAGGTTGTTGAGGCTGAAGAAAGCATCGCTTAAGCCACCCCATCCCCAGTTGATATGGAAAAAGCCGTTGGTGTCGTATCCGTCGCAGACAAACGCATGCTCCCCGCCTGCATATAGCGCGGGGCGCAGGTGGTCTATCTCATTTTTCAACAAAGCAGCCCATTCTTCGTCCGAAAGTCCTTTACGGGTCACACCTGTCAATGATGGATTGTACTTGAAATGGGTGCGCAGTGCGTTTTCGGCACAGGGGAATTTCAAATCGTTGTTTTGGGCAGCCAACCAGGCGGCACTTCCATATTGTGCATAGGTGCCGTACAGCATTTCCACAGCCACACCGCAATGATAGAGCAGTGTGGCGACGGCGTTCACCTCCTCCGTGCTGCTGCTGTCGGTCAGGGCGTCAGGCATGTGAGTCCAATCATAGGAGGTGGCTCCGAAATTGGCGCTTTGCGGGCCGTACTGCTCATCGACATACCGGTGCTGCCCTACACCTGTATCGGGCCAGTTCCAATACCGCATTATCTGTCCCATTGCGGTGGCCACGCAGCCGGTGTAGGTCATAACGCCGCTGTTTGCACTGTCGGGACATAGGGCGTTGTAGTAAGGATGTTGGCTCCAGGTGGTGCTCATCAGCGGGCCGATGGCGGAATGGTAGACTGCCTTTGGTGCCTTTCCTGCCTCCATGCTGGTCCAGGCGGGA
>CAJOQK010000181.1 GCA_905236885.1 uncultured Bacteroidales bacterium
ACGGGATTGCAGGCTGTCATAATAGATGCCGCTCTGGCGCAACTGACGGCCCCGCCACAAGAAAAATCCATTGTCACAAATTGCTGCGCTGTCTGCATGATAATAAGTAGGATGAACCTGCAACCGTAGCATATACACGCTGTCACATCCGTGACGGGAATGTAGGCTGTCATAATAGGTGCCGCTCTGGCGCAAAAAACGTCCACGCCACAGGTAAAATCCATTGTCACAGATGGCGGCACTGTCCACATGATAATAGGTAGGATGAACCTGCAATCGAAACATATACACACTATCACACCCGTAACGGGAGTGCAGGCTGTCATAATAGGTGCCGCTCTGGCGCAACTGACGGCCACGCCACAGGTAAAACCCATTGTCACAGATGGCGAAACTGTCCGCATGATAATAGGCAGGATAAACCTGCAATCGTAGCATATACACGCTGTCGCATCCGTAACGGGAATGCAGGCTGTCATAATAGATACCGCTGTGGCGCAACTGACGGCCCCGCCACAGGTAGGACTGGTTGTCACAGATAAAAAATGAATCCACAAACAGATATGTGGGACAAATTATAAGGTTCAGAAGGCAGACACTGTCACACCCGTAACGGCTTTTCAAACTGTCAACATACAATCCTTCCGCAGAGAGTTTTTTTCCATGCCACACGATGGAGGAACCTTCACATACAAACTCTCTTCCCGTATCCGAGTAAACAGGCCGCACCTGCAGCAGCACAAAATGGACACTGTCACATCCGTAAACACTCTTCAGACTGTCGTAATAGACTCCCGGCTGACTGAGTTTTTTTCCATGCCACACCACCGGCTCTCCGAAACAAGTTTGAATAGTATCCCCAAAAAGCAGATGCGGATGCACTTCCAAGTCCAGCTGGTGGATGCTGTCACATCCATATCGGCTTTGGAGCGTGTCGTAATAGGAACCGGACTGCGTCAGATAACGGTTTTTGAACAGATAGGAGGAGCCTTCACAAATATGCACCGTTTCCTTTGTATGGAAGCTGTAGTTGCCCGCATCCAAATAAAGGAACACAATGCTGTCGTTACCGATAGAGTCCGCATAGTCCCAACGATAAACCCCACTTACCTGGTAAATGGAATCGCGCCATTTGTAGGAGCAGGCGCTGTCAATCTTCAAATAGGTGTACACCGTGTCTGGCTGCAGTTCAAACGAAATTGTGTCACTGATCCACACCGACCCTTTTTTTCCATTGGTTGCATAGTAATCCGGAGAAAAATTGCAGCATGAAGTTCCGATATTCTGCTTTGTAGTGTTGTTTTGGTTTAGTATTTCCAAAATGACCGAATATTTTCCGAGCTTCTCCAACCTCATGTCCAACAATATGGGGCGATTGCGGTTGCAGGCCACCGTTGTGTTGATGATGCCCAACGAAAAAGAGGAGGCATTCATCCCCATAAGTGAAACATCTTGCGGCAGATTAATCGAACCCGTCACAAAGCTGTTCACCTGGTAATTGTTCCCTTGTGAACGCATGGTCAGCGTTACCGTGCCGAACTTGTGCATGCTGTCTATCGGTACACCATTATATAATATTGTGTATGAAAGGGAGACCATGCTGGAATAGTAATCGCCTGCATACACGCTGTCGATAATCCGGATGGGACGCATATAGCTGTAACGCGGGGAATAGGTGATATGCTGCGTGGGGGGGACCACCGGCTGCGCCACAGCCGTCACCACCACACAAAGGGCGCACAATATAAGAAATATCGTTTTTTTCATCCGTATCAGATTTTCATTTTCACCTTTTTTTATCATTACATCAGCTGCCATTCCTGCTGCTGGAGGCATTTGACCACTTCCGGCAGGACAACTGCAGGCACCTTCTCCAAAAATGGCGACACCGCCTCCGACAAGGCTGCGGTCTGACTTGCCAGCAGCGGCTGTTTCTGCAATATAACCGTGGCCCGTGCCAGCACCATGGCCTCCATGGCCAGATGTTTCCAAACCCGCTTCAAGTTCCACTCCGTCTGCAAAATCACCGACATGCACTCCCCTATTTCTGACGAAGGGAGTTCAACATCCGTTTCACACTGGAAGTCCGGTTCAGTCTCGCCTTGCGGCTCATTTTCAGCCTCAGGCCATAAGGCGCAAATCCTCTTGATTTCCTTCCGCCAGCTTTCCGGCATGGAGAGCATCGCGTCAAAAAAGACCGTCTGGTGACGGAGCATGCTGCAAAGCCGTCTGGCCAGCAGAACCAGTTTTTCCATCTCCAACAGCAGCGCATCGCCGCAGCCATTGCCAGAGATATAAAAATTTCCCTTTTCATCCGAAGCGAAGGCGTCGTCAATGGAATTGTAGGAATTGGTGATCACATTGAGGGAAGATTCCCAGCTGTCATACAGCGCGCCCAGTTGTTGCGGGGCGGTCAGCAGCCAGTCACCGCACACTTCACCCGAAAGCCGCTCCGTGGCAGCAAAAGACTCCTGATGACGTAGGCAGCGGCTCCCCTCCGCCGCATGGCGCAGAGAAGCGGACATTTGTTGTACCCCCCACTGTCTGTTTGACGACATGGCCTCGCCGGAAACAAAATCCGAAACAGTCCCGTTTAGCTCGTTCGCCCACATCGACAACATCATCGCTGTGGAAATCATGGAAGGGATCTTCTCCACCAACAGCATGGCCGCACCCTTTTCCAACGGGCAGCCGCAGGTCAGGGCAAAACCGTCACGCAGGCGCAAGACCAATGGCGGAATGCCTTCCGCAGCCATTGCCTCCGAAGCGGCGCACCAGCTCCCCTTATACCACACCATGCCTTTTCCTGTCAAAGCCGCCGCCATGTCCACCAAACGCAGCCTTTCATCACCGTTGGCGACCTCCAGTGGCATAAATGGGGTGATTCCCTTGTTGAGGAAATGCATCAGCTGCAGCACCACATCAAAATGTACGCCGGAGTTGCCCCACAGGAAGGTGCAGAAACGGGCCAGCATGGCCGCACGCACATATTCCGGAGCCACCGCCTTCCCCTTTTCCTTGGAAGAAAGTTTCCCCGACAGCAACGTCCGCTGCTGTTCCAGCACAGCCTCCACATCAAAGTCAGGCTGCCGCGAAACCCACTGCTCCAAAACCTGGTAGCCCTTTTTCACAGCAGTAATCTCCTGCATTGCCAGGGTAACCTTTTCCTTGCCACTGAGCAAATCGTGCACTGACTGAACATTCATTTCGCCTTGTCCATTAAAAAATTCACCATCGCCATCCGCAGATGCCGTAATGTGTTACAAAATTTGCAAATGTACATGAAATCTGAATATGATTCCTCATGGAAAGGAAAAAATTTTTTCAGATGGATTTTTTATTTCACAATCTTGCGATTTCCTCTACAGGAATTCCTATCCCCTTCCGGTACTCCATCGAAGTCTTGCCAATGTGCTTTCAAAACAAACACAATCAATTGAAAATCAATACCTCATTACAAAAAAAAAAAAAAAAACAGCAAAAAAAATGATAAAAACAGGCTGACGTATCAAATTAATAAGTAATTTTGCAAAATTGTTTTTCAGATTTTGTTTAATTGGGCTTCGCAAAATCTGAGGGACGGCAGAAAATAGAAGTCCCCTAATAAATAGAAGTTCCCTTAAGAGAAAGGAGTGAATATGAAAAAACTGTTTTGTTACTTTGCCATTGTTTTATTCTTACTCCAATCATGCGAATTTGATGAGAGTCCTTGTGAAGCATATTACAACGAGGTTGCCCGTATGAATCTGCCGGAACTGTCAACCAGGGATTACAATTCCGTTAATACGGTTTTTTATCGTTTGGGGCATTCACACCAATGCGCATACCCAATGCCCCTATCCCAATATGACACACTTATGGTGTACGGATATGTTACGGACACACTGCAAGGTGGCGCCATTTATAAGATTACGGATAATGCCGTTCCTGCCAATAATGTGACTTTTGTATTGTTGTCAGTCGGCGACATTGCCAATAAAGAGCATTTGCCGGACAGCATAGTGCAGTCCATACATAAAAAAATAAGGGGCAATAAGGGGAAAAGAATTTATATGAAAGGCATTTTGTTGAGGTACTATACAGATGTGCCACTTGAAATCTCACTTGTCAATTGGGGTGAAGATTCCCCTTGGTTCTCAGTTCCATTAGTTCTGATTCAAAGTGAGGAAAATATTTATTTTGAAAATTAAAATGAAAGCAAAAATGAAAACAATAGTATTGATATTCATTCAAACAGTATTGCTGGCAGCTGTCACCTTCAGTCTGCACGCCCAGCAGCCGGTGTCACTGACGGAATCCAACTATGCGGATACAGCAATCGAACGTTTCCACGGCGGCTTCAAGTTGGCCGGCACCGATGAGAGGATAAGCAAGGAAACACTCTCCCAAATGTTTGACGAAAACACTTTTGCCTTGTACAGTAAGGCGCACAAGGAACATGTCGCAGCCATGTCACTGTGGGGAGTTTCGGGTGCCTGCATCACACTTTCTGCAATTTCATTTGGATTGGGGGCTTACTCCAAATACGCATGGGATAAGACACACAAATATATGGCTTCGGAATATGGTGGGACGTATATGGGTTTCATGTACTATTGGTTTGGAGGCATTACATTGGCAGCCGCCGTGCTGCCCGCCATACCGGCCTGGATACTCACCAAAGACAGCCACCGCAAACTTGACGGCATAGCCGACACCTTCAACGGGAGAAAAAGCGAAGTGTCGCTAAACATTGGGTTCACCCCTTCAGGTTTCGGAT
>CAJOQK010000182.1 GCA_905236885.1 uncultured Bacteroidales bacterium
CTTTATTTATTTCGGGATTCGTTTTTTCCCACCCCCAAAAATCAGCCAAAGTAATGTCCGACGGTCGCCTAGTATTGCAAAAAAAACAGATTGCACAAGATTTTCTCAAAGCAATATGTTGATAGAAAAGGTAAGTATAATCGTACGATAGTACGTGTTTTCCATTCGAAAAAGAAATCGATTCCTTGTGTTGTCGCCAACCTATTTTTGATTTGTCCCTAAAATTCACTGCAACAACCTGACTACCATATTTTTTTTCGACATACGCTATATAATCTTTCCAGATGTATGGGCTAGGAACCCCATGACACACTACATCTACAAGGAACAAATTATCGAGTAATCTTGGACCAACGAAGGCTTTTAAACCGGCAATTTGACAAGCGGTTCCCGAGTACATCACCATAAGCCCGTCTTTCAAATCTTTTTTTACGGATTCAAACGTTTCTCCAGAATCACTTTGAACATATTTAGACCCTTTAAACTCATCTCTTTCTTTCTTTGTCGTCGCACGTTTATGAGCGACCCTAAAATGTCCTACATATCCAGCACCATATACGCTCCCTCCTTGTTCCAAAATCCAATCCGACAAAGCAATAAAGGCAGCTCCGCTTCTAGACGATTCGACCTCCTTCATATCCTTATGTCTGACACCAAATGCTAATGGGGCATCAAAATTTAGCGAAGTATCATAATGATCATTAAACGCACATACTTTTTCGCACAAGCCACAATCTATGCATTTTTCCATATCAACTTTAGGATAAAGGAAGCCTAACACATCAGGTTCCATATATATGGCATGCTTAGGGCAAATATTTTTGCATGCAGAGCATCCACAACAGTTTTCTGGTTTGACAATATGAATCATATGCGTAAAATCTTATCCTTCAGTATTTTCACCTTGCTTTTCACAAACAATCGCTCATCATCATTGCAACCAATTATCCAAATAACAACAAACGCACTCACTATAGAAATCAGTGAGAGTAAGATAAAATTAGCTCCACTAACACCAACGAGAAAATATTTTTTCGTCAACACCGGAACAGCAATCGACAAAATAGACACGACAATTACATTTGCGTACACTTGTTTTAGATATTGGAAAACCTTTAATGAAATCATATTTTTCAACATAATCAGTCTTGCAAAAAGGCAACATTGAGAAATTACAATTGCGGTAATAAAAGCGCATTCTGGAGCAAAGCCAAATCTCAGCAAAACATATGTTACAGGCAAATTCATCATTTGCAGGCCACCCACAACAATTTGATAATTCCGTATTTTCCCTGTTGCCAACATCGCCGTTACTAGCGGGGCAGATATAGACTCACACATAACAAACACGAGTATCAGCTGAACAAATCGAACAGAATGTTCCGGAACGGTCTTCAACCAAAGGGAAAGAATAAATTCAGTATTTAAAAGAATCGGAAGCGACAAGAATAGAAGCATAAAGAAGGACAATCTTGCGCCTTGATAAATCAAAGACATCATATATCCATGGTTTCCATTGGCATAGGACTTTGTAATTTGAGGATTCATTGCCGTCATAAAATTCATCTGGAACTGACTTACTGCATGCTGGACCTGAACGGCAATTCCCCTCGCCGCATTTACAGACGGACCAAAAAACAAGTTAAGGACAACACTCCCTCCATGATCACGTAACACCGCACTTGAAGCCCCAATAAAGTTCCAACCGGCAAAGCCAAACATCTGTTTTAGCAGCAGTTTATCAAAAATAAAACGATAAGAGCATTCATTAAAATGTCTTTTACAATACAATCCATAAATAAAACAAATCGACATAGCCATGACACACATCAGTATGGAATAAAAAA
Source organism: uncultured Bacteroidales bacterium (assembly GCA_905236885.1). Classification (GTDB taxonomy): domain Bacteria; phylum Bacteroidota; class Bacteroidia; order Bacteroidales; family WCHB1-69; genus UBA1195. The sequence continues at coordinate 1,848 of CAJOQK010000182.1, forward strand.
TCAACCTATCAAAACAAGATATAGCAATTGCCCACGCAATCGACAATTTTCCAAGCGCCTCTATGATACTGATATACGCAAAAGCCGACATTCGCTCGTGCGCAACAATAGCGGCATTGTAGGGCACGCTTATTAAATTCACTCCAAATGTGATGATAGACATTTGAAAGACCCAATTGGCCGCATAAAGTCGGCTTTCTGGAATAAGCATTTTGTTATTGAGGAACCAAAGCCCGACAGATTCCGCAACAACAATCACAATGAGAGCAAGAAAAAATTGGATGGTCACAGCCGAAGAAAAAACTCTTTTTAATTTTTCCGAATCGTTCTTGCCCAATTCAAATGTAAGAAATCGACTAATCGCAGCGGACAACGACCCGCTTAGAATAGAAAACATTGCGACAACACCACCAACAACATTGTAGATACCAAAGTCGTCCACACCAAGATTCTGCAAAATGACTCTACTTGTATAAAGTCCAACCGCCATCGTGATGAGCATGCGAAAATATAGTAGCAAAGTATTTTTCGCTATACGCTTATTATTCTGTTGCTCAATAGTTGACATCAGTTGTGAAATCGATTATGATCCAATGTTCTTACGCAGTCTTAATCTGAGTACTTGTTTTTACAAGCTGCATCCCTTAATTCGCTCTATAAAAAACTTCACTGGAAAGCAGAATGTTGCCAGCAAATACCGTTTCCGCGTATGTTTTTCCATAATCATGCGATACACAAAACGGAGGTTCAGCAGGTCAAAAAACTTGGGATAGTAGGAAATCTTGCTCCTCGCGGTCTGCGATATAAATCCACCACATGTGAAGGCGATACCGCAGTATCCGGCATTTTTTAAGCGTTCCAGAAACCTTTCCTGTCGTACGATTCCCATCCCGCAAATCACGAAGTCCGGGTTGGCGCGCATGATTTTCTCAATTTCGGAGTCAATCTCAACCTCACTGGCAAAGTAGCCATTGCGGAATCCGACAAAGTTCAGTTTGGGGTAGTGTTCGCCGAATATGGCGACAGACGTCTCCACTTCGTCCTGCCGGCTTGCAACAATGTAAACACTCTTGCCATGTATTTCTGAATAGCGAAAGAGTTCCGGAGCAATCGAGGTCATATCAAAACTACGACGTTTCACTTTTTTCCAATAGAGGAACTTAATGGTCAAGGCAAGGAATTTCCCATCGACAAAAATTCCATCAAAATTCGAAAATAATTTCTTATTTTTTAATGCATCCAAATAAGAAACCGGATTCAAAAAGGTATAAATTTTACCCCTGCCCTCGAACATCTTTGCAAAGCATGGATTAGTCGCTACAATTTTCTGAATTAATGTAGAAGAAATAGCCATTCGCGCCCCTATCTACAGTTCGTCAAGAACTGCAGGTTGCGGTCCGTTCATCAACAATTCACGAAACAACGTAATCATCACAGGGTTCTCAAAATATGCTTTCTGTAATAATTTAGAAATTTACCGTTTCCTTACAAAAGAACCATAGCGTTTTTCGGGAAATTCAAGGGAAAACAGGGCTATAAAGCTTTTCTATATTTGAAAATAATGGTAAAAAAGGCTCTTTTATGAAGATTCTTGTGACAGGTGCGGCGGGTTTCATTGCCTCGAAGATCATGGCGATACTTTCGGCCCGTGGGGACGAGGTTGTCGGGCTTGACAACATCAACGACTATTACGATGTGCGCCTCAAGTACGGACGCCTGAGGGAAAACGGCTTCCGTTCGGCGAACGGTGGCGTACTTGCCGAGATTCCCTTCGGGCAGATGCTCGAAAGTTCGTCGCTAGCGGGCGCGCGTTTTATCCGCATGGACCTGGCCGACAAGGAATCCATCGACAAGCTCTTTGCCGCCGAGAAATTTGACAAGGTGGTGAACCTCGCGGCCCAGGCGGGCGTGCGCTACTCCATCACGAACCCGTATGCCTACATGCAGAGCAACATGGTCGGGTTCCTGAACATCCTAGAGGCGTGCCGCAAC
>CAJOQK010000183.1 GCA_905236885.1 uncultured Bacteroidales bacterium
AGATGCGCTGCCCTGACTTCACTTACAGGCCCTCGGTTCCGTTGGAATTCCAGCAGACGGATACCGTTTCCTTGGGCAATTACCAGCTGTCGGACGGCCTGCACCATTTTACAGCTTTCATCAGCATGGCGGGCGACACCAACAGTTTCAACGATTCCATTGTTCTCAGCCGTGTGGTTTGTGACAAGGCGTTGTGCGGCACCTACGTCGTTGGGGCTTCCGCCAATGCCGACTTCGCATTTGACGATTTTGACGTAATCCTGCGAAGGATGCAGGAGTGCGGCGTGACCGGTGACATAACCTTCGCTCTGGAGGATGGCACCTATTACGGAGCCATTGACTTTTCCCCTGTAGGAAAGGCCATGGGAGGCCACCATCTCACCCTGACTTCACTTTCGGATGACCGGAACAGCGTGCTGATTGCCGATAGCGGCACTGTCCTGATTTTGGGAAAGGATATATGTGGCTTTACCCTTAAGAACCTGAGCCTGCAGCATCTTTCACAAAAAGGCTCTGTGGTGCAGCTCAACTTCGGATGCCGTAATGTTGAAATCCTGCACAACAACCTGTTCGGGGATACGGTGGGCAGGGAACGGAATGCCGCGTATGGAATCGTCACACAATATGAGTATATTCCTGAAAATGGGAACTGTAATGACATCCGCATCCTAGGAAACCTCATCCGTGGCGGTTACGTGGGAATATATCTTACAGGATTGTCATACAACAATGTATGCAGGAATGTGGAGGTTGATTACAATGAAATCAGCGGACAGGGATACGGGCCTGCCTATTTGTATGCGCTGCATCTTGCCAGTTTCTGCCACAACCGGCTCCGTTCCAGGTATGGCAATACGGATACCATGAATTACGTGGGTTTGGAATGCCGTGGGGTGCAGGCTGACAGCATTGTGGGGAATGTGATTGACCTAACGCACTGTTCGGCTTATTCTTCAAACATAAAGGGTATGAGTTTGAGCAATTTTAACCTTTATGGTGGAGGCTCTGCACTGGTGGCCAACAATTTCATACAGTTACGGCACGGCTACGGGGTTTCTGCCGCATCCAACAACATGCGTTTCATCCATAACACTGTCCGCATCACCGGTGACAAATTCGGTTGCGGGTACAGGCATTCCGGATCATCTCACTTTAAGAGCATACTTCGCGGCAATATTTTTGATGTCAGTCCGTCACAAACTGCGCTAAATGTACCCAATATTGATGATTGGAAGGAAATTGGCCTGGTGTCGGATTATAACAATTTCTGCAACCATGGCGGAAGCACCTTGGTTTCGTCATCGGGAAATTCGTTCGCCACGCTTGCCGATTTCTGGAATTATTTTGAAACGGATTTCCACAGTGTGTCGGTTATTCCTGTATATGCGGACAGTTCCACCATGCCGGATGTCCGGATGGATGGCAGGATGCTGGTGTTGCGTTCCGATGAGGTGCGTGCCGACATTCATGAAAAGAGGCGCATACTGCTCACCAACATGGGTGCGGTCCAGGCCGCGCCGCGTCCAAATGGCGCCATGGATGCCGTGCTGTATGATTTCGGCGGCACATCGCTGAAGGGTGGAAACTTATCTCCGGTTATGGTCACGCTGCACAATCTCAGTGCCGACACTCTTACCAGTGCCACAATCCATTGGACGGCAAACGGTGTGCGGCAAAATGACTTCAACTGGACCGGCAGATTGGGCTTCGGGGATTGCGACACGGTCACCATAGCCCTTTATTTTGCCGAAGTTTTCACCTATAACCGTTTCGTGGCCTGGGTGGAAAGTCCGAACAGTATGGTGGATGTTGACCACAGCAATGACACGGCACGGCTGAACACTTATGTATGTAGCGGGGCGCTTGCAGGCAGCTATACCGTCGGAGGGGCGAAGGCAGATTTTGCGGATGCTGATGAGATGAAGGAGGTTTTGTACAATTGCGGAGTTTCCGGTCCGGTGGTGATGCGTTTCCGGTCAGGCGAATATGGTGTGTTGCGGCTGACCGACACCATTCCCGGCTCAAGTGTCATAAACAGGGTCACACTGCTCGCGGAGGAGGGCGCGGAGGTGGTTTTCAACCCTATGAAAAATGGTGCCGCACTCATTTGTGAGAATCTTCCTTTTGTCACATTTCAGGGACTGACTTTCGGTGACCGTGACGAAGGCGTTTTTGGGGTGCAGCTGAAAAAGAACTGCTCCCATCTCACCTTCCGCCAATGCAACATTTATGCCTGCACCACCACAACAAACTGGGACTATAGGGCTTTTTCATACGATAATGACAGATATAGCGGATGCCGTCTGGAAAATATATGCCTGATAGGCAACAATGTGATGGGAGGCTATTATAATATTTATTTCTCCTATGCGTCAGGATATGACACCAGCAAGAGTGTCCCCTCCGCGATCGTTGACAGCAATACTCTGACATACGCCTATTATAGTGCAATTTATACAGTATACTACGGAAACTTTCCCAGCATCAGCCACAACACCATGGTAAGCCGTTATGGAATGTCCGGGTCCACGCAAAATTACTATGCCAACAGCAATGATTATTATGGGTTGTATACCAGTTACTACAGGCAGATTGACCGGATTGAGGGAAACAGGGTGTATATCCGTTGCCGCAAGAAAGGATACGGTTTTTATCTGTATTCTCTTCAAATGGTAGGAAGTAACCATAATGATTCTGAATTTGACACTATTCCCACGTTAGTCGCCAACAATGAGATTCGTGGGTATGGCGGGCAACTCTACGGCATTGTGCTGGAGGACGGACACTGTAATGTGGAAATACATCATAACAGTGTGCTGCTCAAAGCCGGCAGTACATACGCCCTCTACCTTTCCACCTACAAGACTGTCACCAGGACCAATGTGAGCCGGAATCTCCTTTGTGCGGAGGGCAGGAACATCAGTTATGCGCTTTACATTGAGGATAGTGCCTATGGTCCGGCCCTCGGTTTGCGTTCATGGAACAATCTCTATTCTTCCAAGTGTGCGGCCAGCGCATGCGGCAGGGATTTCAGCTTGGAGGAGTTTGTCAGTTACACGCGGCAGGACAGCCACAGCATTTCCCTGCTTCCGCATTTTGTGGATACTGCTGTCGGGCTGGATGTCTGCAATTATTGGGTTTTGGCCTGTCCCTCCACCCCAATTGTGCAAAGGGACATCAATGGGGTTTTGCGGCTTCCAGGGACGACCATGGGTTGTTATAATGTAATTGATTCTTTCACAGTTAAATTGTCGGTGAACGACACCACCATGGGACGCGCCACGGGCGCTGGAACCTATGTTCAGGGCAGCGAAGTGACGCTGACGGCCATTCCTGCCCCCGGACACCGTTTTGTAAGCTGGGATGACGGTGACACGCTCAACCCTCGCATTATCACCGTGCTGTGCGACACCTCGTTCACCGCGGTTTTTGAGGAGGGCAACGCCATACCGCACATCAATCCGGAACAGTCCGAAGAGATATCCGTGTACAGCTATGGAAATGAGATTTTCATCAAAGGGGCGGCCGGTCATACCGCATGGGTGCTGAATGCTGCCGGACAGATAGTTCGCAAGGTGGAGTGCGGCGAACTGCAGCGGCTGACCATGCCGGTACGGGGCGTTTATTTTGTCAGGATAGGCCGCTTTTTACCGAAAAAAGTGTTGGTTTTCTGGTGAATTTAAAGCGTTGGAAGAATCATTTTCTTGTTTCGAACAGGATACGAAACAGACTGTTGCCGTAATAAGGCAGATTATATAACACTTTATCGTTCTTATGTTTTTTTGTTTTTAATGTTAATTGTTAAATGATTGTACAATAAATTTCCGTTTGCCCAATCCTGTCACTCCGACCATATTCCCCTTGTCCAGTTCCTCCAAAACATACCGTGCGATATCAGAATTCCAGGATAAGATTTTTCCATTCTGTTTCTGAGGCATATATTGGTTGTAATGGTTGTCAGCACTGTCCTTTTCACGTAGTATCATGTGATAAATCTGTGATGAATCAGCGTAGAACAGGTAATAGTCGGAACGGTTTCCTGCCCTTGACTCTTCGGTTTGGTTACGATACAAGTCTGACATACATACAAGCATCAAATGTTCATAAGAAGACAGTCCGTCTCTCTCCTTTTCAAAGCGGTTTACGCTTCCCAATTTGGGAAATTTGACAGATTGAGCCTGTAAGTTTGACACAAACAGGACTGCTGTAAGGCATGCAAACATGCTGATGATGGCTCTTTTCATATCTGAATAATTTAATATTTATACACTTTAATAACGCAGTTCCACATAATATATTGTGCATACCTGTTCGTCTTATAAATGATTAGGGAATTTTTTGGCAACAGCCTTGTATTTGTCTCCTTCTTTCCATACGGTTACCTGATAACCCTGATTAAGCCGTCTTTCCACCCATCTGTCAAATTTCACCTTGTTGGTTGTGGATATTTTTCGGTATATTGGCTCCAATAAGCCGGAACAATCATGTTACTTTTGATGGAAAGGAAAATATTGCAAAATTTTCCCTTTTTCCTTGTAAGAAACCGCTATTTTTTACGTTATATAAGTGATGGATGCGGAGACATTCAAACGGCTTGTCATTCCTTTGCAGCCGGTCATGCAGCAATTGGCCGAGCGGCTGCTGGGCGATGCCATGCTGGCGGAGGATGCGGTGCAGGACACGGTGCTCCGTCTGTGGCAGCAACACCAAGAGACCGCCAAGGTGAAAAACCTTGAAGCATACTGTTGCACCATGCTCAAAAACCACTGCATCGACCTGTTGCGCCAAAGGCAGCCGACCGTTTCAAAAGCACAGAAGAAAAACAACATATCGTTGAACAATAAACTTTAAAAACAGAAAATCATGAGCAAAAGAACAATTTTAAGTATCAGCATGGCATGTATGCTGGCGGGGCTGCTGTTTTTCGCAGGCTGCGAAAAGAAGAAGGTTGAAACAAAAAAAGAGGTGGTAGAGGATTCGCCCATGGTTGCGTATCTGACCGGCACCTGGCAATGGTCCGGCACTTCCGGAGGGATAACAGGAAACACCATTGAGCCACAGGAGGGCTGTTCCATGCAACTGGAGTTTTCGGGGAATCTCATCACTTTGCTGAAGAACGGAAAAAGCATATTCAGCAGCAAATATCAGCTTCAAAAAAACGAATCCATCTATTCCAGCGGGAAATCGACCTGGATTTCCCTGCCGGGACATGAATGGCCGCTCATGATAGAGAATGTGCTGGTCAGCGGGGTGCTGATGGTTTCCATTGACAACAGTTTTCCTCCCCATTTTACCATCGGGGACAACATGTATGACGGTTACGGCTCCCATTTTTCAAAATGCGTTGGATCGAATTAATTAACTAATAAATTGGCAGAATTATGAAAAACAATGGTCTTTCCCTTATTTTGGCGCTGCTTTTGTCTGTCAGCGCATTCGGCAGCCTGCAGGCGCAGAATTGGATGGTGTATCTGGATTTTGACAAACACACCGCTACAATTGCACCAGATTCAAGTTATTTGAAACTTACAGGCACATTGGAGATTCCGGGTGAGTTTTATTACAACAATGAGTTCTACAAAGTGGTGTGTATCGGAATGAACGCATTCGAGAACTGTTCGGGCATCACCTCCGTGATTTTGCCTAACAGCATCACCAGTATCTATGACTATGCCTTCAAGAACTGCACCGGTTTGAAAACGGTGCAGTTCGGCCATTCGCTGAAGAGTATCGGATGGTATGCGTTTGAGAACTGTTCGGGCATCACCTCCCTGACACTTCCCGATTCGTTGCGCATGGTGGGTTGGGTGACCTTTTCCGGCTGTTCCGGCATGAAGGAGCTGAGCATAGGGAGCCAGTTGGCCGGGTGCGGTAACGGCGCATTTCTCGGATGTCATTTTGACAAAGTGGTTTACAGGGGGACGGTGGCGCAACTCTGTAACGTGATATTCAGTTCGAGTGACGGCAATCCGCTTGCCCGTACCAAAAACTTTTATATCGGCGACACCCTGGTCCATGATCTGGTGATTCCCCATACGGTCCAATCCATCGAAAGTGCAACATTTGCCAATTGTTCCTTCCTCACTTCGGTGACTTTCGGCAGGGCGGTCAATTCCATTGGCTTCAGTTGTTTTGAGAATGACTCTAATTTGAAATACATCCGTTTCCTGGGGGAGATCCCTCCCGAACTTTTGGACAATACGGTGTTTTCGGGTCTCTCTTCCGAGACTAAGCTGATAGTGCCTTGTGGATGCATGGCAGCCTATGATAGCGTGATGTCAATCTATCATTTGCAGATGGAGGAGGCTTTGCCATTTCTCTATGCCGCCGTCACTTCCGATTCGTCTAAGGGAAGGGTGGAGATGCTTTCCACGCCGGATTGCGACAATCCGCAGCTGAAGGTGGAGGCGGTGGCAGCCGGCAGCAAATACCTGTTCTCGCACTGGCAGGATAAAGACACCACCAATCCGCGCACGGTGGATCTGGTCAGTGACACGGTGATGGTCGCCTTTTTTGTGACGGCAGCATCCGTTCCGGACCATGCCGCATCGGACTGGCATTGCAGTGTGCAGGATGGACTGCTGCGTGTGTCGGGCGTTGCCGGCGAGCTGGTCACCGTTTCCGATGTGACCGGAAGGATGCTCTATCGGAATATTGTTGATGAGGAGGTTACAATTTCTTTGTCCGCTACTGGTGTCTATCTGGTGAAGGTGGGTGACCGTCCCGTCCGGAAGGTGGTTTCCGTGCGCTGATTTTTCGAATGCTGTTTGTAGGGCGGCATGGTGTATTATATAAAAAATAAATGGTTGATTTTAAAAATATTATAAACATGAAAAAAACAGCAGTCTCTTTTATCGTTCTTTTAGCGGCCTTTGCCTTTACCGCGCAGGCGCAGGATACAACCCGGGCAATGAAAATTCAGGATGATGAAGCTGGAAGTGCTTCTCCCTTTGCGCTGCAAGTGCATCTGGGCGAGGGCTGGGGAAACTACCCCGGTGTGGATGCGGATGCCACTACCGCTCACTGGATCACATCCGGAGGTGTCAGCGGGCATTATGCCTTGAACAGCCGTTGGTCGCTGTGGCTCGGCCTGGATTACCAGTACCGGCTGACAAAAGGCTATTCCATTAGTGATATGACAGAAGGATTGGAACAAATCCCCTTTACCAAGAAAGCCCATTATTTCTGTCTGCCGCTCCAGCTGGAGTATGAAGGGCCCCGCTGGTTTTACCTGCATGCGGGCCCCTACGTGGAACGGGCGTATGACCGTTGGATTGCCGCCAATGCGTTTGAGGTTTGCGTGGTGGGCGGCATGCTGGGAACCGGCGCCCATTTCCGGCTGGCCCCGCAAAGTGAGCTCCGTGCCGGCCTGACCTTTTCCGTCGGCTCACAGCTCAAACGTTATGAACAATATGAGTATGATTATTCGACCAAAACCTATAAGGAAAAGGGGCTTTCCGATATCAAGGTGCAGAAATTCTCCTATTTCAACGCCATGTTCCAGGTTGGGTACCTGTACCGGTTTACCAGGTAAAAATGCTGATTTATGACTGGAAGTTGTCGGGGGATGGCAAAACGCTCTATCTGACCAATGGAAGGAACAACCAAGGCGTGGAAATCGGATATGATGGGAACCTGTTGAAAATTTTCTTCCGAAAGATGGAATCCGTATTGTTTTTTTTTGGAAATTTGCAAATTCATTTAAGCAACATTTGTAAAACCATAAAAAAACAGTAAGATGAAAATATATGTGATAGGAACAGGCACAATGGCCAAGGGCATTGTGAAGGCGTTTGCCGCCAAAATGCCGGTGGTCATGAAAAGCCGCACGCAAGCCAGCCTTGACAAGGCGATGGCTTCCATTTCAAAAGGGTATGCAAAACTGGTGGAGAAGGGAAAAATCACCCAGGATTCAATGGATGCAATGATGGCGAACATCACCACCACCACCGATTATGCAACATTTGCCGACGCCGACCTCGTGATAGAGGCCGCCGTGGAGGAGATGCAGCTGAAAAAGGATGTTTTCAAGGAATTGGATGCCATTTGCAAGCCGGAGGCCATTTTTGCCACCAACTCCTCTTCACTTTCAATCACGGAGATTGCCGCCTGCACTAACCGTCCGGCACAGTTCATAGGCATGCACTTCTTCAATCCCGCCGACCGTATGGCATTGGTGGAGGTTATCAAGGGGCAGCTCACCAGCGACGAGGTGACCAAATGCATCGTTGATTTGGCTGCGTCCATCGGCAAGCAGCCCGTAGAGGTGAAGGAGGCTCCCGGATTTGTGGTCAACCGCATCCTGATTCCGATGATAAACGAGGCGGTCGGCATTCTGGCCGACGGCATCGCATCGGCAGAGGATATTGACAAGTGCATGATGTTGGGCGCCAACCATCCTATGGGACCGCTCGCTTTGGCCGATTTGATTGGAAATGATGTCAATTTGGCTATCATGGAGGTGCTTTACAAGGAGTTCGGTGATCCGAAATACCGTCCGCACCCGCTGCTGCGCAAAATGGTGCGCGCCGGACTGCTCGGACGCAAGAGTGGGGAAGGGTTTTATAAGTATTAATGATAGTAGAAGCAAGAATACAGAAGCAAGAAGTAAGAAGAGAAGGTTAGAATGGCGACTAAGACATTTAAGGAATTGATTGTATGGCA
>CAJOQK010000184.1 GCA_905236885.1 uncultured Bacteroidales bacterium
CCCGCCGACCTGCTGGATCCGCTGCATGAGGATGAGGATTCCCCGGTTCCCGGGCTGACCCACCGCTATCCGGACAGGGTGCTGTTCCTGATTACCGACATGTGCTCCATGTACTGCCGTCACTGCACCCGCAGGCGTTTTGCCGGTCAGAAGGATTGCGAGTCCACCGCCGACCGTATTGAAAAGTCGCTGGAATACATTGAGAAGACCGAATGTGTGCGCGATGTGCTGCTCAGCGGCGGCGATGCGCTGATGGTTTCCGACAGCCGTCTGGAGTATATCATCAAGCGGCTGCGTGCCATTCCCCATGTGGAGATTGTTCGTATCGGGACCCGCACGCCGGTGGTATGCCCGCAACGGGTCACCCCCGAGCTCTGCGCCATGCTCAAGCAGTACCATCCCATTTGGATCAACACCCATTTCAACCACCCCAACGAGGTGACCCGTGAGGCCATGCAGGCCTGCGCCATGCTGGCGGATGCGGGCATCCCCTTAGGCAACCAGAGCGTACTTTTGCGCGGCGTGAACGACTGCGTCCATGTGATGCGCAATCTGGTGCATGAGCTGGTGAAAATGCGTGTGCGCCCCTATTACATCTACCAATGTGACTTGTCCATGGGCCTGGAGCATTTCCGCACGCCCGTGTCCAAAGGCATTGAAATCATCGAGGGGCTGCGCGGCCACACTTCCGGATTCTGCGTGCCCACCTTTGTGGTGGATGCCCCGGGAGGCGGCGGCAAAACTCCTGTCATGCCGCAGTATGTCATTTCCCAGTCTCCAAAGCGGGTGGTTCTGCGCAATTTTGAGGGTGTCATCACCACCTACACGGAGCCGGAGGAATACCACGAGACCTGTGACTGTCCCGAATGCCGGGAGGCCAGGGCGCGTGCCGCGAAAAAGGCTGCGGCAGCCGCTGGCGGAGCCGTTGCAGGTGCGACAACCCACGGAACAGCTACCGACAAGGCTGAAACCAAAGCGGTTGACGGTGTCATTTCCCTGCTGGAGGGCGAACGCATGAACATTGAGCCGGCCCGTCTGGCACGTCACGAGCGGCACAAAAAATAATGGCGGGGGCTCTGCTCTGTCGCCGTTTGCTCCGACTGGTTTGCTGTGACCGTGTGGAATATGCTGGAAGCTGTTCGCTTTTATGGTCATTTTGCAGCCTGCGGACAGCGGATCGGAATTCGAGCCGCATCGGAGCCATCGCAAAAGCCATTTGTGCCGGGTTCAGGCCTGCGCACTGAATCGCTGAGCGGAAACCCGTAATAATGATTCAAATAAGGGGCGTGGTTACCATTCGCAATCATGCCCCTTTTATAACATTGGAAAGCAGTTTTTGACAAAAGAATTTTTGACAGTTTTTGACAAAAAGCATCGGATTGGATTCAGATTCGCGAGTGGCGCAAATATTTGTATGAATGTTTGTCACTCAAAATAGTAAAAAATAGTGGAATTAGGCACTGCATGCAACTGATTGGGGAGATATTGAAACACCGTTCCTGCTCCATTGTGGGCATGGAAAAGAACACCGGAAAGACGGAATGTCTGAACTTTATCTTGCGGCATATTCCGGAGGAGAAGCGTGTCGCCCTGACTTCCATTGGCATAGATGGTGAGCAGCAGGATCAGGTGACTCGCACGCACAAGCCGGAAATAAGTTTGCGCCCGGGCATGCTGTTTGCCACTTCGGAGAGCCATTACCGTCAAAAGCAGTTGAGCGCGGAGGTGTTGCAAATCAGCGGTGAGCGCACTTCGTTGGGCAATGTGGTGATAGCCCGCGCCATAACGGCGGGCAAAATTATGCTTTCCGGCCCCGCCTCGGCTGCAGGCTTGCGCCGCTGGATGCGCGAAATGGAAGCCTGGAAAGCGGACATCACTCTGATTGACGGGGCTTTGTCCCGAAAAAGTTCCGCCTCGCCCGCAGTGAGCGAAGCTATGGTTCTGACCACTGGCGCGGCCTATTCGGCTGACATGCAGACATTGGTGCAGCACACCGCCTTTGTCGCGGAACTGGTGCATCTGCCCTTGGCCGACGAAGGGGAACGGCAACTGTTTGACAGTGAGGAAAGTGGTATTTGGGTGAAATGTAGGGAGGGAGATGACGCCGACCTGCGGCCTTCAGATTCAGTTCTGTTTCAAACAAGTTCTGCAAATTCGGATGCGGCTGGTGCGAATGAGGGTGGTACGAAAGATGGTGCGGATGAATTGCGGAAAAACGGAGCCTGGCGGCTTTTGCCTGTCACATCGTCGCTTCATCTCCGCAATTTCCAGTGGAACAGCCTGCCTGAAGTCAGTTGCCTCTACCTTTCCGGCGCCCTGACCGACACGGTGCTGGAGCTGATGCAGAAGGAACCGGTGCTGAAAAATGCGGACCTGCTGGTGCGCGATTTCACCAAAATATTTGTCTCACCTCTGCAGTACCGGCTTTTTATGAAAAATGGCTGTCAAATCAAGGTGTTGCAACAGACCAAACTGATTGCCGTATGTGTGAATCCGGTCGCTCCCAACGGTTTCGTGCTCCATTCTGAAAGCCTGTGCCAAAAAATGTCGGAGGCGGTACAAGTCCCGGTTTATGATGTGAAGAGGGAGGAGTAGGCCGCTATGGGGACTTCTAAAGGGAACCTCTAAAGGGGACTTCTAAAAATTCCACGCTTTCACTTTTGCGTCAATTTTGTTTTATTTCATAGTTTTGAACCACAACCACTGCTGTGAAAAGGTTGTCGACCTGTTTGAGCGCTGCGAAGCGGCGCGAGTTTCGACGTTCTTTGAACGTCAGTTGGCTGTGGTGAAAGGTTTGAACCTTTCCGAGCACACGCCTTTAAAAGGGTAGAAAAAAATGACTATGCCATACTTTGGCATAGTCTCACGATTTTTCGACGTAATGGACAAAAATTAGGCTGAAATCCATCTAACGCATGTGATAATTAGTAGGTTATTGTATTTGAAAGACTAAAAAAAAGAGGGTGCCTCAAGGTACCCTCTTTTGCAGGTTTCCGGCTGGAAACTATCCGATGTTGATGGTGCGGGAAAGTTTCCGTTCCTCTTTTTGCATCCTCGGCAGCGAAATGGTCAGTATGCCGTCCTCTACCTTGGCGGAAATGTGCTCCTTGTCCACATCCTCGGGCAGCTCGTAGTTCTGTTCGTAATTGGTGTAGGAGAACTCGCGGCGCAGGTAGTGGTGCTTTTTCTCACTCTCCTTGTGTTCAAACTTGTTTTCAATGGCTATGCTCAAATTGCCTTCGTCATTGATGCTCACACGGCAGAACTCCTTTTTGATGCCAGGGGCGGCCACTTCCATCGTATAGGCCTTCTCATCCTCCCTCACATTGACTGCCGGTGCTGTAATGTTGGCACGAGGCATAAAATCATTGTTCAGGAAATCTTCAAACACGGTAGGAAACCAACTGTTTTTAATCATTACTGGTAGCATAATACACCTCCATTTTTAAATTGTTATTAACTTTTTTGTTTTTAATTTTTTGTTCTTAACTCTTTTGCCGCCTCCGCTTTCGTTTCAGCGACACCATAGCTTTAGCAAACCGCGTGCCAATCCCTTTTTTGCTATATTTCATGACAAAATGGCATATATTTGTGCAAATTTGGCCACTTTTCATGACAAAATGACAGTTTGGCTGCGAAATAAAAAAAATAAGTGCGAGCTGTGGCGCGTATCGGGATTTTGAGTACATTTGCAGCGGGAAGTTTCCTTGTCGTTAAAAAACAACAAAAATGAAATTAAAAGAGTTGCTGAACCATCCTTGCGGCTTTGCCGGCCTGTTTTCCCGAATGGAAATCGGTTCCGCCTATGCGCGTGCCTGCCTGCTGGCGACCGAAATGATGACCGGATGTGAGCCGCTGCGGGCCGCCTATCGCGAGCTGGAGGCCTACCGGGATGCCGTGTCGCTTCCGGAGAATCGGCTTGCAGTTGAACTGTTGTCGCAAAAACTGCAGTCCCTGAAGGACATTCACACTACCTTAGACCGTTTGGGCGGAGGTGAGACCTTGGATGACATTGAATGGTACGAGGTCAAATATTTGGGTATGCTCTCCATAGAGGTGCGTGTGCTGCTGGAAAAGCTTCATTTGGCGGAGATTACGGTTGTTCCCGATTTGGAAAAGGTGGTGCAGACGTTGGATCCGGACGGATTGCATATCGCCACCTTCTATGTGTATGACTCCTATTCGGAGGAGTTGGCGCAGTTGAGGGCGGAAAGTCGTAGGTCGGCGGTTTTTGACGAGGAATTGTTTTTGAAAATCAATGCTTTGGAGGAGTGGATAAGAGCAAGGCTCTCCGCTTCGCTGCGGGGTGAGTCGGCCACGTTGCGGGAGGCGCAACAGATACTGGCGCAAACGGACATACTGTTGGCCAAAGCCCGTCTGATGTTGAATGAAAATTTCTCTATTCCTGAATTTTACGATGATGGTTCCACGGAATACCGGCAAATGTTCCATCCGGAGGTGAAGGTTGCCCTGGCTGGGGAGGGAAAGAATTACACGCTGGTGGACATTGCGTTTGGAGGCCGTCCGGTGCTGATTATCGGAGCCAATATGGGCGGCAAGACTGTTGTGCTGAAAACCTTGGCCCTGTGCCAGTTCTTGTGCCAGTTCGGCTTCGGGGTTCCGGCAGCGCAGGCGCGTGTCGCCCTCAAGGAGGAGGTTTGTTTCTGCATAGGTGACCATCAGTCCATTACAGAGGGGCTTTCCTCGTTTGCATCGGAAATGCGCCAGATTGATGCGCTCATACGGCTAGCCCGTCAGGGCAGTAAGGTGCTGGCTTTGTTGGACGAGCCGGCGCGTACTACCAATCCTACTGAGGGTACGGCGCTGGTGCGGGCGTTGCTTCCCATCCTCTCCACTCCGCAAACGGATGTGCTGATAGCCACCCATTACGTGATTCCGTTTGACGGCAAACACCGCTGCCTTAAGGTGAAAGGTTTGGAGAACGGCAGCATGAATTACACCCTGACCGAGGTGAATGAGGGTGAGGTGCCGTTGGAGGCACTTAACATCGCCACACAGCTGGACGTGGATCCGGAATGGATTCGGGAGGCGGAAAAGTTTGTGAAATAGGTAACTAAAGGGGATTCCTAAAAAAGAGAATTCTTGGAAAACACATTGAAAAGTATACGAAACAGACAGTTTAACCCAAAATTTTCGAGCGATGAAAAAGGAATTGATAATGTTATTGGTGGGTGCCTTTTTGTTGGCATCATGTAATCGTAACGGTAGTGACAACCAGATTGAAGCTGGTGCGGAGACGGATTCGGTTGGAAGCGTTTCGGCATTGGATTCTGTTGGAAACGTTTCAGCCCAGCCGTCGGAACAATCTCAGGACCTGAGTCCTGTCGCACGTCCTGTTGCCTGCATCGGTGCCAACATTAACGGAGGAACTTATGAAAAGGATATTATCCTTGTAAACCCGTTTGTTTTGGCAATGTCACCTGCGGGAATTGAGCCTCAACTGCTTTGGAGGGTAATAAGCTATAAGGTTGCCTTTGACAAAGGGGATGGGAAACCTTTGTCACACATACTTGTGGATACTCCCCGTTTCCCTGAAAATGTGGTTAGTGCCATCCGCGAGGCCTCATCGGGAACCCGGATGATCATTTCTGACATCAAGGTGCGGAGTGATGCCGGTGAATTCTATGCGCCCGATTTTACGGTCACAATAAAGTAAGCCTTACAAATGGGAAATTTTTAGGAATCCCCTTTGCTCCCATAAAATTTTCTTCGCCCCTTGTGCGTTTTGTATTGGGATTTCATGTACATTTGTAAAATTATTTTGTAAAATGCCAAAGGCTTAAAAACGAGAAATTTAAACCTTTAGAATGTGTATGGAAAGTAAGTTAGGGTTAGATTTTGGAAAAGTTGAATATGCGAGAGGCCTTGCCAAAAACATTGCCAATCAGGTACAGGAGTTTGTGAACCAATATACTACGGTTGCGGTTGAAAGAACCCTCTGCCGTTTGATGGGCATTGACGGGGTGGACGAAAACCAGGTGCCGCTGCCCAATGTGGTGGTGGATGCGGTGAAAACGAAATCGGTGTTGGGTGAGGGAGTTTTGTTCTTCATTGCCAATGCGATGCTCCAGACCGGACTGCAGCCGCAGCAAATTGCGGAGCAGGTGGCGGAAGGCAAGCTTGACATCACCAAAGTGGTCACCTCCGACCCGAAAAAGATTGCGGAAACGCTGCAGCCCATTGTGGATGCCAATGTGAACCGAATCCGCGCCCGTCGTGAACGCAGGGAGCATTATCTGAACACCATCGGGGAGGGTCCGAAACCCTATCTCTACATCATTGTGGCCACCGGAAACATTTACGAGGATGTGGTGCAGGCGGAGGCGGGAGCCCGTCAGGGAGCCGATGTGATTGCCGTGATCCGCACCACCGGCCAGAGCCTTTTGGATTATGTGCCTTACGGAGCCACCACCGAGGGGTTTGGAGGCACGTTCGCCACGCAGGAGAATTTCCGCATCATGCGCCAGGCATTGGACAAAGTGGGCGAGGAGTTGGGCCGCTATATTCGTCTGTGTAACTACTGCTCCGGACTCTGCATGCCCGAAATCGCCATCATGGGAGCCTTTGAGGGGTTGGATGTGATGCTGAACGACGCTTTGTACGGCATCCTTTTCCGTGACATCAACATGCAGCGCACGCTGATAGACCAGTACATGTCGCGCATCATCAACGGTTTTGCGGGTGTGATTATCAACACGGGCGAGGACAACTACCTTACCACTGCCGATGCGGTGGAGGCGGCGCACACCGTTCTGGCCTCCGACCTCATCAACGAGCAGCTGGCGCTTATGGCCGGTTTGAAGGAGGAACAGATGGGCTTGGGTCATGCCTTTGAAATGGATCCTATGCTGGAGAACGGCTTTCTGATGGAGTTGGCGCAGGCGCAGATGACCCGCGAAATTTTCCCCAAAGCCACTTTGAAATACATGCCGCCCACCAAGTTCATGACAGGCAACATTTTCCGTGGACATATCCAGGATGCGCTGTTCAACATGATCGGCATTTGGACACATCAGGGAATCCAGCTGCTGGGCATGCCGACCGAGGCCATCCACACGCCCTTCATGAGCGACCGCTACCTTTCCATTGAAAATGCCAAATACATTTTCAACAACATGCGCAGCATAGGGGAGGAAATGCAGTTTGTGGAAGGCGGCATTTGCCGGAACCGTGCCAAGGAGGTGCTGGGCAAGACTATCCAATTGCTGGAGGAGATTGACAAGGAGGGGTTGTTCACCGCGTTGGAAAAGGGCATTTTCGGCGATGTGAAACGTCCGAAAACCGGCGGCAAGGGATTGGACGGTGTCAGCCTGAAGGCGGAACATTATTACAACCCGTTTATTGAATTGATGAAAGGAAAGCGTTAGGTCGCAGGGACGATGTTACATCGTCCAACATCATGGACCAGCAACATCCGGTATCATCCAACGAGGAACGTCAGGAATTGTAACGATTGAATTGAACGAATTTTAAACAAACAGAATAAAGATGAGCGAAGGTTTGTATTCAATGGAGGCCAAGGATTTTGACAAAACCTTGGATTTGACCAAAATAAAACCATACGGGGACACCATGAACGACGGTAAGGTGCAGCTGAGTTTCACCCTGCCGGTGCCTTGCGGGGCGGAGGCGGTGGAGGCCGCCAAGCAGCTGATTCGCAAAATGGGGATGGAAAACCCTCAAGTGGTTTACTATAAGGAACTTACTGAAGGGTTCACCTTTTTCAACTGTTACGGGAGCTGTGCACAAACTGTCAATTACAAAGATATTTACGTTCCCAAAGTGGAGTCTTCCACCATGGACATGTATGAGACGGACGCCTATATCAAGGAGCATTTCAACCGCAAAATTGTGGTGGTGGGGGCCAGTACCGGCACCGACGCGCATACCGTCGGCATTGACGCCATCATGAACATGAAGGGCTATGCAGGCCATTACGGGCTGGAGCGTTACGAAATGGTGGATGCCTATAACTTGGGTAGCCAGGTCCCGAATGAAGATTTGATAGCCAAAGGGTTGGAACTGCATGCCGATGCGTTGTTAGTTTCGCAGACGGTGACCCAGAAGGATGTCCATATCAAGAACCTCACCAACATGGTGGAGCTTATGGAGGCTGAGAACCTGCGCGACAAGATGATTCTGGTTTGCGGCGGTCCGCGTGTCACCCATGAGCTGGCCAAGGAGCTGGGCTTTGATGCCGGATTTGGCATGAACACCTATGCCGACGATGTCATATCGTTTGTGGTGCAGGAAATGGTGAAGCGTGGAATGAAGTAGTAAGAAGTAAGAAGTAAGAAGATTTTGGGACGTGGGGTGCTGCGTCCGGTGTAACGGAAAGATAACAATAAACATTTAAATAGCAATATTATGGATAAGAATCAGATAAGAGAAGTGATCGCCAGGCGTGCGGCCAAAGAATTGAAAGATGGGGATGTGGTGAATCTGGGTATCGGACTGCCCACTATGATTCCAAGTTATTTACCTGAAGGGGTTACAGTTACCCTGCAGACGGAAAACGGTGCCATGGGCATGGGTGTCGCCCCTGAGGAAGGCAGGGAAGACAAGAACCTTATCAATGCGGGCGGCGGTTACATCACGCTGAATCCGGGTGCCTGTACGTTTGATTCGGCCACCTCTTTCGCCATCATCCGCGGAGGCCATGTGAACGTTTCCGTGTTGGGTGCGTTGCAGGTGGATGAAAAGGGCAATCTGGCCAACTGGATCATTCCCGGCAAAATGGCTCCCGGCATGGGCGGTGCCATGGATTTGGTGGTGGGTGCCAAAAAGGTGATCCTCGCCATGGAACATACCCAAAAGGGTACACCTAAAATTTTGAAAAAATGCACGTTGCCTCTGACAGCCGCCGGACAGGTGAACATGATCATCACCGAAATGGGTGTCATGGAAATCACTCCCGAAGGGATTGTGCTGAAGGAAATCAATCCTGAATTCACGGTGGAGGAGGTGCAGGCTGCGACTGAGGCACAGCTGATTGTGGCCAAGGATTTGAAACCGATGTGCTAAACGCAGTTTTTTTGGAACTCCCCTAAAACCGCATAAAAAGCCGCATCCGTTCGGACGGCTTCGCATCCGTTTTGCTATAATGTTGTAAATAATTGGAACTTATGGAATACAACCATTTGAAATATGAACAGCCGGACGAGGCTGTCGGCTTGCTGAAAATAAGTGTGCCGCAATCCTTGAATGCCTTGAACTCAGCTGTGTTGAAGGAGATGTCCGACTTTTTGGAAGGCATTGGAAATTTGAAGCTGAAGGTGCTGCTGATTACGGGCGATGGGGAGAAATCATTTGTGGCGGGAGCCGACATCGCAGAAATGCAGCGGATGAGCGAGGCGGAGGCGCTGGACTTTGCCCGTTTGGGTGCGGCGGTGTTCAAACGCATTGAGGATTTGCCTCTGCCTGTGATTGCAGTGGTGAACGGTTTTGCGTTGGGCGGCGGCTGCGAATTGGCCATGGCTTGTGATTTGCGTGTTGCTTCGGAGCGGGCCCGTTTCGGACAGCCTGAGGTTGGTTTGGGCATAATTCCCGGTTTTTCCGGCACCCACCGTTTGACCAAGATTGTGGGGCCTGCCTTTGCCAAGGAACTGATGTTTACCGGTAAAAGCATTTTGGCTCCGGAAGCTTTGCGCATTGGGCTGGTGAATGCTGTGTTTCCTCCTGAGCAGCTTATGGATGAGGCATTGGCGTTGGCCCGGCGAATCTGTTCCAATTCCGCTATGGCGGTTTCGGCAGCCAAACATTGTATCAATGAGAACTTTAACCTGACGGTGGAGGAGGCGTTGGCGCTGGAGAACCGCTGTTTCGCCAGCTGTTTTGCGCATCCCGACCAAAAGGAGGGCATGACCGCTTTCTTAGAGAAGCGGAAACCTCTGTTTGAAAGGTGATAAGGTAATATTGTTATAGGCGACTTCTTAAGGGGACTTCTAAAATTTTAATAAAAACGACTATGCCATGTTTTGGCATAGTCGTTTTTGGAAGAAGACCCCTTAACCGCCGGTTACGGCTCTATACGGACTCTGGCTTATCCTGACACCTTTTATTCGATACGTCAGCCCTTTTTTATCATGTTTTTTTGTGTGAATCAAGTGTAATGGACAAATAATCGCCATTTTCCGATGGCATGAAAATCCGGTTTTGGCGGAAAAAATTTCACACGCTTTTTCAGAAATGAGAAAGCCGAATCTTAACGAGAAACGCAGATACAAAAAAAAAAATTCGCAAAAAAAGCGAACATGTTGGAAAAATGACTAATTTTGCAACATAAAAATGAGTCAGAATGAAAAAAGACTACAAGATTGTTAAAAAGAAACTTCCAAAAGCAGAAGAGCCTGTTGCTGTTTACCAAGCCAGGACACAGGTCGTTTCAAATGTCACGCCGGAAATTCCTGACGGATATATGACATTGGAACAGTTCGGAAAACATTTCCACCAAAAACTTGACGACTGCTATGCGAAGTTACAGTGAAAACGCTTTCTGTTGTGAACCACAGATGGACAGTTGTGTTCCACATCTCGGAAGATTTTGTGATTGTGGACAGAATTTTTCCCTCCAAAATGATGATATAAAAAGCATTGATACGCCGTGATTGGATTTATTCCACCACCATCTTCCTTGCCGCGTTACCGCTGGCGGTTCGCACGCGCAGCAGGTAGAGGCCGCGGGGCAGGCCGGAGAG
>CAJOQK010000185.1 GCA_905236885.1 uncultured Bacteroidales bacterium
GGCCTCGCGCCGCCATACACCTGCCTTGACTTCACTGTCCATGCGTGCGTACTGGCGCAGCATGTTCAGGATGCTCCCGATCACATATTCCGCCACCGCGTCCGCGTTGCCTTCCGGCGAATTGATGCAGCGGATGCCCTTCAATTCGGCGTATGCGGTGTCGATGTTCTCCATTCCGGCGCCGATGCGGGCGATAAAGCGCAGGTTTGCGGCGGCGTCGATCATCCTCCGGTCAATTTGGAACCGGCTGCGGATTACAAATCCGGCATATTGCGCGGCAACTGGCAGCAGCGAACCGTAGTCGTCAGCTGTTTTTCCTGCCACGGACGAAAATCTTTCGCATTTGAACCCCAATTTGTTCAGCTCAATCTCCATGCGTGGGGCCGGTTCGTCAATGAATAGCACTTTTTCACTCATGCGTGCATCATTTTTTGTAGGTTAGGATATTCTTTTTTAATGGTGACCATTGCAAAAACAGCCACCAGCAATGTGTTAATCAAAGTTTTCATCCACAGGGCGTAACCGCTGCCGAACAGCCAAGGCAGCAGGTAGAAGCCGATTCCGAAAAGCAGCAGCGAAAACCCTACATAGAAGCCTATTTTTTTCAATTGGTAGGGGACAGGGTAATATTTCTGCCCCAGAAAATAGGAGGCGGTCATCATGCAGAAATAGGTGGTGAAATGGGCTATGGCGGCTCCCATGATGCCTATGCGCGGAATGAGCAGGAAATTGACCGCCAGTGTGATAGCGGCTCCACCCACTGTTATGTAGGCGCCGAATTTGGTTTGTCCGGTCAGCTTGTACCAGATACTCAGGTTGTACATCATGCCCAACATCATGAAGGCCAAAAGCAGCGGCGGCACAACCTGCAGTCCGGCATGGTAGCGCTCGCTTGCAAAATATTTCAGGTAGTCCAGATAAAGTGTGGTGACCAGGAAGATGAATGTGCAGACAATCACAAAATAGGTCATGACCACGCTGTAGCCCTCCTTTGCATCCTTTTCCTTGTACTGGTTGAAGAAATAGGGTTCTGCGGCGTAGCGGAAAGCCTGGATGAAGAGGTTCATGATGACAGAAATCTTGAAGCAGGCGCTGTAAATGCCCACGTTGCGCATCGCCTCTTCGGCATCGGCGGAGGAGAGGTTTTTGATTAGAATCCGATCCATAGTCTCGTTAACAATGCCTGCCAATCCTAAAATCAGTAGGGGAAAGGCATATTTGAGCATCCGTTTGAGCAGGCTGACATCCACCTTGAACTCAATGTTTTTACAGCATGCTATCAGCAGAATGAATTGGCATACCGATGCTATCAGGTTGGCTATGAAAATGTAGCCGACACCAATATTCTCATGGTAAATGGCCGAGAAGAAGCCGGTGCCGAGGCCGTGGCGGATCATCAGTGGGCAGAACCAGAGGAAGAATATGTTGAAAAAGACGTTGATGAGGATGTTGGCGATTTTGATGCCGGCAAATTGCAGGGCTTTGTTTTCGCCTCTCAGATGCGCGAAAGGGATGCAGCTGACGGCATCCATGGCCACAATGACCACAAACCATCGGATATATTCCGGATGTGACGGATATTTGAGAAGGTTGGCGATGGGTTGCGAAAAGCAGAGCCCCAGCACAACAAAAAGGGCGGAGGTGCTCAAAAGCATCCATAAAGTGCTGCTGAAGACCCTTTTTTTGTCCGGTTCCGAATTGGAGAAGCGGAAATAGGCGGTTTCCATGCCGTAGGTGAGGATGACCAGCAGCAGAGCCATCCAGGCGTACATCTCGCCCACGACCCCGTAGTTTTTCGGATCCAGAAAGATATAGGTGTGAAAAGGAACCAGCAAATAGTTCAGCAGGCGACCCACAATGGTGGTACCTCCGTAGATAACTGTCTGATTGGCTAATTTTTTGATATTGCTCATCGCTGCATCATTTAAACCGCAAAGGTACATCAAAAACCGACACGGATTCCGCCTGTGCTGGAAAAAAGTTTTGCCGACTGTTTTCCTCGTCCTGAGCCAGGCTGTAAAACGAAATCCCTTTTTTGGCGGTGGCAGTTCCTGTCAGAAAGGGACGTTCTTGGGGCAAATGCTGACGATTTGTCAGTTGTTTGGAGGTGGCTGTCAGTGGTGGAGAAGGTTGCGATATTTGTTGCTGTTTAATCTAAAGCATTTAAAATCAATCAAATATAAATAAATACGGAAAAATGCTGCATTTTTTGGCATAATAATTGGCAAATTTCCGGATGTTGAAATTTTCAGACGGAGCGTGTCCGGATGGGAGTGGAGACGGAAAGTTTGATGAGTAAAGATTAATTAACTGAAATAAAAAAAGAAAGGGTATATACAATGGGAAAAATTATTGGTATAGACTTGGGTACAACTAATTCCTGTGTGGCTGTGATGGAAGGCAACGAGCCTGTGGTCATCCCCAACAGCGAAGGTAACAGGACCACCCCTTCGGTGGTGGGTTTTTTGGACAATGGGGAAGGCGAGCGCAAGATTGGCGATCCGGCCAAACGTCAGGCGGTGACCAATCCTAAAAACACAGTCTCCTCCATCAAGCGTTTCATGGGTGAAACCTATGACCGTGTGACCAATGAGGTGAGCAGGGTGAGCTATGAAGTTGCGCGTGGCGACAACAATACGCCGCGTGTGAAGATTGGCAGCCATATGTACACTCCGCAGGAGATTTCGGCCATGATTCTCCAAAAAATGAAGAAAACTGCCGAAGATTATCTGGGTCAGGATGTGACGGAGGCGGTTATCACCGTTCCTGCCTACTTTAGTGACTCACAGCGTCAGGCGACCAAGGAGGCCGGTACGATTGCCGGTTTGAATGTGAAACGTATCATTAACGAGCCGACTGCGGCCGCTTTGGCCTACGGCTTGGACAAGAAGATGTCCGACATGAAGGTTGCGGTGTTTGACCTTGGCGGTGGCACCTTCGATATTTCAATTTTGGAATTGGGTGACGGTGTGTTTGAGGTGAAATCCACCAATGGCGACACCCATCTTGGCGGTGACGATTTTGACCATGCCATCATTGACTGGCTGGCACAGGAGTTCGAGAACGAATATCATATTGACTTGCGGAAGGATCCTATGGCGCACCAGCGTCTGAAGGAGGCTGCCGAAAAGGCCAAGATCGAGCTCTCCTCCAGCACTTCAACGGAGATTAACCTGCCGTAC
>CAJOQK010000186.1 GCA_905236885.1 uncultured Bacteroidales bacterium
GATCATCCAGCTTGGCAGTGTGATTTCAAACAGCCCGAAAAATGAGAGGGCGAAAATCAGGAATATCACAAAGAAAATCAGGTTGGGGATCCAGTGCGTCGAGAGCGTGTACATGGCATCCGGCCCGAACAGCAGCGTGAGTATGGCTCCCAGCACGGCAAAAATGAAAATGATGGATCCACCGAACATCCAAGCCTGACGTATGCCGCTCTGTTTGTTCTCCTCTCCGGCTCCGTGCATGAAAAAGTTTATGGTCATCGGAATAAGTGGGAAAACACATGGTGTGATCAGTGCCGCCAAACCTGCTGCAATGGCAATGAAGAACACCGCCCACAGGGAGATTCCCTTCTCCTTGCTATCCTTCTCCAAATCCGCTTTTTCCGGTTTATCCCATGAATCCGCTTTCACTGCAGCCTCAGGCTCTGCCGACTCGGGCTCCACAGTTTCCGACCCTGTCTCCGAAACACCGGCGTCAACTTCATCCGGACGCTCCTCGGCAGCATTGTCCGATACCTGTTGCGGCACTCCTTTCACCGCCACTTCGAACTCATCTCCAACCATGACACATTTGCCCTCAATGCAGGCCTGTGCGTCCACACTGGCGGAAATTTTGAAGTCCTTTTCTGACAGAATCTTGATTTTCTGCTTGAAAATCACCGGCGATTTTTCAAAATAGCGGTCAGTACCGAACTCATCGGTGAACTCCGTATAGGCAGGTTCCGAAGTTTTGCCCACCAGCTGGTATGCGGCGGAAGGTTGGTATTCAAACACCGTTTGCTGCGTGATTCCCAGCGTGTTGTATTGTGAATACAAATGCCAACCCTTCTCAACCGTGGCCGTCCACTGGAGGGTTGCCTCATTGCCTTCCCCCTTCAGCACCGTACATTTCCAACGGACTGGTTCGCTCACCTGCGCCCGCAGGGAAAACACCGCAACCAAAAGCATTACGCTTGAAAGCCATAATTTCCTGATTATCGTATTCATTAGTTTACAGTTTATAGTTGATGGTAATTGTTATAGTCATAGTACGTCACTTCGTTCCGTGAATGTATGGTTCATTCCATGATTATCGGCTACGCTTCGGCATAGCTCGTGCAAGCACGGCTCTGCACTCGGTTCGCACGACAGTCTGGTACGTCCCTGCTTCGCAGGTCCGTGCTTGTCGGCATCACCTCGGCATAGCTCGTGCAAGCACGGCTCTGCACTCGGTTCGCACGACAAGTCATAGTCAACAGTCATAGTTATTGTCATAGTTAGAATTGAAAATAAATAAACGATTGCAAATCAGATGTTACAAATTGGTAAATCACAAAAATGCAGACCACCGTCAGCAACAACACGACCGGACGCGGCAAATGCGCAAAAACCAGCCGGTACCGCCGTTTGAAGCGTTCAGGGAGCCAATGCACCAACATTCCTAACGCAAATAAGAGGAAAATATTTTTGTATTCGTACAAAATTGAGGGAATAAGCGACACATCCCATTTCCCGCCTATTTGGGCCACCATGTTCTGTGCGGTCTGCCAGGCCACCTCGTTAGCCTCAGCCGGATTGAGGTTGGAGCCGGAGCGGAAGAAAAGCCGCGTGAAGGTGACAAACACAAAGGTCATCAGCACTGACCATGCCACCGAAGCCCAACGCACCTCTTTTTTACAAAATGTCCTGTACAGCACCCCGACCAGAGTTCCCGCGAAGAAAATACCGCTCCAGACCGCCGCCAGATTGAATATCGGGGCAGGCAGGAACAGTTTCATCAGCAAAAAGAGAAGGAACAGCGACAAGGTCAGCAGCAGTTTCTGCAAATCACTGCGGTTGCGCCAAATCTTGTAGGCAAGAATGCCCAAACCGTTCAGTCCGCCCCAAATCATGAAATTCCAGCTGGCACCGTGCCACAGACCACCGAACAGCATGGTGTTCATCATATTGATATTGGTATTGATGGCCTTGCGGGTTTTCGGAAAAACCACCAGACATACGGTCAGCACCGCCACCACGGATACAACCAGCACAGTCACCCATAACTGTTTGGCCAAAAATATCACAATCAGCAGAATGGAGACAATCATCAGATATGTGGCCACCCCCGCCCTACGATTACCGCCCAGCGGAATGTAGAGATAATCCTTCAGCCAATTGGAAAGGGAAATATGCCATCTTTTCCAGAACTGACTTGGGTTCTGCGCCTTATACGGCGAATTGAAGTTTTTGGGCAGCTGGAAACCCATCAGCATCGCCACTCCTATGGCTATGTCCGTGTAACCGGAAAAGTCGGCATAAACCTGCAACGAATAGGCAAAAAGCGCCATCAGGTTTTCAAAACCTGTGTACATCAACGGATTGGCGAACACCCTGTCAATAAAATTCACCGCAAGGTAATCGCTCAGAATCATTTTTTTCAGCAAACCGTTCAATATCCAGAACACCGCCAGTCCGAACTGCCTGCGGGAGAGTGAATAGGGCTTGTAAATCTGCGGCACGAACTGCGAGGCACGCACAATAGGACCCGCCACCAGTCCGGGGAAAAAGCTGATATAGAAGCCAAAATCCAAAATATTGCGCACCGGCGCGATCTCACCGCGATATACATCCACCACATAGCTGATGGCCTGGAAAGTAAAAAATGAGATACCTACAGGCAACAGGATCACATCCACACTGAAATGGTGCACATCAAAGGCGTTCGCCCAATATGCCAAATAGTTGAACACCTTGAAATGCGTATGGAACAGATTGTTGTAGACATCAGTGAAAAAATAGGCGTACTTGAAATAGAACAGCACCGCCAGATTGATGCATACCCCCACATAGAGCCACAGCCGCCTCCCCCACTGTTTTCGCGAAGCGGCGATGCCCTTGGCGGCAAAGAAGTTGTAAAAAGTGGAAAAAATGAGGATTAGGACGAACAACCCGCTGGTCTTGAAATAGAAGAAAAGGCTCACCAGAAACAGGAAGGCGTTGCGCATCAGCCTTCGGTTGCACAACTGGCTGAAACCGGCGAACACAACAAAGAAGAAAGCCCAGAAATAGAACTGGGTGAACAGCAGCGGCTGCGCCTCGTTGAACGAAAAAATGGTTTTCAAATAGGATAAAAAGCCTGCACCTTCCATTTCAATCCTTCCTGTTCAAATGTTCCGCATAAGCATCCATCATGGCTGTAAAAAGCAAATCCCCAATGTATTTGTATCCAGGCACCGTAAAATGAACTTTATCGCGCTGGACCAAGCCTTTGGATTCCCATCTTTTCACAGAGCCCAATCCGCCCATGATGGCGAAAAGATCCCAAACCGCCCCCTTGTATTGCTCCGCCAGACGGTAGAATGTCTGCTGCACCAAGGGACCGTTCCTGTTCAGTGAGGAACGTCTGCGCCCCAATGTCCGATAACTGTCATTGTTGGTGATAAACAAAAATTTGCACTGCGGAGCAACATGCAGAATCTCAGCTATCAGCCATTCATACCTCTTTTTGAACTCCGCAGAGTCGAACTGGTCGGTGTTGGCATCATTTATTCCGATGCCGAAAATGCACAAGTCCGGTTTGACAAACTGCAAATCATTTTCAAACAAAGGGCACTGCAAATAGGAAGGCACACTGGCGCCGTTCACCCCCACCGCATGGTAGGTGATGCCCGGAGCATCGTCCTCCAACAAAAAACCACGGAGATAAAACGGTTCCCAAGCAGCATCCTTGCGCACAAACAACAGTTTCATCGAATCGGAATAGAGATCCGGTGAAAAAAGATAACTGCGGCTCTGCGCATCGTATTCCCCTTCATACAATTGCCCCCCGATCTCCAACAGAGGCTCAACACAGTTGGAATCGGAAAAACCGAACAGCCGGATCCGCTTGAAATCAACATAGATATCCGCATTGCGCATACGGATCTGCAACTGGCAGTCCGGTGTGTTGGCACATACCACCATACCGGAAAGCCCCATCAGGTAAGGCACATTTTTCTGGGTGTTCTTGCACCAGGACCAGTTACCGCTGCATTTGACCTGATAATTGTATGGATTGTTGGTTTTTGCCACTGAAAAAGGGAACACCCAACCGCGATGTGCGTTCAGTCCAGGAGCCACCTGCAGCCAGCGCAGCCGCATCTGATGGGAAAAGGTACCAGCCTGCACGTGGGAGCCTCCAATATGAAGGATATTGATCTGTCCCTCCCCCTCCCGCAACAAAGTGTCCAATTTGGCATAGAAATCTTGAAAAGCATCGCTTCCGGAGGGAAAATACAACTGGTTACTGTCCGGCACACCCAAGTCGCGCACCGGCACAAAACCGGAAATCCATTGCGCCTTGAGCGTCGGAACGGAAATTGCCAGAATCAGCCACAGTCCAAGCCCTTTCTTACCCATTATTCGCTTCTCATCATGAACTGGCGAACCAAAGCGGAGTTGCAATGGCTTCTCAACAAATAAAAATCATAGTAGGTCAAAAAGGCATTGGAGAGGATTTTTGCAATCTCATTGGCTCCCGTCTCCGTAAAATGCACATAATCGGGACCCGCCCATGCCGGGTTGTGGTTCACCCACTGTATCATGGAATTTTCACCTCCCATAACATGGAACATATCCCAGTAGGCACCGCCATTTGCCAGCACTGTCTGTTTCAGTGCAGTATTCATTTTGTCCAGATAGGGATAGCTCTGCAGTTTGCCGTTCACCCGTTTGGACATGTCGGAAGGACCTATAAAGAGAATTTTGGCATGCGGATACAATTTGTGGATATATTTCAATTGTTTGGTAATCATGGCCATGTAATTGGAGATAGCCTTGTCGCTGCTGATGGAGGGCATCATGTTGCCGCCATACTGCATCACAATCAGATCCACCCCTGTCTTGCGGTAGCACTGTCCCAAAATTGCAGAATCAATACGGGTAAAAATGGTGCCGGAACAACCGCGCATCGGCACGTTGCTCACGGAAACGCCGTGCCGGCCTTCCAAGGCAATACCATAAACATCCGCCGTACCATTAAGGGTCATCGACACAGAGGACAAGGTATCCTTGAAACTCCATTGCAGCAGGCTCACCCCCTTTTCAGCCGCCGGAAGGGTTTTGGTCACCCCCTTGCAGGTGGCGGAGAAATTAGCCGCATTGTTACCCACAATCAAAGTCACTTTCTGGAATTTCTTGGCCAAAGGTTGCGCCCGTTTGCCGGAAGAGGCCCTGGCCGTAAAGGTGGCGCTGCCGTTCACATAACCGCAGGTGGCCAGCATTCCGTAACGTCGGTGTGAGGCTCTCGGCTGGGTGGAATCCCCATAACAGACATAGCGGGACATTCCGCTGGACGACTGGCTGAATGTGAAGGTGGGTATGGTTTGGACCGCAGGAAGGATTCCCGGCCCCATGCCACCAACACGTTCCTGCAAACTTTGACGGAAGGTACTGGAAATACGATCCATTTCAATTTGTGAATCCCCGTAATGCATAACCCGGAAAACATGGTTGCCGGAGGATTTTTTCAGCAGGGCAAAAAGCGAATCCCAATAGGTATAGTCGTTGTCCGGAAAATAAATGCGGGCATTGTCCCCATAAAAGAATTTCTTGTAGAACTTCAAACTGTCCAGAGTGGAGCGCACTTCGCCCATTTGGGCGCTTTGCCGCAGCCGCGATAAGGTGCTGTCCACATCCACAACAGCGCTTTCCTCACTTTCCGACATCATCTCCGATGGAGAAGGGAAACGCAACACCACACCTCCGATTCGGACACCCTCTTTGGGAATGGCATAACCCACCACACCCAATGCCGCAAAAACCAGCGACATGAACAGCAAAACAGCTGACGGCTTCATTTCTCTCCCCTATTATTCCACCTCTTCCATGGGTTTGCCCGCCTGGGTGAAATCCATGTCAAAGTCCAACTTGTTCTTTTTGTTATACAAATTCACATGATAATAGAGCTTGGTCTGCGGATCGCTCACAGCCCAGCACTCCCGGATTTCCGTATTGGAAAAGTTTTTGCCCACGTAGGTTACAATACCGGTAGGCACCTTGTTCTGCGGGGTCAGCGTGCGGGTGCAGACCCACACCGCTTCCGAAGTATAGACCATCTGTTTGGAAAGCTCCTTCTTGTCCTTGTAGGAGGCCACCCAGTTGCCATCCTCATCCTGATCCCATGTCAAATCATTCGCATCCAATACTTTAGTTTTAAAGGCCGTGGAAACTTGTGACGGCACCGACGGAGCTGCCTGATGCTTGGCCATCTGTTCCTCAATCTCCTCCTGGGAACGGAACTCGTCAATCAGCTTCAAAAATTTTCCGTTACGGGTGAAATAGACCGTGGCATAGGGCTGTCCCACGCCCGGACGCTGAATCAGGATAATGTAGATATTCCCCTCTTTTTCAAACTCCTCATCCTCTTCATAGCGGATGTTTTTGTAGACATACTCCGGATAATACATGTTGGTCCACCGGTGAATGGAGGCCGGAATCTCATCAGCACTGATGGATTTCACTGGGAAAATGTCCAGCTGCTGGTCCTTTGCGAACTCCTTGTCCAACCGCTTCTCCTCCTTCTCTTCTTCCGCTGTCAGCTTGTCCTCAATCGTTTCAGCCACTAGTCCGGGTTCCTCAATGTACTTGATGCGGGCACTTTTGTCCAGATAGAGCGTGGTAATCTCCCCTTTTCTTGCATATTGGGATTCAATGATTTCAATAGCAAAGAAATCCTGCTTGTCCTTACGCACCTCTTTTCCGGCAGATACAAACTTGTAGGAGGGATAGAAGGTGTTGATGGTTTTGTAGACCGCTGACGGCACCTTCTCCTTTTCCAATTCCGTACGGGAACTTATCCAGGCACCCTGATCGGTGAACTTGCCCAATGTGTTCTGCTCACGAACCACACACTTGACCGAATAGATGCTGTCGCCCGGCTTGTAGTACCAGCGCACGTCCGAAGCGTTCATCAAGCGCTTTTTGAAGGTCTTGATCACCGCAGCAGGCACCTTGTCCTCAGTAATCAGATAATCATCCGTCTTTTTGGCGTTCTTCTTTTTGGAATCGCTCTTCACCTTTCCGGAAGACTTGGCCGCAGTGTTCTTCTCTGTGGTCATCTTGTCCATTTCCGCAGCAGTGGGCAGGTTTTTCTCCTCTTTTCTCACAAAATTGCCAATCAGGGTGAAACGCATCTCCGCCAACAAATCCTTTGCACTCACCTTCACCCCAACCAGATAATACTGGAGATTTTTCTCCTCCTTCATGAGGTAGGCGTACATGATTTCATCATAATTGGGGTATTCCTTTTTCACCACATTGAAGACATTGGTGGGCAAATCCTCCTGATCAACAAAAATGGCGGTTTTAAGCCATTTGGCATTTTCAGTATAGGTGGACTTGGTCATGGACTGATCCTCCTTGAAGGTAACCACATAATTAGCCCCCTCCTTTTCCCAGGACGGAGATTTGGCTTTCGGGGACTGGGCATGGAATTTTTCCATAACAGCCTTGGGCACTTCACTGTTTTTCAACACTTGGGCATTTGCAGTCATTACAGATGCGACCAAAGCTACAACGGCCAAAGTCACACCGCATGCATGTAAAAGAACCTTTTTCATATAATTTCCGTTTACAATTATCACAATTTGCAAAAGTAATAAAAATGTAAGTACAAAACGCCGGTTGGGAGATATTTTTAATTTTTATGTAAAATGGCAAACGTATTTCTTTTTTTTCTAACTTTGCATTTTGTCATAAATACTAAACAACAAAATATAACATAATGATACACATCACCTTACCGGATGGTTCCGTCAAAGAATTCGAAAACAGGGTAACTCCGTATGAAATTGCCATGTCCATAAGTGAGGGATTGGCCCGCAACGTTCTCTCCGCTGAAGTGGACGACGCCCTATGGGATCTGCACCGTCCTGTCACCAGCGACGCCCGCGTGCGGCTGCTGACCTGGAATGATGAGAAGGGGAAGAAAGTGTTCTGGCACACCTCCGCCCACCTTATGGCGGAAGCCATCGAACAGCTGTATCCCGGTGTAAAATTCGGCATCGGCCCCAGCATTGAGAACGGCTTTTACTACGACATAGATTTCATGGACTATACCATCTCCTCCGAAGATTTTCCGAAAATAGAGGCAAAAATGATGGAGATTGTCGGCAGCAAACAGGAAATTGTGCGCTCCGAAGTCTCAAAAAAGGATGCCTTGGATTTCTTCACCAAAAAGGGAGACGAATACAAGCAGGAGCTGATCCGGGATTTGGAAGACGGAAGCATCACCTTCTACACCAGCGGCAGTTTTGTGGACTTGTGCCGGGGACCGCACCTGCCCAACATGGGCATGATCAAGGCGGTGAAGCTGATGAGCCTGGCCGGAGCCTACTGGCGTGGAGATGAGAAACGCAAACAGCTGACCCGCATCTACGCCATCACCTTCCCAAAGAAAAAGGAATTGGACGAATACCTCGTTCTGATAGAGGAGGCCAAGAAGCGCGACCACCGGAAAATCGGCAAGGAGATGGAACTATTCACCTTCTCAAACCGTGTGGGGCTTGGCCTGCCCCTCTGGCTGCCAAAAGGCACCGACCTGCGCAGGCGGTTGGAAACATTCCTGACCAAAGTGCAGCGCGAATACGGCTACCAACAGGTCATCACACCGCACATCGGAAATGTGAACCTTTATAAGACCTCCGGCCATTATCAGAAATACGGCACGGACTCCTTCCGTCCCATCACCACACCACAGGAGGGCGAGGAATATTTCCTCAAACCGATGAACTGCCCGCACCACTGCGAGATTTACGCCTCACAGCCCCGCTCCTACAAGGAGCTGCCGCTGCGGCTGGCCGAATTCGGAACGGTGTACCGCTACGAGCAGAGCGGCGAACTGCACGGCCTGACCCGTGTCCGCAGCTTCACCCAGGACGACGCACACATTTTCTGCACCAACGACCAGGTGAAGGAGGAATTCTGCAAAGTGATTGACATCGTGCTTCTGATATTCAAAACATTGAATTTTGACGACTATGTAGCGCAAATCTCACTGCGCGACCCAAACAACAAGGCCAAATACATCGGCAGCGACGAAAACTGGGAAAAGGCTGAACGCGCCATTGTGGAAGCCGCAGAAGAAAAAGGGCTGAAAACCATCACCGAATTGGGCGAAGCCGCCTTCTACGGACCCAAACTGGACTTCATGGTGAAGGATGCAATCGGCCGTAAATGGCAGTTAGGCACCATCCAGGTGGACTACAACCTGCCGGAACGCTTTGAACTGGAATACATCGGCAGTGACAACCAGAAACACCGCCCCATCATGATTCACCGCGCCCCCTTCGGCTCCATGGAAAGGTTTGTGGCTGTGCTGATTGAGCATACCGCCGGAAACTTCCCGCTGTGGCTCACACCCGACCAGGCAATTATCCTGCCCATCAGTGAAAAATACATGGACTACGCAGAAAAGTTGCGCAACGAACTGGCGGCACAGGAAATACGCGTGCTGATTGATGACCGGAGCGAAAAAACCGGCAAGAAAATCAGGGATGCGGAAATGAAGAAAATCCCCTACATGCTGATTGTTGGAGAGAAAGAGGCCAACGAGCACAGCGTCTCCGTCCGCAAGCACGGTATGCAGGACATGGGCTCAATGCCAGTTTCCGCATTCGCACAAATGCTTAACGACGAGGTGAAAAACATGATGTGCTAAAGGGAGTCCCCTTCAATAGGAAATCGCTTCCGATTCCAACACTTCAAAATCAGGTGTGATAGGAAAACCGTAATATTCGGGCTCCAGCACCTGATTATTTTGTTTCATGAAAACCCTTACCGCCACAAAAAAACATTTCAAGTTTGCCGTATCCAAGCTGTTACCCCGTAGTAGCTCCTCTTTCCTGTCCATCCAGTTGATCACACGGGTAATTTCATCCCCAGTCTGTTGGCGGAGCAGCATCTCCTCCGTGGTTCCCTCTTCCGGATAGGAGGCATAACGCTCGTGCAATCCTTCCAAATAATTCTCCGCCACAGGTTTTTCCACAAAAAGCAGATAACTGTAATCCGAAAGGCTGTCAATATGCAGAATCCGCACACTGTCAATTGTGGTCCCCACCGGAAGGTTATCGGTCAGGTATTGCGAGACGGTCTGGCACAATTCCTTCTCCAACCTCGCCTGACGGTTATTCCCGCAAGCAGCCAATACGCAAACCAACAACAACGTCATCAACCTCCCATCGAAAGTTCTTTTCAACATATTCCTCTTGATTTGAAACATTTTCATTTGCGACTGCCATTTATATTTCACATTTGCAAATATACTCCAAATCCGGATACGGACAACAAAAAAAAAGAATTTTTTTCATTCAAATGGAATCTGTATTGCGATTTTATGTATATTTGCATTTTATTTTACATTGTTTAAAACATCAGAGAAATGAAGAATAAAATTGTAGCAGGAAACTGGAAAATGAACAAAACCTTTCCCGAAGCGGAGGAATTATTGGTCGCCATTGCGGAGGGTTTGGACGACATGACATTGGAAACCGACGTGATTATCTGCCCGCCGTTCCCCTATTTGGAGATGGCCGCCGACATTTCGGAAGAGAGCAATTTCACTGTGGGCGCACAGAATGTAAGTTACATGGACAAAGGCGCATACACCGGTGAGGTGAGTGCGGCAATGCTCAAATCGGCCGGTGCTGACACCTGCATCGTCGGACATTCGGAACGCAGGGCCTATTTCAAGGAGACGGATGAAGAGCTGGCAAAAAAGGTGAATCTGCTGCTGGCCAACGACATTGTTCCAATTTTCTGCGTTGGTGAACAAAAATCCGAAAGAGAAAACGGAGAGACCTTCAACGTGATTCGCCGCCAAATCACCCAGGGACTGTTCCATTTGAAAAAGGAGGAGATTGCCCAGGTGATTATCGCCTATGAACCGGTCTGGGCCATCGGCACCGGACTGACCGCCACTCCGCAGCAGGCGCAGGAGGTGCACGCCTTTATCCGCCAGCTGATTGAGGAAAAATACGGCACCGAGACTGCCTATAATATGTATATACTGTACGGAGGCAGCTGCAATCCCGGCAATGCGCTGGAACTGTTCTCCTGCACTGACGTGGACGGAGGACTTATTGGGGGTGCGTCACTCAAGGCGGAGGATTTCATCGCCATAATCAATGCGGCGGAAACCTGCATGAAAAACGACTGATCCGACCGTATACCCATGGACTATATTGAGATCAAATGCAAAGTCTCCCCCATGGAGAGAGGCTGTGAGATCCTCACCGCCCTCCTGGGGGAGATAGGCTGCGACAGCTTCATGGAATGGGAGGAGGGATTGTCAGCCTACATTCCGGAGAAAGATTTTTCCGAAGCGGAACTGCAACAGATCAAGTTGCCGGCTGAGGCAGGCATTAATTGGAGCTACGAAATTATAAAAGTTGAGGATCAGGACTGGAACGCCTTGTGGGAAAGCAATTACGAACCGGTTTGGATTGATGGCCGATGCTACATCCACGCCCCCTTCCACCCTGCCGAAAAAGCGGAATATGACATTTTGATTGAGCCCAAAATGTCGTTCGGCACCGCCCACCACGAGACCACCTCACTCATGTTATCCTTGCTCCTGCAAACGGAATGCGAAGGGAAAAGAGTTTTGGACATGGGCTGCGGCACAGCAGTGTTGGCCATTCTCTCCAAACTGAAGGGGGCTGTCCAAGTGACCGCCATTGACAACGACGAATGGGCGTACCGTAATGCCATGGAAAACTGCGCCAACAACAACATGGATGACATCCATTGCATTTTAGGCGATGCGCAAAGCATTCCCATGCAAAAATACGACCTCATTCTAGCCAACATCAACCGCAATATCCTGCTCCAGGACATGGAAACCTATGTGGCACACCTTGAAAAAGGGGGCAAGCTGTTCATGAGCGGATTCTACGAGGGGGAGGACAGCCTATCCATTAAGCAAAAGGCAGAAAGTCTGGGACTCACCCACAAGGAAACGCAATCAAAAAACCGTTGGACAACACTTGGTTTCATCCTACAGTCATAACCGGTTACACACACCATCGGCAGTTAAAAAGGAGGTTTTTGTATCTGCGTGGCACTTTTTTGAAAAAAAATAGGCAAGATTCTTCAAATGGTAAAGAATTTATATGTACTTTTGCACCGCTTGAGTTATTGGGTTCCGCGAACTATAATTGATTCAAAATCGTGAATCATAAAACAGTAAACGAACGCAAAAAAACTCTCGCAAAACATTTGTTTGAAATAATTTTAGTGAATGTAACATAAAATTTTAATGATGAAAAAAGTAACAAATTTCATTTTGGGTGTGGTGACTTGCCTCTTCGCCGGAGGTATGGCACAAGCACAAACAACCGACATTGAATGGAAAGCGGTCGGTCCAGACAACATCAGTGGCCGAAGCCGTGCTGTTCTCATTGACAATCAAAACGACGCCCATTTATATGCAGGTAGTGCCGGAGGCGGCCTGTGGTACTCCAAAAATGCAGGCACCACCTGGTTCAGAACAAATTTGGAGGCTGTATGCGTCAATGCACTGATCCAAACACCGGACGGAACCATTTTTGTGGGAACCGGTGAAGGAATCAACCCCACCGCCTACGCACCCGGTGTGAAGTCCACATTCGGACTTATTCAAAGATACTTTTCCGCATCCTCCTATGGCATTAAAGGAAACGGCATATACAAGATGGTAAATGACACCACCTTTGAGTTGCTGGAGGCCACTTCCGACTGGAAAGAGGTGAACCGGCTGGCCTACGACAGCAAAATGAATGTGCTGTATGCTGCCACAGATGACGGATTACAGTATTCCGAAGACATGGGCGAGACTT
Source organism: uncultured Bacteroidales bacterium (assembly GCA_905236885.1). Classification (GTDB taxonomy): domain Bacteria; phylum Bacteroidota; class Bacteroidia; order Bacteroidales; family WCHB1-69; genus UBA1195. The sequence goes on from CAJOQK010000186.1 coordinate 12,813, forward strand.
GGCAACAGGCCAAAGCGGGCAACAATGCCTTGAATCTGACCGGCATTGACGTCAAAACCGAAAACGGTGTGGTGGTGTTTGCTGATTTGGACAGGGGCAACCGCCACAGCGAAGCCTACATTTCCACCACGGGCCCGAACGGATTCAGCAAACTGTGCGCAACCGGTAAAATTTCAACGGAAGCCTCCTTTATTGAATTGGCTCTGGCCCCATCCGACTCTAACTATATCTATGCGTCAGCAATCAATTCCAATGGGGAGCTCATCAATATGTACCTCTCCAAAGACCAGGGAAAAACCTTCCAAATTATCCTCCCTGGCGGCAGCATCACAGTTGATTTGTTCAACAAAAGCGGAGATGTCACCAATACACTTGCTGTATTTCCCAACAATCCAAAACATATTCTGATAGGCGGTTATCCCTCCTTGTGGGAAGCACAGGAAATTATGGAGAACACCTATTATAGCTTCAACTCTCTAGTCAGTGACTACGGCTGCCACCAGATTGCCTTTACGAAAGACGGCAGCCACGTCTATTTTGCCACCAACCAGGGCGTTGCCAAGGGAACTCTCTCCGACGAGGTTTTCACAGCCTATACTTTTGTGCGCAAGAACATGTCCACCGCACAAATCAACAACTTCGGCATCGGACATAACGGAGAAATTCTGGCAGGCAGCGTTGATAACGGAGTGCTTTACATAAGCAGAAACGGTAATACGGAGCTGGCCGCTGAATCCCTTACAGGAAGCGGAAGCGCCACAGGCGGCCTGTTTTCCGCACTCAACACCTACGCCCTCTACTACATCACCAATTACGGACAATGCGCACGCAAAGCCAGTGCCTCCACCGATCCTGAAACGGCCGGCACCTGGTATGATGAAGATTTGGAGATGAGCACCACCTACAGTTCAAACAAATATCCCTCATGGAGCTACACAATCATGAAATATGTTGTTGGCACCTCTCCCAAAGGACATCCCTCGGCCAACCCTGTCATCCTTTGGGAAACCACAGATGACCCCTATGCAACGGAAGAGGTGACTTTCAAAGCTGACAAACGCTATGACATCGGCGATTCCATCTGTGTAAAGAGCAATACAGCTAACTATCCCATGTGGATGCTTTCTCCCAAGAACATGGATACTGATGACAGCACCAGGGACAAATCCTGCACAGTCATTGACCGTGTACAGAGCCGTTTCTTTGTAGGAGGTAGCGGATTCTATAAGAAAAGCCATGTGTACGGTGCCCCAATCTACATGACTAAAGGCGCGTTGAATTTCTCCAGAATCCCCACATGGTACCGCATTTTCTTCACTACGGACACCAATGAGCAGGTTTCCCACCTCTGCATTTCGGAAGACGGGAACCACCTGTATGCAGCCACGTTCAGCTCCGCAACAGGATACCACAGCATCTACCGCATATCAGGATTCAACACCGCCCGTGACTCCGCCACGCTGAGCTACGGCAGTTCCCTCGGTTCCAAAATTGAAAAGAACCCGTCTTACGGTTTGGATGCCACCAAAATTTATGAGAACAATATTGATTTCATCACCTCCATCTATCTCAACCCTTACGATGAGACAAACAACAAGCTTATCATCACATTTTCCAGCGGAAATATTGAAATGGCCACTAACGCCGCCGAAGCTAACGACAGCGTTGCCCTCAAGCTTGTAAACAAAAATGGAACCGGACTTCCATTCGATGCCTCCTTCTACACCGCTTTGGTCTTGAAGAGTGACGACAACGGCCAAAAAGCAACTACGGAAGACATGGCCATGGTTGGAACCGAGGAAGGTGCCTACTATACAGAAAACTTCACCTCCGACGACCCCACCTGGACATTGGTCAACAACGGCATTAATTCCAAAGTACCGGTAACCAAACTCATCCAACAGCGCAAAAATCTGGAAGATGTCAAGAGCATCTTCTACTCCAAGAGCTATATCGGTGATTCCGCCGTGGTGACAGAAACAGTTGTGGATTTCCCCGGCACCTACAACCATGGATGGATTTATGCCTCCACCTACGGCAGGGGTATCTTCTGCACCGACCAGTTTGGTGAAAAAGGTTGGAGCACTCCGACATTCAAATCTGCGACAAAAGCGAACGGACTGAACATCTTCCCCAACCCCACCAACGGGCAAGCGATAGTGGAGTATGTACTGGAGAAGGATGAGAATGTGGAGATTGCATTATTTGACGTGAACGGCAGAATGGTTTCAAACAAGAATTTAGGCAAACGCTATGCCGGCAGCAACCAGGCAGCCATCAACTGCAAACAGCTACGCCCTGGTATCTACTTTGTGCAAATTCGGACTGAAAACCAGCTGATGAACGGAAAAGTTGTTGTCACACGCTAAATTGAATCATTGAAAAAAGAAAAACTCGCATGTCTTGTGCGAGTTTTTTTTAATACAAATCAAATAAAAAAAAGATTATTATGAGAAAAATTTGTCTAAGTGCGCTTGTTTTTTTGACAGGAAGTCTCTGTTTCGCACAAAATGTGGATTTGGCCACTGCCACGAAGGTGGCTGACAACTACCGGCACCAAATCCGTCCCAACCAAAGCAACACCATCTCCTCCACCTACACCCAAACCAAGGAGGGCGTAGCCGTTTATTACATCTTAAATTATTCTGAGGGCGGTTTTGTGATAGTGTCGGCCCAAAAGAGTTCCAAACCTATCATTGCCTATTCGTTTGACAACCACTTTGACCCCCAAACAACCAATCCCGCTTTGAACGCATGGATGAAATGCTACGAAACGGAAATCTATCTGGCCGCACAACCGGAAGGGAAAAAGGCAACCTCCACTCTGAAAAAATGGGAGGATTTGGAAAACAACCGCGTTGTCCAGCAAAAATCGGGCAGCGGTGTGGAACCATTATTGACCAGCAAATGGGGACAGGCCACCTATTACAACGAATTCTGCCCCATGGACAATGATGCGAGCGGATACCACGCCCCTACCGGATGCGTGGCCACCGCCATGGCACAAATCATGTATTACCACCGTTATCCGGAGGTAGGTGTCGGGAACAGTTCCTACACCTCCCCTTACGGAAAACTCAGTGCCAACTACGCCAACACCCACTATGACTACAACGCCATGAACGATGATGCAATCCGCTTCAGCGGCGCTTTGGCCACACTGATGTCCCATGTGGGCATTTCATTGGAAATGACCTATGGAACAGACGGTTCCTCATCCAGCGGCACTAAAATAGCCAATGCAATGAAGAGGTATTTCAACTATTCCTCCACCATCCAATTAGCCGAACGGGTCAACTATGATACCGCCGGATGGAAAAACCTGATCAAATCACAACTGGACCAGAGGCTGCCCGTGACCTACAGCGGATCACCCTCCAAAGGTGGTGCCGGCCATGCCTGGGTTTGCGACGGCTACGACAGCAGGGACTATTTCCACATGAATTGGGGCTGGGACGGTGCTTCTGACGGCTATTATGACATTGACGAACTTATCAATATCAAAGTTTCCGCCCACCAATATGCGGATTTGGACATCAACCACAACATAACCTACAACATGATTCCAAAAAAAATCTCCTTCCCAAAGCACGACACGCTCACAGCCACCTACGGCTCCTTTGCTGACGGAAGCGGATATCTGGACTATGAGAACAACGACAGCCGTTCCTGGCTCATCCAACCGGAGCATGCCACCTCAATAACTTTGAGCTGTTCCTATTTTGAGACAGACAGCAACGACATCGTGACAATATACGACGGAAACAGCACCAACGACCCGATTCTGGCCACCTACAGCGGAAAAAATGTAGCCGGAAGAACTCTCACCATCAACAAGCCCGCTGTACTGATCACCTTCACCACAGATAACGATGTGACCGGTAGCGGATTTGTGTTCAACTATGATGCCACCTACTCCAACCCTGAATTCTGCAACACCACCCAAAGCATCAACAACACCAACAAAATCACCGATTCCAAAGGTAGTGTGAACAACGGCAGCGGCAGTGATAACTATGCAAATGACAACATCTGCTGGTGGAGAATAGAACCGAAGGATGCTGAAAAAATTTGGGTTTCCTTTGACAAATTCGATTTGGCGGAGGGCGATGTCCTGTACGTTTACAGCTACGCCACATTCAACCCGAGTGTGATGGTAGGCAACACCTTTTTAGCCGCTACCTATACCCAAACGAATTCCCCTGCATTGAACAAGGAAATTGTTTTCAACAACAAATGCATCTACCTCAAATTCCAGACCGACAATGACAAATCAAGCACCGGATGGTCGTTCAAATACGGCAACAATGTGGGTGTGGAGGAGATTGCCACCGGCATTGCAGCCTGCAGGGTTTACCCGAACCCCGCCCAAAATTTCCTGAACCTTGACCTGAGCCTGAATAATTGGGAGAACCAGAACTTGAACATCCGGCTGACGGATGTGTTGGGTCGTGAAGTGTACAGCACAAACATCAACGCCAACAGCGAGGTGAGCCTCCAGATTCCGACTGCCGATCTGGCAAACGGCTGCTATTTCCTGAGCATCAATACTGGCAAGGGTACTATTTGCAGAAAAGTACAAATTAACAAATAGAGGACAATATCGTCCTGCTATAGAGACATTTGAACAAGAAAGCCTCCCCGTAGGGGAGGCTTTCTTGTTCGTGCCGCTGTATTCAGACAACTGACAACCTTTGAACAACAAAAAAAGGCACCCTTTCGGGTGCCTTTTCAGTATAATATTTCAATTTGAACTATTTACCGGCTTCCATGGCACGGTACTCGTTCACAATGTCCTTGACAGCGGCAGGAGCCAGACGGCCGTACACCTTGTCACCAACCATGGCGACAGGAGCCAGACCGCAAGCGCCGACGCAGCGCAGGCAAGTGAGGGAGAACATACCGTCTGGAGTGGTCTCTCCCACCTCCAGGTTCAACTCTTTCTTGAAAGCGTCCAACACCTTCTCAGCACCACGCACGTAGCAGGCGGTACCCAAGCATACGGAAATCGGATGTTTTCCTTTCGGAGTCATGGAGAAGAAGGAATAGAAGGAAACCACACCATACACCTTTGCGGTGGGAATGTGCAGCTGTTCCGCAATCAACTCCTGCACTTCAGCAGGAAGATATCCAAGATAATCCTGCGTTTTGTGCAACACATTGATCAATTCACCCGGCTGATTGTTAAATTCATTACAGATGTCAACGATTTTTTCCTTGACCTCTTTTCTCATTTTTACAATTATCTTTGCCATAATTCTGAATTTCTAATGTTAATACTACTATAATTCAACTTCCACCGTGGTTTGCTGGTCGAAATAATGGGTGTGGAGCAATTCATGGGACTTGTGTCCGCAAGGCTCACCCAAGAATTCCTTGTAAATGGCCTGGATGGAAGGATTCTCATGGGATTTACGGATCGGCATCTCCTTGTCAGCACGGTAAATGGCTTCCCAACGTGCCTTGATGATGTCGCCATTGCCATGATGCAGAGGCTGACCGGCACCGTCGATGCAGCCGCCGGGGCATGCCATGATTTCAATCGCATGATAGTTACATTTTCCAGCCTTGATGTCTTCCAACAGTTTACGAGCGTTCTTCAAGCCATGGGCAATACCGATGTTCAGTTTCAGGCCGTCCACGTCGATAGTGGCGGAACGGATGCCTTCCAAACCACGCAATTCCTCGAAATCAATCTTCGGAAGCTGTTTTTTGGTGATAACTTCATAAGCGGTACGCACGGCAGCTTCAATCACACCGCCGGTGGTTCCGAAAATCACAGCGGCACCGGTGGATTCACCGAGCGGGCTGTCGAATTCGGATTCGGGAAGCTCTGCCAGATTAATATTGGCCTGCTTGATCAGACGGGCCAATTCCCTGGTGGAGATGGAATAATCCACATCCGGATTGCCGTTCACCTTCAATTCGTCACGACCGCACTCATATTTCTTGGCCAAGCAAGGCATCACGGAGACACAAACCATGTCTTCACGTTTGCAGTTGATCTTGTCAGCGAAATAGGATTTGGCGATGGCACCGAACATCTGTTGCGGTGATTTGGCGGTGGAGGGAAGTTCCTTCAGTTCGGGGAACTGGTGCTCAAAGAAGTTAACCCATGCAGGGCAGCAGGAGGTCAAAATCGGCAGCTTGACATCTTTGTCGCCGTTCAAGAATTTGGTCAGACGGCCAATCAGCTCGGTTCCCTCTTCCATAATGGTCAAGTCAGCGCTCCAATCAGTGTCAAACACATAGTCGAAGCCTAACATTCTCAAAGCGGTCACCATTTTGCCAGTTACAATGCTGCCCGGCTTCATACCGAATTCCTCGCCCAATGCCACACGGACGGCGGGAGCCACTTGCACGACGGTTTTCTTCTTCTCGTCGATGATGGCGCGCAAAATCTTCGGAGTGTGATCCACCTCGGTCAAAGCACCCACAGGGCAAACTGCAACGCACTGGCCGCAGAAGGTGCAGGGTGAATGCAGCAGCTCCTGGTTGAAAGCGGTGGAAACCACTGCGGGGAATCCCCTTTCAATGGCGGAGAGAACACCGACGGTCTGCATTTCGTTGCACATGGTCTCGCAACGACGGCACATCACGCACTTGTTCATGTCGCGGATGATGGAGGGGGAAACCTCAATCTGGTACTGGGACTGCGCATGCTCCGGTCCTTTGAACGGATTCTGACGGATGCCCAAACGGATGGCCAAAGCCTGCAATTCGCAGCTTCCGCTCTTGGCGCATTCCAAACAGTCTGACGGGTGGTCGCTGAGAATCAGCTCCAACACAGTCCTACGGGCGTTGATGACACGCAGGGAATTGGTCCTAACCACCATGTCCGGCATACACTCGGTCACACAGGCGGGAGCCAGATTCCTACGTCCGGCAACCTCCACCACACAGATGCGGCAGCCACCGGGTTTGTTATGCACGCCCAATTCCTTCAATTCAAAGTGGCACAACGTAGGAATGGAGATACCTATGCTGCGGGCCGCTTTTAAGATAGTTGTACCTTTCGGGACTTCAACTTCTCTGTTATCTATTGTTAATTTTATCATATCCATTGTATAACCCTTTCTTATTTAATACTAATTGCACCGAATTTACATTTTTCCATACAGGTACCGCACTTGATGCAGAGTTCCTGGTTGATGGTATGCGGGTTCTTGACCGTTCCGCTGATGGCACCCACCGGGCAGTTACGCGCACATGCGGTGCAACCCTTGCACTTGTCAGGATCAATGACATACTGTTTCAGAGCCTTGCACTGGCCGGCAGGACATTTTTTGTCCTTGACGTGGGCCACGTACTCATCCCAGAAATTGTCAATGGTGGACAGAACAGGATTGGGAGAGGTCTGACCCAGACCGCACAAAGCGGTATCCTTGATCACCTTGCTCAAATTCTTCAGCTGTTCCAAATCCTCCATGGTACCGTTGCCCTTTGTAATCTTGTCCAAGATTTCGCAGAGACGTTTGTTACCGATACGGCAGGGAGAGCATTTTCCGCAGGACTCTTCCACGGTGAAGTCCAGATAGAACTTGGCCACGGAAACCATGCAGGAGGTCTCGTCCATAACAATCATACCTCCGGAACCCATCATGGAACCGGCAGCAATCAGGTTATCATAATCGATAGGCGTGTCGAGGAATTTCTCGGTCAGGCAGCCGCCGGAAGGACCTCCGGTCTGAACGGCTTTGAATTTCTTGCCGCCCTTGATACCGCCACCGATTTCATAAATGACCTCACGCAGGGTGATACCCATAGGCACCTCAATCAGACCCACATTATTGATCTGTCCGGCCAAGGCAAACACCTTCGTACCTTTGGATTTTTCTGTTCCGATGGAGGAGAACCATTCCCAACCTTTATTAATAATGACGGGAATGTTGGCGAATGTCTCGACGTTGTTCACGTTGGACGGTTTCTTCATGTAGCCTTCCACAGCAGGGAATGGCGGTTTGAAGGTAGGTTCGCCGCGCAGACCTTCCATGGAGTGGATCAGAGCAGTCTCCTCACCGCACACAAATGCGCCGGCACCGTAACGCAGCTCCAGATCAAAGGAGAAGTCGGTTCCCAAAATGTTGTTGCCCAACAAGCCGTATTCACGGGCCTGACCGATAGCAACCTGCAAACGGTGGATGGCCAGCGGGTATTCGGCACGGATGTAGACCAAACCTTTGGAGGCTCCGATACAGAAACCGCCGATGGCCATAGCCTCAATCAGAGAGTGTGGGTCACCTTCCAGAATGGAACGATCCATGAAGGCACCGGGGTCACCCTCGTCAGCGTTGCAAATCATGTATTTCTGGTCAGCGGCGTTCTTGGCGCAGAGTTCCCATTTCAAACCAGTGGGGAAACCGGCACCGCCACGTCCGCGCAATCCGGATTTCTTGATGATGTCGATGGTGGCGGCAGGATCATGCTGCTCCAGCACGGAAGCCAACGCATTGTAACCGTCACGGGCGATGTACTCGTCAATATTTTCAGGATCAATCAGACCGCAGTTACGCAAAGCGATACGCATCTGTTTCTTGTAGAAACCCATATGCTTGGAATCGGAGACATGAGCTTTCTGTTCCGGATCCTCATACAACAGGCGGGTCACTTTCCTACCCTTGATGATGTGTTCGTTGATGATTTCTTCGCAATCTTCCGGTTTCACCTGGGTGTAGAAGGTGTTGTCGGGAAGAATTTTCACAATCGGTCCTTTTTCGCAGAAACCGAAGCAGCCGGTGGCAATCACCTGCACTTCGTCATTCAATTTCTTTTCTGCCAGTAATTTTTCAAACTGTTCTCTGATTTTGGGGCTGTTGGAAGCGGTGCAACCGGTTCCCCCGCAGAGCAATATATGATACTTATAGTTTGCCATTGGAAACCTCCTTGTTATTTGTTATCAATCGTTTCGTAATTAACCGGAATCACACCTTCCAAAATCTCGTTTTGCATGATGTACTTCGTCACCAGTTCGCGGCCCTTGTTCACATCCACGTGACCGTACACAATGGGTTCGGCTCCCGGCTTGGTGACTTCCACTGTAGGTTCGGCATGGCAGTAGCCCATGCAACCTGTTTGCGTGACAACGGCTTTCACGTTGTTCTTTTTGCATTCCTCAATGATAGCGTCCATGGTCTGCTTTGCACCGGAAGCGATTCCACAGGTAGCCATGGCAACCTTGATTTGAACCAGTTTCTCAGCGTTTTCGCCTTCTTCACGAATTTCTACCATCGTTTGAAGCTGTTCTCTCTTTTTCTTGAGATCTGCGAGCGATTTAATTTTATCCATATGAGATTATTTTGAATTAATTAATTACTATAAATAATTAGAAAAACGCGCAAAAATACCTAAAAATTGGTTATGATACCCCATTTTGCAAAACATTTTTTTACACCACACAAGCATTTGTGGTTCATTGAAATAACAACCTTTTACACCAGAAAAAAAATTTTTTTGCGTACAAACCGCAAAAAAAACCAATCCCAATTTTCATATTTTGGATTTTTTTTTGTTTTTTTGTGACGAAGAACGGCAATCTCTGATTTTTAAATTTTCCATTTCGTCCCAGGCGGCAATTTCTTCCAATATTCATACACGATGTTTGACTGAGAAAAACCGATGTGGAGATGAGGTTCAACTGGCAAAAAACGCCAAAATAATTACCAAAAAGACCGGCTACCTCATATCTTACTCTTAAAGATGTTTTGACCCTAATTAATTCGAGTAGTTTTTTATCTTAAATTGATTTGCAAAAGTAGTTATTTTTTCGATACCTTTCATACGACAAAACCAATGCAAGTTGAGCGCAATTGAGCTTGCTCAAATTGCCGAAACGCAGCTTGGTTTATCCAACATTA
>CAJOQK010000187.1 GCA_905236885.1 uncultured Bacteroidales bacterium
AAATAATCGTTTGGCCACAAGAGCCCCAACATAAGCATGCCGGTAATCACCCTCCACTTTCGTGTTAGAATCCAATCCACTTTCTTTAATGATGTGCTGTTGAAAGGCTTTTTTCTCCTTCCCTTTATCGTGCAACAATCCCAGAACACGCCCCCATTCAGCCATGCTAAACACTCCGGCAAATTTCGAAGCCAGTTCTGCCACTCCTCGTTGGTGCTCTTCGTTTGACTGAACAATTCCATCTATCTGTCTTACATGCGATATTATTATATCATACTCATGCATTCCATATTTATTTTATAATTTATACCCATGCGAAAGTTACTATTTCTGTTGGAGTTAGAAAATCACATATCCATATATTTTCTTTTTGCAAATTTCGTAAAAAATTTCAATCATTACCATCGGAATCAAAAACTTTTTTTACAATTTTCATTAAAACTACCACTTTTCTACTTTTCAAATATAAATTTTTAATTTTCAATTATATACCTTTATTTTTTTCCATTCCAGCCCGGTTTTCAGGATACTCCAGTCGGTTCTGGTTAGTGACACAGCAAAAATACTATATATTTTATGACAGTTTTTGACAAAAAATCCACAGATATATTTTTACGCTGCAAAAATACCACACAATTTGTGACAATTTTTGACAAAAAAAATATTTTGCATGAAAATTATGACTACTTTTGCAAAAACAAAAACCATGGAACAGATTTCCGACACCATAGAAGACAAAAAGATGAAGTTTGACAGTCTCCTACAGATTTTAGCCTTGATTTCCGAAGAGGGATACAGCATTGAGGGCATCGCAGCAAAAACAAAAATCACTGAACGCACTGCGTACCGGTACATCAAAACCTTGAAAGCATGCGGATTCGGTATCGTGAGAAAGAACAAGACCCTTTTTTTGGACAAGGTTCCGAAAACATTTGCTGAAATTGCTGAAAAAACAAGCATCACACCTAAAGAATGGCAGCTGATTGCCGATGCGGTGGAAGCCTCGGACGACCCGCTGAAAGAGGGAGTAATGCTGAAAATCAAGGAACGGACCAACAAAACATCATCCGGACAAACGGTTATCCGGAAACAGGAGAACATCAATATCCAGCACTTGTCCACTGCCATCAACGGCAAAAAGCAGGTAATTCTGAAAAACTACAGCTCTTCAAACAGCAAAACCATCTCGGACCGTAGGGTTGAACCCTTCGCTTTCCGCAACGGCAACCATGCGGTCATCTGCTACGATGTGGACAAAAAAGCCGTCAGAACCTTCAAAACCGCACGTATTGAATCCGTACAAATATGTCCGGAAGATTGGAAATTCGAGTCAAGGCACAAAGCGGCCCAAACCGACCTGTTCGGGATGAGTTCTGACACGCTTATTCCTGTAAAACTGAGACTTAATATGAGAGCCGCCAACTTGTTGAGGGAAGAATTCCCACTTTCCGAAAAAATGATTCGACCATTTGGTCAGAACCATTTCATATTCAGCAGCGACATACGCGATTTGAAAGGCATCGGCCGGTTTGTGATGGGACTACATGATGAGATAGAAATTATTGAACCCAAGGAACTTATATTATTCCTGAGACGTCATGCTGAACGAATCATGAAGCAGTATGAAGAACCAATTATGAAACACCCGAAAAATCTGTCATCTCCCAACCCCAAAGAAAACTCCTAACCCTCCCCTCTCTCTTCCTCCGCCTTCCCTTCCTTTCCGGCGCGGAGGATATTTTCGTGCAGTTTTTCGTATCCGGCGCGGCGCATGGCGCTGTCGTTAAAATATTTGCGGAAGGTGTCGGCATCCATTGCCTCGAGATTGTTTTTCAATATTACTGTTTTACAGAAAATAATAGTGGCATAAAAATTTGGCCGTTAAAGTCAGAAAAAAAATTCACCTATTGTTTTTGTCTGCCAACCTTGTTTCGTAGCATCCCGATTAGTTTTCGCTAATCGTAGTTAGCGAATTGATGTTTTTTTCTTTGTCTTTTCAACTATCAATTTTCAATTCTAAATTTTCATTACACCCGATTTTTATGCTGCCCAAACGAGTAAAATAATGAATAGTACAATCTATCTCTTTTTCACTTTTCTGTACTTCTGGTTTTTGCTTTTGGGCTTATCAGGAATGGTCAATTCCAAATATCCAATATCCAGAAGAGGTTTGATTAGAGAGGACATGTATCTTGAATGGTATTTGTATCCCAAATGGTTCAAAATTTCTTTATATGCTCTGGCAATGCTGCAATACTGGATAATGTTCTTTTGGGTTCCGGAAAGAAACTTGTATGGAATATGTTTTTTATGTGGAACGACTTCATCATTATCTTCAACCATTTTTTTGTTACGAACTTCGGACTTTTTTTTGTCGTCGGATTCTTCCGGAAGTGTTAATATTGGATTAGACAATCTATTGTTTTCATGTTTGTTATTTGCTTTTTTTGAAACATCATTCTTGTCATCAACTTTGACATTTTTTTCATTATTATCTTCAACCATTTTTCGCAATAATATAACTACAAATTCATTGGCCGTTTCGTCATTTTTGAACATGATGTCAGGCGTGAATTGTAATGCTCTGATAATGCCGCTACCCGCACCGGTATATGGCAACAGGTTGATGCCATGATTGAATAGCAACCTGTTTCTGGGGACAGATACGCCATGCCTGATGCTTTCCATGCTCACACCTTCCGGCAGCAAACCAGGACTGTGGATTTCTATCCTATTATCGAAAATAAACACTCTCAATGGGGCTTCTATTACATATGAACGGTGCAGTATAGAATTAACCACCATTTCAGATAACGTGGCCGATGACACCTCCAACGCTCCAGGACTGTTAAAGTCTTTTTCAACCTGCTTTTGACGAAGGTTTCTGGTCAGAAATGACATGATATAATGATATAAATGCACCGCATTGCCGTCAGCATCACCTCCACTTTTGTCACGAAATTCCGTGCCGCCAATATTATTGCCAACAAAACTGACGCACCTTACCGTAAAGGCAGGCAGCCAACGTTGAGGATATTTGCCCATCAACATCAGTGATGCCAATGTCAAACGTCCATCGGACATAACCAGCCCATTATTTTTTAATATTCCCTCCGTCGTCTGGTGGATTAATGTGGCAATTTCATTGAGACTTTTGTGTTGTAATTCGGAAAATGTGAATTCTTGTCGTTCAAAATCATTTCGAAACCTTTTTATCAAATAGTTTTTCACCGTTTTTTCGTCCAAATCGTTAATATTTGTTCCGTTAACAGGCATACTATCGGGATGTATCTGTCTGTTTTCCATTAACATTGCAATAAGTTCCGCATTGTCAAAAACTTTGCGTTTATCTGCTCCCTGCTTTACCCAAATAATACCTTTGCCATCACGATACGGTTTGTTCTTGCCTTCTTTGATGTATGCAACAATAACAACGCCATTCTCTATTTGTACATTTTCAATGTCAATTAGAATTTGCGGAACCACCCCTTCAGTTGCCAAACTACCCAGCAGATTGGTTGTTTTCTGTGCTTCATGAAAGGTCAGCGGATGCACACAACCTGCTTTGTCTTCAATCCCAACTACAATCAACCCACCATGAGTGTTGCTTTGCGCCACCATTTCACAGCATACATCATATTTGTTGTCGCGGGTTATACGTTCCTTAAATTGTACTCTCGTTTGTTCCGCAGCATCCCTTAATTTGAGTATTTCTTCTTTTGTCATCATTTTTTCTTCTTTTCATTTTCTTGTTGTTTTCAACTATTTGTGAGTTCATGTCGCCCGCCCGCGTTCCCGTCAGGGACTGCGGATGTTTGACGGAGCAAAAGTACAAAAAAAATGCTTTCAACGCACCGTTTTGTAAAAAAATTTCAGAAAACTGCAAATTACTATCGGGAAACATGCCCCAAACAGTTGAAAAGCGTGCCTCTTGGTTTGAGACCGTTAAAACACGGAGGATTTTACTATGGATTTGTATTTTCAATCACTTCCCATTGACCGTGTCCGCCATTCGCGGGTCCGACTCTTCGTATAAGTTTTTCGTTTTGCATTTCACGAAGCATCTTCTTTAAAGTTGTATGTCCTAAATGCAATTCCATTTCTAATTTGGGAATAGTTATATTTCTGTCCTCTTTAATGATTTGCAGTATCTGAATGACTTTTTCGGGCCATTTTTCAGGCCACTACTCGGGCCACTACATTGCATTAATTTCTTTTTTATAACAGATTTCTTCTCAATGGACAAGACAAGTTTCACTTGCAACAAATCCCTTTATTCCGCCTTCCCTTCCTTTCCGGCGCGGAGGATGTTTTCGTGCAGTTTTTCGTATCCGGCGCGGCGCATTGCACTGTCGTTGAAATGTTTGCGGAACGTGTCAGCATCCAAGGCCTCCCATTGGGCATTGCTCCAGGAAAACCAGTCCGGAACACGTAAAAAGTCAGCAACTGTGGTTTCGGGAGCCTGACGGTTATAGGGACATACATCCTGGCATACGTCGCAGCCGTAAATGCGGTTTCCCATACAGTCAGCCGCCGCATCAGCCAGTGTTGTTTCATGGCGTTCAATGGTTTGGCAGGACAAACACCGCCGCGCATCCACCTCCCGGAAGCCGTCCAATGCATGTGCGGGACAGGCCTCCACGCAACGGTTGCAACTACCGCAGCCGTCCGCTAAAAAATGTTCATCCTCCTGCAACGGCAACGAAGTGAAAATCTCCCCTATAAAAAACTTGCTGCCATGCGGCGTGACCAACAGTGAGTTCTTGCCGCGCCAGCCCAGTCCGGCCCGCACCGCCAACGCCTTTTCCAGCACAGGAGCGGTGTCCACGCAGCAGCGTGTGCGCACATCTTTACCCAATGTCTGCATAAAGGCGGCCAGCGCATGCAGTTTTTCCCGCATCACCTCATGGTAGTCCCGACCAAGGGCATATTCGGCCACACGATAATCCGCAGCCTTGTGCAAAGCATAATCTGTTCTGTGATAATTCAATAAAAGCACAACCACATTTTCACAGCCCTCCGCCAAGCGGGAAGGATGGAAACGCACCTCCGGATAACGCTCCAGATAGCCCATCTCCGCCTGCTTGCCAGCAGCCAGCCAGGCCTCGTAATGGGCCTGCTCCTCGCCCAAATCGGCGCAATGTGTGAAACCGCAGGCGGAAAAGCCCAATTCGGCAGCCTTGGCGCGAATCAGAGACTTCATTTGGCAGGAGAAATATATCAGTTGCCCACAATCTTGAACTCGGTACGGCGGTTCATGGCACGTCCCTCCGGTGTGTCATTGGTAGCAATGGGCTTGTCAAAACCATACCCTTTATAGCGCATCCGGTCGGCCTTGATTCCCTTGGCGACCAAATAGTCATACACCGCCTTGGCTCGGCTGCTGGAGAGCTTCAGGTTATGCTCCCGTCCGCCCTGATTGTCGGTGTGGCCGCTAATCTCCACGCGCATTTTCGGATTGTTGCGCATCAGCTCGTACAAATTGTTCAGCTCCACCTCCGACTCCTTTTTCAGCACAGCCTTGTCAGTGTCAAAAAAGATGTTGCGCAGCACCATGCTCTCGCCCATCTCAATGGGGTTCATGTATATATCCTTATGATACGGTTTCACATTATAGGAGGAGTCCAACTCAAAATTGTCGGAATAGAAGAGATACTGCGGATGGTGGGCGTGCAGCGCATATTTGCCGTTGGTGGGGATGCAGACCAGAAACTCACCCGTTTCCGGATCGGAAGAAGACATCACCCTTTCCACACCAGTCTCCAAATCAATCACTTTGAATTTGGCCGAAATCACAGATGAATCCTTGGCGTTGAAAATGCGTCCTTTCAGATAGGTGACCGGCTGCGGGCGCATCTTTTCCGGCATTTCAAACCAATAGATGTCCATACGGCCCAGGCCGCCCGCCTTGTTGGAGGCGACAAAACCTCTGGTTCCCCTGGCGTTGACCACAATGCTGGACTCGTTGTCCTCCGTGTTGATGGGGTATCCCATGTTGATCGGCTGGTTCCATTTCCCCTTGGAGTCGGCCAGGCTGTAGAACAGATCCTGCCCGCCCATGCCCGGATGACCGGAAGAGACAAAATAGAGCACCATTCCGTTGGGATGCAGGTAAGGGGCCAGCTCGTCACCGGATGTATTGATGGGCTCGCCCACATTTTCCGGTTCCGTAAACACACCATCTTCAGTCATGGTCGTTTTCCAAATGTCGCATTTGCCCTTGCCGCCCGGACGGTTGGAGGTGTAGTAGATGGTTTTGCCGTCCGCCCCGAATGTGGGCTGGGACTCCCAGAAATTGGTATTGACCGGTTTGCCGATGTTTTCAGGCACCGTCCATTTGTCACCCACCTTTTTCGACCAGTAGAGGTCGCAGCTGCCATAGCCGTCCTCGCGGTTGCAGGCGGTGAAAATCACATATTTCCCGTCCGGGGAGATGCATTGCGCCCCTTCGTTGAAATGGGAGTTGACAGGTGCCCCCAACGGCTCTCTCGGCTGCCACACGCCATTCTCCTGACGACTTATATACAAATCCTCCTCGTTGGGGCAGGACTTGCATTCCGTGTAGGCATCCGACGGGCGCAACACCGTAAAAATCAGTTCTCCGTCATCCGCCGTGAATGAAGGCTGGTACTCGTCCAATTTGGAATTGACATTCGGTCCCATGTTCACCAGCTTGATATGGTTGGAGTCGGTCATCAGCTTTGCGCGGTAGACGCACTGGTCGTAATGCTCCTTTATCTCCGGCGAAGCCTTGGATTTGTCAATGCCCGCCTCTTCAAAGTATTGCACAAAATATTCCAGCGCCTCGTTGTAATTGTTGGAGCGCATGTACTCCCGTGCCGTGTAATAATAGAGCTTGGAGGAGAACGAAGGGTTGGAATAGATGGCCTTTTTGTAATAGAGCACCGCCAAATCAGATTCTTTCATCATGGAATAGGCCTCGGCAATCATCAGGTAGGCCTCCGTAAAGCCGGGATCCTCCTGCGCTGCGGTTTTGGCGTACCGTATGGCATCGGTGAACTGCTGGTCACGCATGAAGGCATAACCCTTCTCATACTGTTTGATGGCTTTCTTGTTGGTGGACGTTTTCACCGTCTGCGCCTGCATCACGCCGGCAAACAGCATCATCATCAATAAAAGATAAAAAAATCTGACTGTTCTCATACGCTAAAGTATTATTTTCTAATCTGTTTTCTATTTAATTTAAAATAATTTCCGATTAATTCCGGATCCGTTCCGCCCAATCTGTTTCAAATCAATCCGTTTTAACCAATCTGTTCTTACAAAAATCCGACCATATTTTCAAATTCGGCAATCTCTTCAAAACCAGCTATTCCTCCTCCCCAACCCATTTTTCAATGGCTCCGATGGTGGGCGGGTCAGGCCTCACATCACCCGTCATGTCCAAAGGATACTGCGGCAGATATTTTCCCGCCCCTTTGCATGGTGACTCGTCCAGCGGGGCAAATTTACCCTTGCGCCCATCCTCCAGCAGCGGATCCTTGTTCAGAATCAGGTCACTGCCGAACAGATCGGGAAACAGTGTGTCACAGCGCAGCAAACAATGGTGCAGCGACGCACTGAATGCGGCCTCTGGCACAAACTGGTAGCCGAACTCCCTTTCCTGGGAACCGAACAGCACATTATTTACCCATTCCGCACTGAAATCGGCAAGATAGCGCACATTCCCCACATCGTAGAAATTGCTGAAGAAAACTGACGGGGTGGACCGTTTGCCCATGCTGTAGTAGTTGAAAATGGTATTATGGTAAAAATGGTAATCCCCGCCTTGCAGCAGCGCCACAGCATACTGCCCGCAATCGGAAATGATATTGTTGTAAGCCTCAATCATATAGCCTCTGCCCAACAGACCGATTCCCGAAGATTTTTGAATACTTGTATTGGACAAAACCAGCTTGTTGCCCATCGGAGCGTCCAGAACCTCCGCCTGGATGCCGATAAAGGCATTTTTGATAATGGCATGGTTGATTTCATTGTCCTCCGTCCCCTCGTTGATCCAAATGCGGTTCCACTGGGCGTAATCCTTCTGGAAAAACTCCTCGGTGCGGTCGCCCTGGAACACCACAGGCTCATCTTTGGTGCCCTTAACCTTCAGGCAGCCGCCCTTGTACACCCACAATCCTCCGTCGTGATGCACATAAATCCGGCAGCCTTTTTCAATTTCGAGCTTGCCCACCGAATCCACCACAGCAAAACCGTAAATCACATAGGGTTTGTCGTTGGTCCAAACAGTGTGTTCGCCCTCTCCCGCCACAATTTTGTAGGGGATGTTCCCCACGCGGCTGTCCGCCACGATGAAATGTGCGTCCTGTCCGAAGGCGAGCAGTTCCACCCGCTGTTCCACGCCGTTAGTCAGAAAACGGAGCGTATCCGCCACCAAAAGCGGCGTATCCTGCTGGTTAGGAAGAATATTGACCTTGATAAAAATGAAAATGCTGTCCTTGGCCGGAATGCAGACTTTGGAAAAGGAGGTTCCCGGCAATCCGTCCACATTGATGGAAAAATAGGATTGGCCGCCGCCCGCCAAACTGATATTCAGGTACAAATCCCCAGCATAGGGATTGGTTACCACCAGCCGCTGCGTGACGGATGAGACAGAAGTGAAAATAGTGTCAAAGCAGATGGTCTCCTCCGAAAAACGCAACCTGGCGTCGCTGCCCTCATACACCTGTTGCTTCTGGCAGGCACTCAGGCAAAAAACCATACAGAGCAGACAAATCCAACCAATATTCCTGTATCGATATTCCAACACGGCACTAATATTTAAAATGATATAACGCATTTTTTCCGGAAATATTATAGGGGACTTCTAAAAATTCCACGCATTTAAATTTTTTTTTAAAATAAAAAGGATTTTTGGCGGAACGGTATTGCAAAATTTGCTACTTTTGCGTTTTTAAATTTAACCATTAAAAAATTTCGTATGAAAAAAGGTCTTTTTGTATTAGTAGCTGCAGCCGCATTCATTTTCACAGGCTGCAAAGAAGATGTCACCATCAGTTTTTCCAACGACAACATCATTGTTCCGGTTGGAAGCAATGAAAGCGATGTACTGAAATATGCCTCGGCTTCCGACGGCTCCACAGTGACCATGTCAGGTGTCGACTTCACCCAGATTGGGGAGCAGACCGGCACATTCAAGGCTGGAGAAGCCTCCGCCACCAAAACCGTGAAAGTCTCCGCCGAACCGTTGGCCGGAAGATACAAAATCCACGTGTTGTCCAGCGAAGGACAGGAACTGACTTCCGGAGACGGATGGATTGTCAATGTCACCGAAGGCTCAACATTCAACCAAGTTGAATTAGGTTTGGTTGTTGGTGACTATCAAATTTTTGAAGGAAAAAACAGTCTTACCCTCACCTTCAACAACGGCAAGGGCAGCATCGAATCCTTCAGCGGAAAACTGATGTTCTCCAGCATTGACGGCACCTATACCTTCTCCAATGTGAAGT
Organism: uncultured Bacteroidales bacterium; assembly: GCA_905236885.1. Classification (GTDB taxonomy): domain Bacteria; phylum Bacteroidota; class Bacteroidia; order Bacteroidales; family WCHB1-69; genus UBA1195. The sequence continues at coordinate 9,474 of CAJOQK010000187.1, forward strand.
ATGCCAACGTCAACGGAACCTACTCCCTGACCGGATTTGACTTTGTCGGTATCAAGCAGGGTTACAACGATGCTGAATTTTCAATCGCTTTGGAAAGAAAATAGTTTTTATTTAAAAATTAATTTTTCAGCAAGCCCCGTCAATGACGGGGTTTGTTGTTTTTTAGAATACCATTTAGGAATCGCCGCGACTCACCACGGCATTTGGCCACAATTTCACCACGGCATTTGGCCACAATTTCACCACGGCATTTGGCCGCGACTCAGAACCCGTTGACAGGGAAAAAGAGGGTCGGGAGCAGAAGCAGGAAACCTAACACAAACAACAGCAGCAGCCAGCGACAAATCCATTTGACCCACACTGCATACGGCACGCGGGCCACCCCCAGGCAGCCAATCAACACGCCCGAAGCGGGAGTTATCATGTTGGTGATGCCGTCGCCGAACTGGAAGGCCAACACCATTGTCTGGCGTGAAATCTCCAGCAAATCGGAAAGCGGGGCCATCAGCGGAATGGTCAGCGCAGCCTTGGCCGAACCGGAAGGTATGACCAGGTTCAGCAGATTCTGGAACAGATACATTCCGCCAACCGAAGCCACACGTCCGCTGCCATCCATCGCATTGGCCATGGCATACAGGATGGTGTCCACAATCCGCCCCTCCTGCAGCACCACAATAATTCCTCCGGCCAAACCCACGATCAGAGCGGCGGAAAGTATGTCCTTGCAGCCCTCGATGAAAAGGCGCATGATCCGGTCAATGCCGCAACGGTAGGCCAATCCCGCACAAAAGCCGAGGGCCATGAAGAGCGCGGCAATCTCGCGGATGTTCCAACCATAGCCCAACACTCCTATAATCAGTGCCAAAATTGCTGTCAGCAGCAAATTCAATATAAAGGACTGCACATTTTTCCGCAAGGAAATCCCGCCCAACAGGACAAAAAGCGCTGTGGTAACCGGAATCCAGGCCACCGCGTACTCGCTTTGACCCAAACGGATGCTGCTCCATGGCATCCGTATCGAAAGAAAAATCCCCAACAGGGACAAAAGGGCGTAAA
>CAJOQK010000188.1 GCA_905236885.1 uncultured Bacteroidales bacterium
GGTATGTTGTACGACATGCCTTCCGGAATCGGGTGCCTCCTGCCAAAATGATCCGCGCCGCCCATCGCGCCAAATATAAGAGGCTGCCACATGAGGCAAACCACCAATACGGACAATACAACAGAGATGAGACAGTGCTTCCATTTGAAATTCCATAACAGAATAACCCACGAGACAGGCAACGCGACAAGTGTCAGCAGCAGCAAGATGCTCACCGTGTTTTCAATGATGGGAATGTCCGTCATGAACAAAAAAAGGAGGGAAACCAGTATAACCAGCAACGACAGTGGAAACACCCACCAGTATTTAAGGACAAAGCGTTTCCTAGGATATAATTTATATTTCAAAATACATTAACTCAAGGCAATGGCATCACCTCCTGTTTCGCACTGTCCGCTGGAAGGGGCTGCGGGGCCAGGGTGTCCGCCGGAGCCACCGGAGCCGCCTGTTTTACGCTGTCCGCCGGGACAGGTTCCGTAGTCTCCTTTTTGGGAAGGTAAACTTTGGTTTTTCCCACAATCAGCCGGTCACCCGGATGAATCAATGTACTTTTCCTGTTATTGAACTTCAACAGCTGGTCAAGGGTGATGCCATACTTGCGAGCAATCATGTTGCAGGACTCGCCGCTCTTGACCACATGGTACTTGTTCTTGTAATAATAGGAGCCCTGCGCATTGCTTCCCTCAGCCGGATGCATCTCCACATGCACCACTTCCGACTGCCGCTGCAACGCATATATGCTGTCGCGGCAATCCTCAAACAACATCAGGTATTTCACTGGCAGACAGAGGGCGAGCCCCATCTCGGTAGTGGGAATCACGTCACGGACATACTGCGGGTTGTAATATTTGAGCTCTTCCAACGGAATATGGGTCACATCGCTGATTTTCCGCAAATCCATCTTTTTGTAAATCATCACAGTGTCCGTCACCTCCACACTTATTTCAGCCGCCGACAGGCCATACAGGTCAGCATAGCGCATTGCATACATGGCTCCATAGAAAAGCGGCACATAGCCTCGTGTCTCACGCGGCAGGTAATTGTAAATTTTCCAAAAATCATTGGCTCCGCCCGCCCGTTTGATAGCCTTGGCCACGTTACCCGGGCCGCAGTTGTAGGCGGCCAGCACCAACGGCCAGTTGCCGTCATACATCTCACTCAAATCGTACAGATGGCGTGCCGCGGCATCGGTGGCCTTCATCGGATTCCGACGGTCATCCACATAGGTGGTCACCTCCAAACCGTAAAGTTTGCCAGTACCCAACATAAACTGCCACAATCCGGTAGCTCCCGCACGCGACACCGCCTCAGGCCGCAAGGCGGACTCAATCACCGCCAGATATTTCAGCTCCAGCGGCACTTTGTATTTGTCCAGTGTCTGCTCAAACATGGGGAAATAGACCTGCGCCCGTGCCAGAATCAGCGGCATTGACTTGATTCCCCTCGTATAGAGATTGATGCACCGCCGTATATCCTCGTTGTACACCATCGGGAAAACGGTCGTGTTCAGCAAGGCCTCCAGCCGGAGACAGACAGCGGAATCCTCTGAGGTTGAATCTTTCACCACATCCGGCAGGGAAACCTGCGAGTGAATCTGGTAATTGGCCATTTTGGCATACCACGACTGAAGCAGCTCATCCCACATCTGCCGCACCTGCTCCTCGGCGCCATCCTCCACAGTGTCGGGCGCATGGATGACCGACTGGTACTGGGCACTGCCCCACAAGGGGAAAGCGACCATAAGGCTCAAAAATAATATCCGTTTTAACTTACTGCGCATTGCCGATGGCTTAGCCAATAATTATGCCATTTCTTTCAAATACTGCCTGATATGGTCCAACTCTATCTCAATCCGGATGTCAAACGCCTCCCGCGTGGCATAGCCCACATGTGGCACCAGCACCATATTGGGAGCATCCAGAAGCGGATGGTTCTCCGGCAACGGCGGTTCCTTTTCATACACATCCATACCCGCACCGGCCAAACGGCCTTCACGCAGCGCAACCGCCAGTGCATCAATATCAACCACATTACCGCGTGCCGTATTGACCAAAATGGCGGATGGTTTGCACAATGCAAGCATCTCCTTTGAAACCAGATGATGTGTCTCCTCCGTCAAGGGAAGATGAAGGCTGATGATGTCAGACTGGCGCATCAGATCTGCCAGAGAGACGTAAGGGATGCCCATCTCCTTGATCTCGGCATGTTCCGAACGGTTGTAGGCAAGCACACGGCAGCCGAAGGCCTGCAACAGGCGTGCCGTGTAGGTGCCGATGGCTCCGGTTCCCACCAAACCGACGGTCTTGCCGTACAACTCCCGACCCAAGAAATTGCCGCGACCGGACAGCCGCCTTGTCTGGGCATCCAACCATGTGATTTTCCGGAAAACATCCAACATCAGCCCTATTGCCAACTCCGCCACCGCACGGGTGGAATAGCCGGAAGCATTCTGCACCTTGATGCCATGCTCCTGACAATATTTCAAATCGATATGGTCCATGCCTGTAAAGGCCAAGGCAATGTATTTCAGTTTAGGACAGGCCGAAAGCACTGACGAGCGCAACGGTATGTTGGAAATCAGCACAATTTCAGCATCCTTCATCCGCACCTTCAAACTTTCCTCATCCTCTTTTCGGTCGGCATAAAACACAAATTCATGCCCCTGACCGGCAAATTCAGCGGATATCTCCTCCGCCTTTTGAGCGGAAATTCCGAGAGGTTCTACTGCTACTATTTTCATATTTTACTGTTTTTCTGATAATTTAACCACACAATTGACGGCGACAACACCAGGTAGCTCATAATATTGTGTCATTTGCTGCACCGTAAAGGTGTAAACACCGGGATCCTTTAACTGCTTGTGTTCGAACACAACCTTCCCAGTTGTCCACACATCCCCGTATGCTTCGCCCAAATAGCCGCCTTCGGCATTGCGGACCTTCATGTTTTTCCGGACAATGTTCCGCTGCCCGTCGGGAGCAGTCAGGATGGCATGGAACGGAATCTGGTCATATTCAAAACCATCCGCATAACTGATTTTCACCACCACATCATAATAGCGGCCAGCCTTTTCCACCTCCGGCTGGAAAGTCAGCACCCTGAAACGGTTCCAGGAGCGTTCCTGAAACGACACCGTCTCGTCATAGATAGGCTTCCTGTTGCAGGCGCAGAATGTTAGCGTCAAGGCGGCAAACAACAACAATGTTTTTTTCATCATTCGATTTTTCTGTTTTTCAAATCAGAGCAGGTTCCATCCGGCATCTGAATCCAATCCATTTTTACTATTTCTTTCTGAAAAATATCTCCACAGGCGCGCCTGTGAAATTCCATGTGCTGCGTATCTTATTCTCTAAAAATCTCTTGTAATCCTCCCTGATGTACTGGGGTAGATTACAGAAGAAGACAAAAGCGGGCGTGTCGGTCGGAAGCTGCATCATGTACTTGATACGCACCACCTTGTCCTTGACAATTGGAGGCGGATTGTCATCAATCACCTGCTGCATAACTTCGTTCAGTTCCGATGTGGAAATGCGCCGCCTGCGGTTCTCGCACACCTCCATGGATTTTTCCAGAACCTGCACAATCCGCTGCTTTTTCAGCACCGACGTGAACAGTATCGGCACATCGTTGTTGGGGGCGATACGCTCCCTGATCTGTTTCTCAAACTGCAGATGGGTGTTGGCGTTTTTCTCAACCAAATCCCACTTGTTCACCACCAGCACAATCCCTTTCTTGTTACGCTGGGCCAAACTTAGGATATTCAAATCCTGCGCCTCAAAACCGTTGGAGGCATCGCACATCACCACACACACATCGCTGTTCTCCACAGCCCTCACCGTGCGCATGACGGAATAGAACTCCAAATTCTCCTCCACCTTGCTTTTCTTGCGCAGTCCGGCGGTGTCCACCAAGTAGAAGTCAAAGCCGAAACCTTTGTAACGGGTGTATATGGAATCCCGCGTGGTTCCGGCCAGCGGAGTGACAATACTCCTGTCTTTTCCCAATAACATATTGATAATAGAGGATTTGCCCACATTTGGGCGACCTACAAAAGTGATTTTGGGCAAACCGTCCACCGCCTCATCCTTCACCGATTCGCCGTTGCAATGCTTCACCACCTCATCAAGCAAATCGCCCGTTCCACCGCCAGACACAGCGGAAATCGCATACAAATCGCCCAAACCTAGAGCATAGAACTCCAACTGATCCGTAAAATTAGAGGGAGAATCTATCTTATTTACAACCAAATAAACCGGTTTTCCGCATGGACGCAAAATCTCTGCAATATCCTCATCCATAGGGGTCAGCCCTTCTCGTCCATCCACCAGGAACAGAATCACATCCGCCTCATCTATGGCCAAACGCACCTGCTTCTGAATCTCCGCTTCATAAATGTCGGAGGAATCCGACACATAACCGCCCGTGTCTATCACCGAAAATTCGATGCCGTTCCACTCTGACCGTCCATAATTCCGATCTCGTGTAACACCGGACACACTATCTACAATCGCCTGACGTGCACGCACCAACCGATTGAAAAGCGTGGATTTGCCCGTATTGGGGCGTCCTACCAAAGCAACAACATTCCTCATGGCCTACGCTCTTTTATATTAAACTGCAAATATACCTAAAATCCGAATACATTTGCCATTCTAAAACATAAAAATTTTTTGACCCCAATATAGACTATATGGGGACTTCAAAAAAAACAACGCTTTATAGCACCTGCAGACCTTTTAGGATTTTCTCAATATATATTTATCAATCAATCTGTTCACATCGTCTGAAATCCCAAACTTGTAAACCGTGAAAAAGGCCGCCAGCAGCAACAGCAAGGAACGCACCAGTGCTTCCAACAAAGCAAGAGTTACCGTTGAAGCGACATGCGGAGTCAAACAACAGTACCACAACAGATTAATCCCAAACAAGCCCATCATAACCAAACAAACCTTAACTTGAGCCATCGAAAATGGATTAACCCGGATAGTCTTCCAAACCACCCACAGCAGCAAGACAAAATAGATTGCATAGGCTGCCAGAGAAGCAGATGCCGCCCCATACATCCCAAAATAGGGAATCAGTTTTACATTCAGGAAAATAGCTGTTACTGTCAGCAAAACAGTAAACACCAATGAATAAAAATAGTATTTGGAATAGTTCAGCACTGTACAGCCAACACTCAACGTGGAATTCAACAAACGGGAAAAACCCAATATAAAGACCACCCATTTGCCTTCCCTATACTCATCACCATTGGGAATCAAATCGAACAGCAAATCAATATTAATCCAAATCAGGAAAAAAATGAGCGATCCGGCTAATAGCTGATGCAATGACACACTTTTGCACAAATGATTGGCTTTAACAAAATTATTCTCTTTCACCGCCTGGGAAATTTCAGGCTGGGCAATAGCTCCGAGAGAACGATAGGGCGCCTCTATCACTGCAGCGATATAATTGGCTATGGCAAAAATTCCAGTATAGAACAGTCCCATCTTCGCACCAACAAAAAAAGTGTTCAACACCGGCATCAGGTTTCCGGCGAGTGCTGCAGCCATCATAAACAGCGTGTACCAAAGAAAATCATTCCGCAATTTCTTCGTTACAAATTTCCAATCGGGTCGGAAGGAGATTTTTTTCAGCGAAAGCAGATAAAAAAGGTCGCAGAGCATCGCCACTGCATAAACCAAACAGAAAGCCATGACAAAACGATCCAAATCAAACACATGGAAAGCATACAACAGGTAGCAGGCAAGCGTCATCAACCGGACTCCAACTTCCCGTACAAACTTTGGAACGGCAATACGCATCAACACATTGGCATTTACTTCAAACACTGCCTGATAAAGCATAAAAAAGGCAATGGGCAAAACCACATACAAATAGTTTACAAACAACTGTGATTTATGCGAATACCATTTTACAACCAACTCTTTGAAACAGAGAAAAAGCAGCGCGTAAATGACAAATCCCACCAGTGGCACGACCAACGTCCAACCGAAAAAACCATGATCCTTCCGTTCCTCATCCCTGAAATAGGGATAATACCGGATAGCCGAGGAATTGGTTCCCAACTGCGCCAGACCTGAAAGCAGCACTCCGGCATCCACCAATATACGGGTCAGACCAACCTCTTCAGGAGTCAAGTACTTTGTCAGAATGAAAAAGGTGGTGAAAAAACCGATGGCAATGCCCAGATAGTTGGCAAAAGTACCCTTGATGCTCTGACGGACAATGACACCCATGGTTATATGAATAATCGATTATTGTTTTATTAAGTTTTTAGTTGTAATAGGCCTTATCTGGAATTTCAAGCCAATGTGCATAGGCTTTCCCCAATCGTCCCACGACAGTGCGCCACAACTGTCCATCATCCGAAAAAACGCAATCTTTGAAATAGGGAGTCACAACCCAAGACTTCTCCGTCATTTCACGTTCCAATTGTCCAGGACTCCACGCGGAATAGCCCAAATAAAAACGGATACGGTGTTCATCCACCAGACCTTCCCGCAGCAGCGACTCCAAATCATGCTCATCACCGCCAAGATACAAATCGTTACCAATCGGTTCACTGCCGCCTATCAAATCCCCATAAGTATGAATGAAAAACAATTTGTTTAACTCTACTGGGCCACCATTATAAAGTGAAAAGGAATGATTCAGTTTCCGTTTGACCACATCATTCAATGTGACATGCATCGCCCTGTTCAGAATAAAGCCCAAAGAGCCATCCTCCCCCTGTTCAACCATCAGAATTACGGTTTTGTCAAAATAGGTGTCCGGCATAAAAGGAGCGGCCAACAACAACTTCCCACCTTCCAGAGGTATATTGGTGGCCCGCACTTTTATAAAATCATTTTTCGGTATATAAGGCATTACTTGCTATCAAATAGACTTAACAACACTTTATACGTAAAAAAAGAAAAAAAGTTCTGAATGCTGACAAAAAATGCCCCGGAACCAAGGTATCCGGGGCAAAAAGCATTAATAATTAAAGGGGAGTTCTAAAAAAACCCCTTAATCCAACACGAGACTCGGCGCACTGTAGGTGCGGGCGGCAAGCTCCTGGTTAAGCATGTAGAGGCTCTTGGGATCGGCACCGAACAACTCCATTTTGGTAATCATGTCGCGGGCGTTGGTCTCCTCCTCCCCCTGCTCCTTCACAAACCAGTCGAGGAACTGCATGGTACGGAAGTCCTTCACCTTGTAGGCGGCATCGTAAATGGCATGAATGCTGGCTGTCACATACTCCTCATGCTCCAATCCAGCTTTCAGCACATCCATGTCCTTTTTGAAAACCTTGTCGGGCATGGCAATGGCATTGAGCTTGATAGGGCAGTCATTGTTCTGCATATATTTGTAAATGAGCATGGCATGGTCACGCTCCTCCTGCGCCTGAATCATGTACCAGTTGGCAAAACCGCTAAGACCGCGTTTGTCAAAATAGTTGTTCATGTCAAGGTACAGATAGGCGGAATAAAGTTCCTTATTGATTTGTTCGTTCAACAGATCAGATACTTTTTTGTTTAGCATAATGTATTGTTTTTTAAAGTTTTGTTATAAATAAAATATAAAACTATAACGTAAAAAAGGCAATTTTATTGTATAGGAATGCGTTTTTTTATCCCTGTCTGACTTTCAGCTCCTGTTCCACCTTGTGATACCATTCCGCACCGTACTTTTGGATCAGAGGTTCTTTCAGATATTGGAAAACACTTATTCCCTGACGGTTCCCCTCCTTGCGGGCGGCACGGCAGATGTCCCAGCGGTGATACTCAAGCACATCATAATAGTTTTTTCGGGAAATCCTGATCGGGTACAGATAACAGGAAACCGGCTTGCGGAAATCAACACGGTGCATCAGATAAGCCTTTTCTATGGCACAGAAGGCACAACCGTTTTCATAACGGATAAAGGCGCACGCCTGGTCATTAATCAGCGGGGTCACCAAATTTCCATCCTCATCATAGTCAAATACATCGTTTTGTTCCACCACTTCCCGTCCTTCTTCAGTCATAAAGGGCTTCACCTCCGGAAGAATATCCTCCAGAATGCCCACCTCCTCCTCTTCCAGGGGGGCACCCGCATCACCCTCTACACAGCACTGTCCACGGCAAGCGGACAAATCACAACAGAAACATTTGGAAAACAACTCTTCCGACAAAACGGTATTGTCTACCACCAACATAGAAACAAATATGATAACGTTACAAGGCTAATAACTTGAGTGCGACTGACCAGAAAAGACATTAAGAAAGGTTTCGCAAAACCAATTACACGAAACCCTTCCAATAATGCAATCTTAATGTTTGATTTTGGCGATTTCGCGCACCGCCTCAATTGTCTTGTTGATGTCATTCATCGTATTGAAGGCACCGATACTCAAGCGCACAGTACCGTGGATATCCATGGTTCCAAGCCCTTCATGCACTTTAGGCGCACACTGCAGACCGGTACGGCATGCGATGTCATAATCCACATCCAGCATAGTGCCGACATCACCTGCCTCCAAACCTTCAATATTGAAACTCAGCACCGGATTCTGGTTTTCGAGGGAAGAGGCGCAATAAATCTTCACACCTTCAATACCGCGCAGTCCCGCACGAAGTTTCTTCCACATCCGCATCTCCTTGGCATGTAGTTTTTCAATGCCTTTTTCCTTAATCCATTTCACACCGGCATTCAAACCGGCCACACCCAACAAATTCAGGGTACCGGCCTCCAAACGCCACGGATATTCTTCCAAATGGGCCGGATATGCGGAACGCACTCCAGTACCTCCAAAACGGGTATGCTTGATGGTGACACCCTCACGCACGTATGAGCCTCCGATACCGGTCGGTCCCATCAGGCATTTGTGTCCGGTGAAGCAATACACATCAATATTGCTTGCCACCATGTCAATGGGAACCGCACCAGCGCCCTGGCTGCCGTCCACCACAAAAATGACACCAGCCTCCCTGCATATTTTCCCCACCTCAGCCAACGGCTGGATGGTTCCAATCACATTGGAACAATGGGTCAGAACCACAAACTTAGTGTTGGGACGCAACGCTTTTTTGATGTCGTCAGGATGCACATAGCCGTTTTTGTCGAAAGGTACGTAGGTGACATCAATCAAACCCTGCTGCTGCATGCAGTAGAGCGGACGAAGCACGGAATTGTGTTCCAGCATGCTGGTGACCACATGCGCCCCCTTTTCCGCAAGGCCTTGAAGGATCATGTTCAATGAATCCGTAGCATTATAACTGAATGTCAAACGGTTGGGATCACCGCCTCCATTAAAAAGTTCCGTCAATAATTTACGGGTGTTATAAACGATTTCTTCTGTCTCCAATGCCGCATCAAAACCGGAACGGCCAGGATTCACACCATGTTTGCGGTAAAAATTGGTCATGAAACGATATACAACATTGGGTTTGGGGAAAGTGGTGGCAGAATTGTCCAAATAAATCATATCTGTTGTTTTTTTAAAATATTTGTTTACTTCTTATGCCGACTCTTTGAAATCAACGGGTGCAAAAGTAGTCAAAATAAACATACTAATTCGCTTTTCCATGCTAAAATTTTCAGAAAAAAAAAGTTTACAAACGGAAATATTATTTTAAATTATTAAATTATAGATATTTATATATCAATAGACAAATGATTCCGAATTCAAAGCCAAATCATCTGTAGGAATTTTTTTTAGTCCACTTTAGAAGTTCTCCGGACGTATTGCCGTCCCTGTCAAAGCATACCCGCATCCTTGAAACTGAAATAGGTATGGCTCCCCACAATCAGATGATCCAGCATTTGGATTTCCAAAAGGGAGGCGGCCTGGCTGATTTGGCGGGTCAATTGGATATCCTGCTGGCTTGGAACCAACTCGTCCGAAGGATGGTTGTGGCACAAGACAAACGCCATCGCATTCCGTTGCAGCATCTGCCTGAAAATCCAACGCACATCCACCGGAACCGCACGCACACTTCCCCGGCTCACAAAGAACTTGTCCTGCACCTGATGATTGCTTTTCAACGTGATGACCCACATCTCCTCGCAATCCAAATCGGACATCTTGTCCTGTATGTAATCGTACACATCGGCACTGGAACGGATGATTTTGCGTTTCACCGCTTCGGAGACCCGCCTGCGCCGCCCCAACTCCAGCGCCGCAATTATACTCATCGCTTTGGTCTCCCCCACACCCTCATACAACTGCAAATCCCGCAACTGTTTATGTGACAATTCTATCAAGCTGCATTCACAATCTGCCAGAATCTGCTGCGCCACTTCCACCGCATTGGAGTTCACGGTGCCGGAACGGAGCAGAATGGCCAACAACTCGGCATCTGTAAGGGCAGATACCCCTTTTGACTTCATTTTTTCACGCGGACGGTCCTCCTCCGCCCATTGGGTTATTTGTAATGATTTCATGGTTAGTGATTTGGTGACTTAAACTCTTAAACCCTTCTCAACACATTCTTTTTCTTTTTAAAAAATAGGTCATCAGCACCTTATGGAATCCCTCGTTGATGTCAGCCTCCACCAAATCAATCTGGTATTGGCCGCAACGCACCTTCAATTCGTCCCGAAAAGCGGAAATGGCCTTCTGGTAATGTTCCTTTAACTCTGTAGCATTGATTTTCAGCTCTTCACCGTTTTCCATATCCACCAGCCGATAAGGACGGTTCTCCAAATCAAAATCAACTTCCCTGTTTTTGTCACAAACCTCAAACAGGATCACCTCGTGCTTGCTGTGCCGCAGATGTTGCAAAGCCAGAAACAGTTCCTCAGTATCCTTATGGAAATCAAACATGTCGCTGAAAACTATCACTAAAGAACGACGGTGTATGCGCTCCGCAATCTCATGCAGGCTCCGGATAATGTCTGTCCCTTGGTGCAATTGTTCCTCGTAGGGCTTCATATACTTCTCCATTTCCGAGTATAGCAGCTTGAGATGTACCGGACTGGACTTTGCTCTGGAATGAAAAAGTATATTTTGGTCAAACAGGGTCAATCCCACCGCATCGCGCTGCTGCCGCAACATCTGCATCACTGCCGCCGCCGCATAGATGGAAAAATAGAGCTTGTTGGGATGAGCCAACGAAACCTGCGGCATTTTGGGAAAATACATTGAGGAAGAGACATCTATCAAAATCTGGCATCGCAAATTAGTCTCCTCCTCAAACTGTTTGACGAACAACTTGTCGCTGCGGCCATAGAGTTTCCAGTCAATGTTGCGCGTAGACTCCCCCGTATTATAAGGGCGGTATTCGGCAAATTCCACCGAAAAACCATGAAAGGGACTTTGGTGAAGCCCTGTAATGAACCCCTCCACCATCTGTTTGGCTATCAATTCCAAATTACCGAACTGACCTAAAACCTGCAAATCCAATTCCGCCATATCCAACTGTTGTTTTTAAAACGCAAAAATAGCTAAAATTTCCAAACCATTTGCAATTTGACATAAGATTTGTGATTGCCTTCTATCAAAGTGGCCCCGCTACCAATTGACTGCCGGTCGGCATAACGGGTTCGCGAATACTTGGCATAAAAACAGATTCCACGACAAGGCTTCCAACTGCAAAGCAGAACAGCATGCATACCCCTACCGCTATAGCATACCGAAGAGGCGGCTCCAGACAAATCCGGCTCGGAAACATAAAGCGCAACAGATTGATTCTCCGCATCAAACAGAGAATACCCTGTGGTAAGCTGCACTTTTTCTCCTTTCCATATCAGATACTGTGTCAATGCCAATCCCTTCTGCACCGAAGCCCCTTCCGGCTGCAAACAACGAAAATCCAACTGCACTTTGCAATGCCAGCGCTCCTGCGGCTGACAAGTCAGCCGCAGGAGCCCCCTGTGAATTTGCGGATAGGCTATCCCCCTGAGGTGTAGGTCTGACTGATTTGTTGCCGCCCGTTTCCACTGGTACAGAAGACTATACTGTAGAGACCCTCCCGTTTTTCCATCCCAACGTGCATATAAGGCGGACGACCTGGAAGGTGACTCAACCGCATATTTGAGCCAAGGATAGCGGCATTCGTCCCAAGTCAGGAGTGCAACACCCTGCCGACCCACCAGAAATTTGGCTTTCAAGGAGAGACTATGCACATTGCTATAGCCGGAAGCGGATTGCAGCAGGGCCGAAACCGACTGGAACGCTTTGGACTTGCATTGCCATAACAGTGAAATGTCCAGCCGGTCATCCGCATGCACAACCAAACCATTACAACAAGCCATGGCCGCACGGGAATCCATGGCAAGTTCCCCAAAAAACAGGATTTTTTTTAAGTTCCATTGGTAATCCGCACTGTAATTGACCAAATCACTACCGTGGAATGCAAACAGGTTATAAAGCCCCGACTGCTGCTGTATAGGCGCGGCAAACGAGAGCAAATATACGCCGGAACCCGCACAGAAAGAACGATACCGACATTCCCCGTAGGCTCCGCACATCAGCTGCCGCAACGCTTTTTCCTTCGCCCGCTCAGAAATAGTCCGGTGATAGCCCGTGTGGGCAAGACGCTCCGCCAAACTGCCCGTATCAGACAGATTCATGGCAGCATCCGTCCGCTGCATGGAAGCGAATAGCGACAGGCTTCCATTGGGGAACAGTTGCAGACGGCAGGCCGCCCCCTGCAAAAACTGGGATTCCCCAGCCGAAGTGTGCGCCTTGATAAAATTGCTTTTTCCGGCCGACTCCGGATCGGAGGACTGCAGCTGGAAGCCCATCGCCATGGCAATCCCCTGCCCGAAATGCAGCTGATAATTTCCCAACAACAGCTGCCGGACAAATCCTTTTCCCTGATATGAGAGGTAAAAGCCATTGTAGTCAAAGCCCTGCCGGTTGCTTTTCCGGAAAAAACTCTCCCCCGCATCCTTTTCCGCAGTCCAGCCCAGACGCAAAAAATCACCACAGCGGTAGCTGCATTTCACCAACAATTGCATGGGGTTACCCTCGTAGGCAGGATTCTCCCCCTGATAGGCCGCCTGCTTTTCCAGTACCTGTCCGCTCCGCACAAGCAATGTCCCCTTTCCCTTCGGAAGCCGCTTCCACGAAAAGGAGGATTTCACGACAGGCTTTCCAACAGTAAAATAGGGCTGGTACTGCAGCACCCACTCCGTTGAAAAGCCTTCAACAGCCGCCACTTCCGCATAGCTTTGTATGGCACCGTACAAATCCACATAACGACACAAGTGGTAATATTGGTAGGCTGTCAGTCGCAGCACCTGCTTCAAATAGTGCTCATCCAACGCATTGATGTTTTGCGGGTTTTCCAAAGCATCCTCCAGAGCGGCCTGCCATTCGGCCTCCTCCACCTCCTCATAACCCTCCGTCGCATAATAGAGCAGGCTCTCCTCCCAATCCTCCGCCATACCTTGCGGCAAGGCCACACTGTCCTGCCATTGGGCCGAAACGGGAGAAAAAAATCCAAAACAAATCAAGAGCAAAAAAACAGCTTTCCAGTTCATAGCTTTCCAGTTTGGTGTTGGATAGAGAAAGCCAGTTCCATGCCCAAATCGGGATGATAACGGCAGGCCACATCCCAATACAGCCTGCCACATCGCATGCCCAATCCCGAAGAAAACTGGAATTCAGGTAAAGAGGCCGCACATCTGAACACAACGGAACTCCACTCCCTTTCCAAACCGAAAGCGGCACTAAAAGGGAATTCCGCAGCCTTGGTACATTCCAAATAACTCCTAAGTTGGGAAGTCCAATGGTATATAGCACTGAAGCACAATTGTGAAGGTAAAGCAGGAGCTTCCCTTTGGAAGCGGTAGTGAAACAAAAAGGGATTAACCCACAAAAAACAGCAGTTCCAAGCCGGCAAAGGCTGGCAGCTGGCTGAAAGGGAGAAACTGCCTCCGCGCGACACGCCATAATAACGGTCGGTGTAGGACAACGCCACATACTGACATTGCAGGGCCAGGGAGAAATGCGGTCCCACAGAATGAGCGTAGGCCGCCACATACTCCCTTTGCCGGAAATCACCCATTCCATTCTGGTTAAAACCAAGCCCCCAACTCCATTTTTCAGGAAGGGTGTGCAGATAGCCGACAGCGGCCTGAGTAATGGGAATCATACCAATACGTGTATGACACTGCAGCATCCACTGCGAAGGGGATGATACCATTTGGGAGCTCTGGTTGAAAAGGCTCCAGCCATCTTCCGCCGCCAAAATATGGCACAAGCCGACCGATTTTGCCCCTTTCGCCTCAGTCTGAGCCTGTAAAAAAGAAATTTTTACAAAACAAAAACACCATAATAATATTATTTTTTTCATTTTTTAGGGTTTGTGTGTTGTTTGTGAGTGCAAAGATAGCCATTTTATCCATACAAAAGACTAAAATGGGCAAAAAAAAAAGCGGACTTTTGTCCGCTTTTTTGGTATCTGGAAGATTTAGTACTCCCACATGTCGTTTTCATCCTGACGAATCTGCTCCTTGATGCGCTCGGATTCCAATATCTGATCCAAACCGTTCACTATATAGTGGTTGATTTCACGATCGTTATAGACATTAGACTCAGCCTTGATGAAGCTTGCGAAACGTCTTTGCAGAAACACGTCGTCAAAAGTTCTGTTCTGGGCGAAATTGCTCATGTTGAACGCCTCGTTCTTGGCCATGAAAGGACGGAACATCTCATAGTCAATCCAACTGAACTGCCTCCAACGGCGGTTGGTGACTGCCGGCATGTCATCCTCGCTCTCTTCCTGAACAGCATCAGTCTGCGGCTCATACCAGAACATCGGACAGATGGCCATGATGCGGTAATCAAGCATGGAACGCTGGTTGTCAATGAAGCAGCACTCCTTGATGACATACTGGAAAACATCTTTGGCACTCCAGGGCAAA